>SUWC01000032.1 GCA_015061665.1 Lentisphaerota bacterium
AACGACCTTTCCGTTGCCGTAGGTCGCCAGGCAGGTTAGGACCGGATTGCCCTCGCTGTCGAACGTAATCGCCGTGATCTTGATCGCCTCCTCGGCAGTCTCGGTCGCCGCCTCTACCGCGGACGCCGTATTGGCGCAGTTGAGGAGGTATGCGTCTGTAATGATCGCGCCTTCAAACTCGACGCTATTCTCCTTCGCCCAGTCGGCGAGCTTCTTCGCATCGGCTGTCGCAAGGTCGCCAGTGATGCCAAACGCCTCGGCTGCAGTCTGGCCCTCGACGGTCGATGTATCCGCCGGCCAGTCAGTCGCAGGCTCGCTGCCGGATTCTACATACGCAACCGTGCCTGCGTAGCCAGTCCCCACAACGAGCGCCTGTACGCGCGCGGTGTCGCCCTTCGCAACATATACCGTCGCAAGAGCCGTGTCGCAGAACGCATTCGCGCCGATCGTCGTCACGCTCTTCGGAATCGTCGCCGTCGCAAGCTGCGTCGCGTTCGAGAACGCCGCCTCGCCAATTGTCGTCACGCCGCTCGGCAGAACAACGCTCGTCAGCTTACCGTCTCCCGCACAAGCGCCTTCCTTAATTGCCGCAACACCTTCCGGAACCGTCACGCTCGTGTTGCTGCCATACACGGAGACGAGCGTTGCGCCGTCCTTCGTGAGAAGCATGCCGTTGTCCGTCGTAAAGTTATCGTTGTTCTGGAGCGTGACGGTGGTTAGCTTCGGGCATGCGCCGAACGCACCGCCGCCAATCTCATCAACCGCACTGCCGATGGTGGCACTAGTCAGGTTGCTGCACTCATAGAATGCAAAGCCGCCAACCGATGTCGCGTCTGGATTAGACGATGTAGCCCGAAGCAGCATTCTCGACGACAACCTCATCCGCGTCGCCTCTCCTGCGATATTGACGCTGGTCATTGAACTGCAACCGTAGAAGGCAAACATTCCAATGTCCACACCCTTAGGTACAGTGATGCTCTCAAGCGCCGTGCAGCGCCAGAACGCCATGTCTCCAATGACGGTCACGCCATTCGGAATTGTCAGCTCTGCAAGGCTTGCGCAGCCCATGAAGGCATTTTCGCCGATGGTCTTCACCCCCTCGGAAATCGTAACGTGCCCAAGATCCGGGCAGGCACGGAACGCGCCCATGGCAATATTCGTCACAGACGACGGGATTACGACGCTCGTGAGCGTATCAGATTCGGCAAATGCACCTATCTGCATATCATGCACAGTCGAAGGAATGGTTATTTCAGTGGCCCCCTTGAGATTAACAGAGCGCATAAAGCCATCCGCATCGACGTAGAACACCGGCGCGACGCCGCGATAGTCCACCGTCACCTGCCAGTAGTCGAACGCGGGATGGATCGCGCCGTTGGCGTACTGCGAGCTAGGCAGCGAGACCTTCGTCAGCTTGTTGCACATCCTGAACGCATCGGCTCCGATCGACTCAAGGCCATCGGGGAAGTAGAGCCCTTCCGCGTCGTTTTCAAGGGAAGAGCACCCGTCGAACGCCTCGGACCCAACCGTCTTTAGCCCGCTTCCGAATGTCAGCGTTGCGAGTCCGCTGCAGCCGCTGAATGCCGACGCGCCAATCGTTTCGACGCTGTCGGGCATGGCAAGGATGGCAAGGGCCCTGCAGTTCATGAACGCGCGCTCGCCTATGGATGCTACGCCTTCGCCGAGCGACAGCGTCGCAAGGCTCTCGCACGAGCTGAACGCCCAGTCGCCTATAGTCTTGCTGACGCCGTTGGATATTACGACTTCAACGAGGTTCGAGCATCCCCAGAACGCAGAGCTGCCAATCGCCGCGACATTGCCGGGCACCGCCAGGGACGTCAGCGGGATGCATCCGCGGAACGCCGAATCGCCTATCCCTGTCACGCCGTCGCCAAACACGACCGTCGCGAGGTTCGTGCACCCGTTGAACGCATCGTCTCCGATATCGCCCGCAAGCACGGTCGCGCTTTCAAGCGCCGCGCAGTCCTTGAACGCGCGTCTGCCGATAACCGCCACGCTGTCCGGTATCGTCACGTCCGTCAGGCTCGTGCATTCGGCGAAGGCGTCGCTGTCGATGCTCTCGACGCTATCTCCAATCGCCACCTCAACGAGATTGGAGCAGGCGTAGAACGCGAGCGATGCAATGTTCGTCACGCTGGCGGGAACAGTCACGCGCTCAAGCGTGGGGATGTTCCGCAAGGATGCCGTGCCGATCTTCTTCACGGTTGCGGGAATCGTGATAGAGGCATTGCCCTTCGTATCGACCGAATAGAGCGTGTCGCCGAGAATGTAGAAGATTGGTTCGGTTGTGCGATAGACAACTTCCGTGTCTGAACCGAACGCCTGCGACATCGGAGCACCCGGTACATACATCGAACCCGGCAGGGAAACCTTCTCAAGCTGAGGACAGGAAATGAATGCGGAATCGCCGATCTCCTCCAAACCGTCCGGGAAGTAAAGTCCTTCCGCGGAATCGCCCGTCAGAACAGAACACCCGTAGAACGCATAGGTATCGATCGTCTTCACGCCTTCCTCGATCGTCAGCGAAACAAGACAGGAGCAGCCGTAGAACGCCCCTTCGCAGACATGCTCGACGTTGCCTGGTATTGCCAGTTCTTCCAGCGCCGTGCAGTGGCTGAAGGCATACCGTCCGATAGCCTTCAAGCCCGTGCCGAACGTCATGTTCGTAAGAGACGTGCAACCGTCGAACACGGAATAGCCGATGTTCGTCACGCTGTTCGGGATGACGACGCTCGCGAGCACCGTTTCGTCCTCGAATACCCTCTGGCCTATCTCCAACACGCTGTCGGGGATGACAATGTCGGCATTGCCCTTCAGATTCGCGCCGACAAGCACGCCGTCAACGATCTCGAACGCAGGCTCGCCCGAATCGGCACGCACGATGTAATACTGCTTGGGACGCGAGGGCATCGTGGCCACACCATGCTCATCGACCTCAAGCATGTCGATGGACGGGTTCGCGTTGTCGCCGACAAACACGCTGATTCCGCCGCCGACCGTGAGCAGAACCTGGTTTTCGGCTCCGGCACCCTTTCCGATGCCAGATTCGCCGGGTCCGCCAGTCGCCGTCACGACACCGCCGTTGATGGTCACCGCTCCGCCGTCGCCATAATAGCCGCCGCCGATGCCCGCGGCCATGTCGCCGCCTGTCGCCGTCACAATGCCGCCGTAGATCGTCACCGTGCCGCAGGACTCGTTCGCGTTTCCGCCGATGCCGGCGGCATAGCCGAGGTTCTCGGGATCGCCCGCCACGGACAGCTCGCCCGTCCCTTCGCTCTGCGCGTAGATCGTAAGCGACGCGCCTTCGGGGACGTTGATGCCGGCCTTCTGCGAATAGCTCGCTGCGGTGGCCGTCAACGACGCGCCGTCCGCGAGCACCAGCTTGACGTCGCCCGAAATAGTAAGACCATGCGCGCCATAGGCGAGGTCGGAGTTGACCACGTACCAGCCCGTCTCAAGCGCGGTGACGTCCGTCGTGAGCACGCGGCAGGATTCCGACTGAGAGCCTTCAGCCCCGACGAACGTGACGGACGTTATTTTCGTCGCGTCCTCAATCCACCTGGCGGTCAGCGTCTTGTCGCCGACAGCCGTTGCGGAGATCGACGTGACCTTAACGGAATTTTCATACCATCCGTCGAATATCATGTAGGGATTGGACGATTCCGGCTCGGGCAGCTCAGCGACACCGGTCCCGTAAGTGTAGCTCACAGGCTCGAGACCTTCAATGGCCATCGGATCCGTCACGTATGTGATTGTATATATGTTCGCCGTCCACTTGGCGTATATCGTGACGTTGCCGGTCGAACCAGGTGCGATTTCCGTAACCGGCTCGGCAAGATGCGCCCACTGGCTCGTCCACCAGCCGGCGAACGTGAAGCCCGTCCGTGCAGCAGGCGTCGGAAGCTCGGCGAGACCCGTCCCGCTCTGATACTTCGCAGGCGAGAGGTCGAGCGGCGTCTCACCATCGGAATCGCAGTAATAGATGTTGAACTCGCTCTCCGCCGTCGCCGTCTCGGCGTGGTAGTAGCTGCTCGTGTCAAAAATCCAGAATGTGCCGTCATTCTTCTTCTGCGTGAGTTCCTCTGCAGAATCGGCATTAGCTCCGGCCCAGACGTTCATGCCCTCGCCCGCCTTGAGCGTTCCTCTGCTTCCCTCGCCATTGCCTCTGCCAATGCCGTCGGAATAACGGCCTCCACTTGTTGCTGTCACCGTGCCGCCGTTGATAACGACATCGCCACCGCTTCCGCCGTAACCGCCGCCACCGATACCGGCTCCCGAATCATACGAAGAGGCTCCGCCATTTGCCGTCACCGTGCCGCCGTTAATCGTCACCGCACCGCAGGATCCCGTATATCCACCGCCGATACCTGCTGCGTCGTTGCCGCCGCTTGCCGTCACCGTGCCGCCGTTGATCGTCACCGCGCCACCGGAGCCACTGCCGCCGCCGCCAATGCCGGCGCCCTTGCTGCCGCCTTGGGCGATAACGACACCGCCGTTGACCGTCACAGCGCCGCTGGATGCTTCATCCCTGTCGCCGCCGATGCCTGCGCCATAGCTTCCACCAGTGACGGACAAAACGCCAGAATCTCCTGACTGCCCGAAGATCGTCAGGAAGCTGTCGGACGGAACATGGATGCCGGCCTTTCCGAAAGTTCCATTCGACACCGTTAGGGTCACGTTGTCGGCGATAACCAGCCTGACGTCATTCGTAACGCCAAGGCCGTGCGTCAATGTCACACTGTTGGTGACGGCGTACCATCCGTTGGTGAGCAGATCCTTCTCGCCGGAGATAATCGTGCATTCAACTGACTTCTCGACGCCGTCAACATCAAGATAATCCACTACCGCACGTTCTGACGCCTTCTCCCACTTGGCGTAGAACATCTTGACGCCTGTTTCATCCGCGCCTATCTGCGTCACCTTTTCACTGTTGAAGTTGGGCAGCGTGTACCAACCGACAAACACATATCCGGGTTTCTCCGCAGGCGTACCGAGGACTGTCACCGTTCCGGCCTCGTACTTCGAAGGCTCGACCTGAATCTGGTTGTACTGTCCGTCGAAGTACTGTATCTCGTAGAGCGTCGGGCCGATTGGCGCGCTCCCATCGTCAACAGCGTAGTAGCGGCGTGAAACAAGCGTCACGACGCCGTTCGAATCAACATCCAGTTCGTCGGCCGGATTTTCTCCCTCGCCTGCACGAACGACCATCCCGTCGCCGACTGTCAGCGATCCTTGGTCAGTAGCCGTATTGCCGCCTCCAATGCCATATCTATAAGCTGCTCCTGCTATTGCCGACACCGAACCACCCGTTATCGTCACAGCCGCGCCAGCACCAGATCCAGAGCCGCCGATACCTGCACCGTTAGTTCCTGTCGCTACAACCGTTCCACCTGTGATTGTCACAATTCCACCAGGGCAGTTGTTGCCGCCGCCGATACCGGCTGCGCCACCCGAGCCGCCAGTAGCGGTCACATCGCCTCCATTTATTATCACTGTGCCACCGGCACTTACAGAACTCCCGCTTCCGATTCCAGGGCACATGCCTCCGCCAGTTGCAACAACCGTACCGCGATTGACTGTTACCGTTCCGCAAACACCAGATGGCGCGCCGCCAATGCCCGCGCCATCATGGCCTGTTGCAGTGACAGTGCCGCCGTTAATCGTTACATTTCCAGCGTTCTTGTTGTATCCACTTCCAATGCCCGCGCCATAATCGCCACCAGTAGCATTTAGCGAACCTGTACCTTCTGCCTGACCGTATATCGAAAGCGAACTCCCGGCTGCGACTGCAATACCGGCTGTCGCCCAGGCGTTATTTGCGTTCACCGTCAATGTCTTTCTATCAGCAAGAACAATATTGACATTGCCGCCTATCGTTACGGAAGAGTTGATCTCGAGGTCGTTGTTAACAACGTACCAGCCCGTCTCGAGCGTCGTCATAGCAGATGTCATGACCTTGCACATTTCCTCGCGCGGCGTGCCGTCTCCGTTGATGAACGGGACGAGCATCTCGCCCTCACCGGCTTCTGCGTCGCGCCACTTGACGTAGAACGTCTTGTTGCCGGTCGAGCCTGCGGGAATGCTCGTCGCCTGTGTATTAAAATCTGCATCTGTGAACCAGCCCACGAACGCCTTCCCTTCGGGTGCCAGCGGCTCCGGAAGATTGAACGTCGCCGTCTCGATGTCGTAGTTTGTCGGCGCGAGACCTGTCAACGTCGTGTTTCCGTCCTTGTAGGTGATCGTGTAGAGGGCGGCCGTCCAATGCGCGTAGAACGTCTGCGGACCCGTCGCCTCGGCGGAAACCGAGTACACCCTCTCGCCGCCCGTGGCGACAGTGTACCAACCGAGGAAGAGATAGCCCGTCTTGCTCGCCGTCTCAGGCAGCTCTACGCCCACGCCTTCTATGTAGTTGGACGGCGTGAGCCCCTTCATCACTTCAGATCCGTCCATATATGTGATCGGCTGAGGACGAACAGAAACCGTGAGCGTCCAAGTGAATTCCTCGCTCTGCTGTTCATCAGCCGAATCTTTGACTGTAAGCGTGATGGGATGTGTGCCAGCTGCGAGTGTACCAGTAAGTGCACCGCCATTCTCCGCAAGCATCAAGCCCGTCGGCACGGCTCCATAGAACAAGTAGGGAGCCGTTCCGCCGACGATGGTGGAGGAGAGATTAATCTCAATCGCCTCGCCAGCATAAGCCTCAAACGCTGCAGTCGTCTGCGCGAGAGGGACAACACGCGGCTTTCCTATCTCGTAGTACAGCTTCCCGTCCAGCACGACCACGCCATTGCCGTCGGGCACAAGTTCGCCAGTTGATTCAGAGTTATCGCCGGACAGAACCGTCAACCCCGAAGCTACTGTAAGACTTCCGTCAGTCGAACCATACGAGCCCTTGCCGATGCCAGCACCAGAAGATTTACTTGATGCCGTAACGAAACCTCCGTTGACCGTTACACTTCCGCCGTTGCCCTGATAACCGCCACCGATGCCGGCACCAAAGCTCCCGCCATTGGCCGTCACAATTCCGTTGTTGATGATAACAACGCCGCCATTGCCGTTATGTCCTCCGCCAATGCCTGAAGAGTTGTTTCCGCCTGATGCCGTTATGGTGCCGCCGTTGATCGTGACCGTTCCAACATTATCAGTTTCAGCGTCATCTGCCCTGCCACCACCGATGCCAGCACCCGTCGCTGAACCGCAAGTCGCAACAAGAGCTCCTGTTCCAGCGGCCGTCTGGGCATATATTGTAAGAGAAGCTCCGCTTGGAACGGCTATTGCAGCCTTGGCATAGGTACTGCCCTCAACCGTCAACACTGCACCTTCGGCAAGAATCAAGTTTACATTGCCGGAAACTGTTACATTCGCGGAAATAGCAACCGCATCTTTAGCAACATACCAACCAGTGGTCCACTCAACCGTGTCAGACGCAATTTCCACACACTCCACGGCAGGCTGAACCGCCCCTGCGGCGTTTACGTATGTCTCGTTGCTCTTCACCGCGCCCCACTTTGCGTAGAACGTCTTGGGTCCAGTCTGCCCGGCGGAAATCGATGTCTCTGGGTCGCCGATGCAGGCGGAAGTCAGATACCAGCCGTAGAAGCCCTTGCCCGCCTTTGTCGCCGTTGCGGGAAGCATCGTTGCCGCCTCGATCGTGTAAGTCGTCGGAGCGTTGGCAGGCAGCGCCGATGCGGGAAGATCCGTAAGCGTCTCGCTGTCCTTGTAGGTAATCGTATATTCAATCGGGGCCCAGTTGGCATAGAACGTCTGAGGACCCGTCGCTTCCGCAGAAATCGCCGTCACCTTCTCGCCGTCGCAGGCAGGGGTTAAATACCACCCTTCCAGCTCGTAGCCACTCGCTGCAGGTGCCGTCGTCGGCAGAGTCGCACCCACGCCCTCGACGTAGTTGGATGGCGTTAGACCCGTAATCTCAACTGTGCCATTCATATAGGTGATCGGCTTCGGCAGGGCCGTCACCGTGATCGTATATGTGAACTCCGCGTTCTGTGCGGGCGAACCGGAATCCGCCACCGTAAACGTAAGCTCGCAGGAATCGCCTACCGCCGCCGGAGTGCCAGAAAGCGTATCGCCAGTCCTGCTGAGCCACGAGGGAAGACTCGCAGGCGTTTTGAGCGTGAATGAATACGGATCCGTCCCTCCGCTCACCGTGCCCGGGAGCGAAAGCTCAAACGCCTCGCCGATATAAGCACTGAACGCACTGTTTATTTGCACAAGCGGAGCAGGCCCGACCGTCTCCGCAGAATAATACTGATAGCATGTAGTCAAATCTATCTGTCCATCAACATGAGGCTGTATGTTCGCGTCTGTAAGCGTCGAACTCGAACCTGCCTTCACTACGACATTGGCGCCAACATACAACTTGCCTTGTTCGTAACTCGACCCGCCGCCGCCGATTCCGGGATAGGTTGAACTTGCGCCTGTTGCGATCACCGTGCCGCCATTGATTGTTACAGTGCCGCCTGCCTTTTGATATCCACCGCCAATACCCGGACCACCGCTAGTGGATTTTGCAATAACAGTGCCGCCATTGATTGTCACAGAACCGCAATCCTGACTCCAACCACCACCGATACCGGCGCTAATCGATGTCGCCGTCGCCTCAATCCTGCCAGAACCATTGGCCTGCCCGTAAATAGTCAACGAATTGCCCGGTGTTACTGTAATTGCAGCCTTGCTGATGCTGGAGCCGTTCGGTATCTCCGCCGTCATCGTCTTGCCGTCCATAAGGACGAGCTTGACATTGCCGGAAATCGTAACCGACGAATTGAATGCCACGTTGTTGTATACGACGTACCAACCTTCTGTCGATCCCGTATCAGACAATGTCGTCATGCTCGACTCGACGATGGTACAGGTCTTTGTGATAGGCGCAGAGCCTTCGCCCACAAAAGTCACGGGAACATCGCCAGTCGTCAATTCCAGCCACTTGGAGTAGAATGTAAAATCGCCAGAATCAGTTGTCGCAATAGACGTAAACTGGGTGCCGGTGAAAAGCGAATTTGTAAACCACCCCTGGAATTCATGTCTTGCCTTCATCGGCGTCGGCAAAGTCGACACGCCTGTTCCCTTTATGTAGTTTGTCGGATAAAGAGACAATGTGCTTTCGCCGTCCTTGTAGGTTATCGAATACCTGTCTTTTACAACAACGGTGTAAGTGGCTTCAAGGCTGAGCTTGGGCTCCGAAGTGTCTTCAACAACGAATGTGAACGTAGATGAACCCTCCTCCACCGGCGTCCCAGAAAGAGTCGTACCTGAAAGAGTAAGCCACTCGGGCAGAGAAGATCCATCCTTCAGGCCAAATGTGTATACTCCGGTTCCTCCCTTAATAGTGTCGGTAAGATCGATATTAACGACAGAACCGGCAGCACCGGAATAGGCGGTAAAACTTGTCGTTCCCTGATGCAGGCTATGTGGACCGGCAAAAAACCACTTCTGTCCGTTTATTGTCACAACGCCTGTATCTGAATTGCGCGTCAACACTGACGCGGTTGACTCGCTTGAACCGGCCAAGACTTCGATTTTATCGCTTACCGTCAGAGTTCCCTGTGATTTAGAACTAAATGCGCCCCTGCCTATGCCAGCGGCATCTCCGCTACTTCCGTCTCTCGCAACCACTGAGCCACCATTGATTGCAACATCGCCGCCCGCGCCACCTGTACCGCCACCAATGCCCGCCCCGTAGTTGCCGGTAGCGGTTACGGCACCGCCATATATTGTCACCGAGCCGCAATTAGAGGTCGTATAGTCCCCACCGATACCTGCTGCAAAAAAGCCTCCGCTTACCACAAGTTCGCCCGTACCGCCGCTTTGACACCAAATCGTCAATGTGTTCACGGTAGTGCCATCGTTAGCGACAAGGATGCCGGCCTTATAGTTTTCGGACACTCTCACCGTCAGCTTCGCGCCGTCGGCGAGGATGAGGTTTACATCGCCGTTGACGGTGACGGTGGAGCTGATCGACACTTCACCCTCGACCACGTACCAGCCCGTTTCAAGGGTTGTCGTACTCGATGTGATCGGCGTACATGTCGCGCTGGCGGGATTGCCTGTCGCGTCAATGTAGTCTGTCGCGGATGCCGCGAAGGACGCGAGCGCGAAAAACGCGACTGCGAGCGAACGGACCGCGACAAGGCGGCCTAAGATTTTACGTATCATGGCTGGCTCCTTATTGGTGACTGCTCAAACATTTACATATTCATTATATCATTTGAGCAAGCACTGCAACATAGGAAACGCACGTCAAATTTTGGCAAAATGGGCAAAATGGCCGACGGCTACACCCGGTAGCGGGAGATGACGAGCGCGGCGGCGGAGATGAAAATGGCGGGGATGACGCAGACGAGCCAGCGCACACCTTCCTGCGCAAGCGGAGACTGCGATTCGAGTCCGTTCATGAAATACGCCCCCGCCGCATTGCCGACGGACATCATCGCGAACGCAAGGACAAAGAACAGCGCAAGCACGCGAAGAGGCCTGTTGCGGCAAAACTCACGCCATATCTCGCCAATCCCCACGGGAGAGACATCCGGGGCATTCGAGACGATCCGCTCCTTTGTCTGCGAGAAAGAAAACACAAGCGCCGCCGCCGCGACAAGCGCGAAGACGCCCATCGTGGCGAGCCATGCGCGCGGATCGGACGAAAGCGACGCCGATTCCTCCGGCGCGGCGGCGCGGTATCCGGTCCAGGCGAGAACGACGCCGGGAAGAATCTTCCCCACAGCCATCCCGAGCCGGAAGAATATCCCCATAATCGAGTTGACGACGGCCGAAAGGCGCCGCCCCGTGAGGCGTTCGGAATGCCCGATCACCTCCGGAACAAGCGCCCACATATAACCCGTCGCGACGATTATCCCCGTCGCCTTGACGAACTGCGCGGCGTGGATCCACGCGGACGCGACGGAGCGCGTCCCTCCCGTACGGCTAAGGATGTAAAGCGCGGCCATTCCCACTACCGCAACTGGCGCAAACGCATAGAAAAGCCCCCTCGTGCCGAGCTTCCGCCGCAGCCATGGCAGCAGCGGAAGAAACAAAAACGACGGCAGCATCCCAAGCCCCATGAAGATTGCCGTTCGCCACGGTAGGGCGCGATCACCGAGCGCGCCGCCAAACGTCCCAACCAAAATCGGCACTCCCGCGGCCACGGCAAGACACGCGGCGTTCGCAAGGAATATCCTCACCGCCGTCAGGACGGTTATCTCGTCCGTGTCTCGGCTGAGCGACGCCCCGAGCGCGCCGTATGCGACATTCACGAGAGTGAAGGACATCGAGAACGCGATGTACGTGACCGCCGCGTAGACGGTTTTCAGAATCCCGCCCGACTCCCCGAACGGATTCCAGAAGCACATCACGGCAAGCGCGGTGAGCGGAAGCCCCGCGGCGAGGAGCCACGTGCGGTACCTGCCAAGGCGCGGAGAGCGGCTGTCGATGAATGCGCCGGCAAACGGATTCCACACAAAGTCGACGATCTGCGCGGCGAAAAAGATCGCGGCCGCCGCGGATGGCGCGATGCCGAGAACGTCCGTGTAGAAGAAGAGCAGATACATCGCGGCGGCAGGATACACCAGGTTCTGCGCGAAGTCACCCGCGCCGAACCCGATTCTCACCTTCCAGCAAAGTTTATCCACCTCTCCCATCCTTCAACCTTTGGCCGGGACAGAGCCCGGCCCTCCCTAACTTTTCAACCTTCACCCGCTAATACGGCATGGTCCTACCGAAAACATATCGCGGTGCGACAACGGGAAGCTGCGGCAGCCGCCCCTTCGCAAGGAGACCAAGCACGTATGCAGCGACCTTCTCGCCCGTCTCCGTGGCATCGCACTCGAAGCGTGTGAGTGCCTCGGAATAGACGGGACCGAGCCCGCGGTTCGAAAGCGTCACGACCTTGACGTCGCGCGGAATCTTCAGGCCCCGCTCGAGGAACGCCGTAAGCGCGCCCTGCGCGACGAAGTCGTCCCAGAAGAGGACGACGTCCGGGAATGCGGAACGGGGAAGGTCCATGAACACATTGTAGGCCGCGCGCTCGATGCCCTCGTAGCGTCCGAGTCCATCCATGCGCGGAACCGTCAGCCACCCGGACTTTATCCCCTTCTCCGCAAGCGCCTCCTTCGCGTCCGGCGTGTCGTTTCCGTCGAAGCGCACCTGCAGCACGCGCTTTACGCCGGTGCGGACGCAGTGCCGGACGAAGTTCCCGATGGCCTCCTCCGCCGAGAAGCGGATCCAGCGCCCCTCCTCCTTGGCAGGTTCGTCGCCGTAGATGAACACACTCTTCACTCCGGCCTCGCGCAGGCACTTCCGGACGGGCTTCGTGCTGTAGATCGCGATTGCAACGTCGGGCGTGCGGACGAGCTCGTGCTTCAAAAAGGAAAGACCTATCTGCCTGTCTTGTGAGAAGACGACCGTGGAGAACGCGTACCCAGCGGCTCCCAGCCGGCGGCGGAGCGCGTCCGCGATCATCGTCACATGGTAGCTGCACGCATCGACGTCGGGAAGGACGAACAGAACACGTCCGCGAAGCGCCGTGGCGTCGCGCGGAAGGACAACCGTCCCGACGCGCGGACGCGAGCGCACGTACCCTTCCCGCACCAGCTGCTCCACAACGCCGCGCGCGACGCGAAACGTGAGCCCGCTCGACTCCGACAGCTCCTTGATCGTCGGAATCGTCTCGCCCGCCTTTAGTCTCCCGTAGGCGATTTCGTCCTTGATGAATCCGCACAACGCGTCCGCGCGCGTCACCGCCCCGTCGGGCGTGTAGTGAAAGTTCTTAAGAAAGTCGCCGTTCATTGGTCATCTCCTGCACAACGGATCCAAATACTCTCTCCCGAAAAGCGCGATTCGCCGCGCCTCCACCGTCCCTTCGGCGACCTTGGACGACGCTGACGAGACGAGAGACGCGAGACGAGACAGCACCTCCGGCGAATATATCTTCGTATGTAGCTCCTCCTCCGTCGGCGCCTCGCACACGCCGGGTCCGAGCGGCGTGTCGTACGGCTTCGCGACGACCTGCATCCAGCACTTCTCAAGCATGTCGAAGAACTCCGCCATCTCCTCCGCCGCCGCGCCGAACATAAGCCTGTGGTGCTCGGCGAGAATCGCCTCCACGTCGGCGTCGGGATTCCAGCAGACGCGCGAGAAGACGTAGTAGTTGAGGTAGTTGTATATCCAGCGGTCGCTTTCGCTTTCCGCGAACGCGCCGGTGACGTGCGGCGCGACGGCGCGGTAGTAGCTCGCCCAGGCGCGCGGCGCAAGCTGCGGGATGTCCTTCATCTCGAGGTTCCAGCAGTCCACCTTGTCCGGATAGTTCCAGAGCGACACCTTCCGTCCGAGCTTCGCGTGCCACGCGGCGACTTCGTCCTTCTCCCGCGCGCCGATCGCGGTTCCCTCGGCCCACGGACCCCTCCGCGCGACGAAGACGTCGACGTTGTCGGGAATCTCGTTCGTCGGTATGCGAGCGTACGGAATGTACGACATCTGCGAGACGCGCGCGTGCGGGAACTTCGCCTTTATGCGCCCCGCGAGTTCCGCAGTGCGCCGCCACACGAGGTCCGTCGCAAAGCCGATGTCGTATTTCGAGAACGGAACGTTTTCCATACACCAGTTGCAGTTGCAATGCCGCACCCAGGTGAGTCCGTCCTTCGGCATCGCATCGAAGACAGCAGCCCCACCGCCGTCCGCAATTACCGTGCATGCGTTGGTGTATATCGCGTCCCACGTCTCCGGCGAAAGGCAATGCGTCTTCGCGCCGTGGCAGCAACGAAGGTGATACGTCTCCATCCTTAGCCGATACCAGTTGAGCCGCTTGAAATCGGTTTCGCTCATTCCCGCGAGTATTTCGGGTGCAACTTTTCCGTCCTCGTAGCCATAGCGCCGCACCGAAAACGCGGGCGATTCCTCGATGCGCCCTTCCGGCACGGCGATGCAATCCGCGCGCGGAACGCATGTTCCGAGTTCGCCGGGAAAGTACATCCTCACCCCGACGAATCGCTCGAGAAACGCGTACACGCCGAAAAGCGTGCCGCGCCTGAAGCACGGCTGCCAAATAGCCTCGTCCGGAAGCGCCGCCGTGGCGTCGACATCGGTGACGTCATCGTCGTTTCCTGCGATGTACACGGCATTCGAGCATGCCTCAATCATGAATCCATCGCGGGCCGCCCGGTGGTCGGCCCCTACCGATGGTAGGGCGGGCGCGCCGCGCACGCCGCTCGGCAGGGCGCGGTCACCGGACGCGCCGCCCAACACGATCGCCGTTTTTCCCTCAGTCCTCTGCGCAACAACCGGCAACGCCTCGCCAAGAACGCCCTTCAAAAAGAAGTTCAGCTCCTCCGCCGCGAGCCGCGTCGCATACGCCGCGTTTGTCGCCACGACGATCTCAGAACCGCAATCGACGACAACATCGGCATTCGACGCGGTTTCTGCCGCGAAGAACGCAAAGATCGCACAGAACGCTGCGCGCCCTACACGTTCTATACGGCTAAATAATCCTGCGGACAACTGCATTACAAATCCTCGAACGTAAGCGGGCCAAGCGGCGAGAGGTGGATGCAGAAGCGCGTGGAGTAGTCGGCGTTGCCGGGCGGCATTATCTGCCGTCTGCAGGGCAGGAGGTCGTAAATCGCTATAGACTTCCCGTTTCCGTTGGCGCTCCTCAGGATCCTGTTTGATCCCTCTGAAATTCCCGTTGGATTGACGGAGAAGTCCGGCAGTCCGTAAGTCGGAGAATAATTGCCCGCAGCTTTGTCGAGCACCCACTCCCCGTCGAGACCTACGACATCGTAGAGTCCCCAGCCGTTGTCGTTTTTCAGGCCGACGGGACTCTGATCCAGTAAGGCTGTGGCGTGGGACCAGATGGCGATTGCATCAAGATAGCCGTCAAGAACTTCCATTGATTCATCCACGGTTCCGCCGTTCGGCCAGAATGTCGCCTTCCCGGCGCGCGCCGCGGCCTCCCATTGCTCTTCCTCGCAGAGGTCGACAACGATTCCGTCCCCGGCCTTCGCGCGCAGCTTCGCGACGATTGACCCTTCTGCGACCTTGTATCCCGTCGTCGGCCAGTCGACGCCGGTTTGCGCTCCGCGCAGGTCGTTGTATGAAACGTGGACGGGCTCGAAGCTGCCCGCCCCGCTCGTGCCCATGAGGCAGACGTGCTGCGCTTCGGTATACTTGAAGATTCCCACATAGAAGTCGTTGGTGAACACGACCGTCCGCCGGTTCATTGTCGTCGCGGCCTCATCCACGCCCCAGTGATTGAGATACGCGAACGTCTCCCTCGGCTCGCCCAGCGTGTACGTTCCCGCGGGGATGCGTCGGAAGACCATCTTCGTCGACTTGTATTCGTCCGTCCATCCGCCTTCCGGCGGCGCACTGCGGTAGGTGCATCCACCCTTGAGAAGGTCTATGACGGCGTAAGTCTTCACAATGACCGCGTTCGTGACGGACACCGCGAAGCCAGTAAGCGTCTTGCCTGCATACGCCGACTGCGCGGGATCCCATGTGACGCGGTGCTGTCCGGGCGCGCAGTCTGAGAGCGCACCAAGGAGGAACGGCTCGTCGTGTCCATCCCACGTGGCGGACACCTCGACGTCGCTCGCGTCACCGGAGAGGATGAAATCGACATCGACCTTCTCGCTCCACGGCCAGCGCTGGTTCACGACGACATTAGAGATGGAAGTCGCCGCTCCCGCCGCGAGCGCGGCGGCAAAAACCAGGACCGAAAGCTGTGCCTTTACATTCATTTTGCCCTGCCCTCAGCGGATGCAGATCCGCATCGCGGGGTCGTACGGTGGCGCGATGTCGTATCCAGAGTCTCCCGTCCCGCCGTTCCATTCCGAATCAAAAGCGAACACGCGGGGGCTTCTCACGCGCCGCCATTCGCCATACGCCCTCGCGCGCACGGTTATCGGACCTCCCCCTGCGCCGTCGACATACGCAAGCGTCGCCGTCTCGCGTGAGACTTCGCTTCCATTCGCAGTCTGAACGAGCGTGACGTCTACAAGCGCCTCTGCAATTTGCACGGGCTGCGTACAGCTTCCGTGCGTATCGCCCTCGCCGCGCGCGACATCAAATTCTGATACCACGCCGGTAATCCTGTTCGAAAGCACAAGCGTTGCCGCATCTGCGGAGTCGTCCCAGGGCCAGCAAAGGGGCGCAGATCTGTCGTTGACTGTCATCCATAGACGCATATCGGACATAGCACGCACAGTCATCGCAAAGCACGGCAGCGCAAAGAGCAGGATAGCGGCAGTGGCGAGCCACGCGAGGAAAGAAGGTGCATGCACAAGCAGAGCAGCGCATGGGACGCCACTCCTCCGCGGAGTGGTTATTTCGGGCATGTGAGTTATATCGAGACTATGCACAGTGCATAATATTGTAGCAAAAACGGGCAAAAGGGGCAAAAGGGTCAGCACCTGTTCTGCCCTTTATTCCCCCCTCAGCTTCCGCCGAGCCAATACGACGACACCGAGATTTCGACGAATGTCGCGTTTTCGGCGGGACGCGACAGCATTATATCGTATCTGTCATCTTACGACACGTGTGTACTCCACCGGAAGATTGTCCGACGACGGACCTAACAATATTTTGTATCTCCCCGCGCCGACTCGCCACTGATGCGACTCCTCGTCCCAGTGGCGAAACGCCTCGTCTCCAAGCCTGAACGCCAATGTGCCAGACTCCCCTGGATCGAGTTCAATGCTCGAAAAGTCGACAAGCTCCTTCTCTGGCATTTCCAATCCAGGCGCTGCGGGCTTTGAAACATAGCACTGCACGACGTCCCTGCCGCGCATCGCCCCGGTATTCTTGACGGTCACGCGCCATTCGCCGTCCTTTTCCTGCGGTGCGCATTCGTACTTGAAGCGAGTATAGGACAGCCCGAATCCGAAAGGATACCTGACCTTCGTCCTGAAATGGTCAAATCCGCGATAGCCCACCCATATTCCGTCGGCGTATGTCACGGTCGGCCAGTCACGGGTCCATGACCATTTCTGCATCGCCCCCAGGCCGGGGAATGTCTCAAGCCCCATTCTGTGGCACGGCCAGTCGTGCAAGGTCTGGCCAAATGTGAACGGGAGTCGTCCGGACGGATTGAGAAGCCCCATGACCATTTCGGCAAGAACCCTCCCGCCAAACTCCCCTGCATACCATGTGAAGAATATTGCCCGCGCCTTTTCGTGCCACTCCTCCACGCTTACCGGCGTCCCGCATGTTATCGCCACGACAAGGTTTGGATTGACCTCCGCAACGCAGCGTATCAAATCCTCTTGACACATGCCCGGAATGCTCTTGAGCCAGTAGTCGCGCCTGTCTCCGATTTCCCCGTTTTTCGGAGAGTCCCCACCCTCGCGGTCGAGGGAGTGGTCGAGACCTCCGCAGAAAACCACCATGTCACATTCCTTTGCAGCCTCCAGAATCGGTCGCGCAACCATTCCGGGCACGCTCACCGCGTCTTTGCGGTCTTGGTTTTCAAACCGCATGCCCGGTGCGAAAACGACGTTGTCACGGCCGAACACTTCGCAGAACCCCTCGAGCGGCGTGATTTCGCGCGCAGCCTTTATGGCGCCGGACCCGCCTCGCGAAAAGAGGTCGGAGCCGTCAACCATCGAATGGTACTGGTCGGCGTTGGGACCTGCGACGCAGACCTTGTATTTCCGGCTCCTGTCCAATGGTAGGAAACCGTCGTTCTTCGCCAGAACTATCGATTCGGCAGCCGCGCGGTAGGCAAGCGACTTGTGGGCCTCGCTCCTGAACAACGCAGCGCATTCGGCGGCGTTTTTCCTGTCCGCCTCGTCTCTTCCGTCGAAAGCGCCTACGCGGAAATAGAGCCTGAGAGCTCGCCGGACGGCATCCTCAAACCTGTTTCGATCGACAATTCCCCGTCGGACAAGCTCGACCTCCCGCCTGTCGCGTTCGGCATCCTCCCCGCAGCAGGTTTCAATCGTAGTGCCTCCGTTAAGCGCCTTGACTTCGTCATACCATACGCCCCAATCGGTTATGATCGCTCCGTCCCAGCCCCATTCCTTCAATGCTATGTCGTTGAGGTTTGTGTTCCAGCTGACATGGATGCCGTCCAGCTTTACACCGGTATTCATCATTGACCACGGCCCTGCCTTCTTGAGCGCTATTTCAAACGGACGCAGGTATATCTCCCGTGCTGCTCTTTCGCCACAGCGCACTCCCAGCCCGCTGCGGCACCATTCATGGTCGTTGAAGCACCAGTGCTTCGGACACGCCGCCACGCGCCTTGACTGCAGTCCCTCGATAATCGCGGCGATTATCTCGCCGCTCAGGACGGGATCCTCGCCCGCATACTCGAAGTTCCTTGCGGCAAGGGGGCTCCTAGCCATGTTCAGCCCCGGGCCGAGCAACATTCTGCAGACGCCACCTTGATCGGACTCGTCAAACACCGCACGCGTCTCCGCCCCCATTGCACGTCCGACGTCCCTTGCCAGGTCTCTGTCGAACGTGGCTGCCATGCCAATGGTAACGGGAAAATACGTAACGCCAGGCTGGGTTTCGGCCCGGGGCCCGTTGCCGGAATCGGCCATCCGGAAATTCTCAAGCCTGATCCGCGGAATGTTCCCGAGCGAGAGATTCCCCGTCGCATGCAGAAGATGGGCCTTCTCCTCCATGGTCAGCCGTCCGAGGATGTCATTTATCCGCTCTTCAAGGGGAAGCCTCGTATCCAAATACGGAAGCCCTTCCTCTACATGCACGGCTGATGCTCGAGCGCTAACCGCCGGCGTCCCGGTGTCAATTCCTATGCCGACATACCGTTCCTCGTCCGCATAAGCCTTCGTCGCCACCAATGCCGAGGCGAGGCATCCCAGCGCAGCTTTCAACCAATGTAGCTTCATCATTTTCTACTCCTTGTATATGTGATTTGCGGATTCCTTACCGCACGGCAATTCTGCTTCGCGCGGCATGGTCCAGTCTGTGATGAATTTCAACGTGAAAACCGCACTCCACCCAAAGTCGCAGGTGCCAAGAGGTTCCCCTGTTCGTGAATTGTAGTTCTCGTGGATTGACGGCTTGTAGGAGTCAACCCAGTGCAAGAGCGTAGCCCGTCCGGCATTTGCCGTCTCCTCGTGGCCATAGAACTTAAGCCCTTTGAGCGCAAAATATGCGACATTCAACCATGTTCGTCCACGCCAGTAGACATCCGGCTTGTATTCCGGATGATCGTAAGAAACCGTCGGCCAGCCTGGCTCCAGGCGCTTGGCCTGCCGCGCCATGGCCGCCGCTCGCGCGTTTGAAGCTGTGCCGATGAAGAGCGGCATGAACGAAGCCGGCGAAAGAACGCGAGAAAAACCTCTCTTCTCCATGTCCCAATCGTAATAGCAGCCGTCGACGTCGTCCCAAAGGCGACCCTCGACACGCGAGGCAAGATCGACGGCCTCTTTTTCCCACAATTCACTCTCGGCACCGAGTCGAAGTCTTGCGGCGATATCGCGCAACGACCGATAGTAGAGAACCATCCAGCAATTGAGGTCGATAGGTAGCACTTTGGCGGGATTGCCATCCCAACGCGGAGAATCGTCCCAGCCGGACTCCCATCCGCAGTACTGTCTTCTCAGCGCGGGGTTGTCGGAGTTTCCGTCGTAGTGGAACATTCTCTCGTCCTGCGAAAACCTTTTCGTCCGCCAAAACTTTTCGTACCGTTTCAACGATTCGTACGCCTTGCCGAGAAATGCATCGTCTGGAGCGGCTCGGTCCATGGCCCACACAGCCCACCCCCAAACCGGCGGCTTTGTGCAGCCGCGGAACACTCCTTCCGCAGGATCTTCGAACACCACGTCCGGCAGCATCCCGTCCTCGCCCTGGAATTTCTCCATGATGAGGAATTGTTCCCTGGCGAGGTCAGGATCCCATCGCACTATCGCCATCGCATGGAATGCGCTGTCCCAATTCCACACGCCTCTGAACACGCCCGTCGCGGACGGTTCAACACCTCTTAATGGTGCCCACTGAACGTTGGCACCGGATACCGTGTCAATCTTCAACGTCTCTTTTGCGCGGCGCAAAAGGCCTTCTTCGCCGCCCGACTCCAGCAGGCAGCCGTTCATAGCCCAGAATTCGCCGGAGAGATTGCCGTTCTTGTCCGTAAGCTCGAGATATCCCGTGTCGCCCGTGAAATAGACTTTTAGATGAAAGGCTCCGTCGGCGCCATACCAGCAAGTAGAAGCGATTTTGTGTTCGCCGACATACGCGCCAGGGTGCTCGTACGCCTCTGGATCGACCCTGATCAGGCCCCTCTGCCACAGTCCAAGACGGCTCCTTGCGGTTCCAGCTGCAAAATGCTGCTTTCCAGCCCTCGTCTCGATCATGCACGCATATACATTGTCGTCGCCCAACTGGTAGCTAAATGACTTGAATCCACGTGGATTGTCCTTGAATGTAAAAGAGTGAAGCTCCGGTCCGCGGTCGTCGCATGCACCGGGGCGGCGTTCGTAATTGACGCCGGGAAGCTTGATTTCAAGCGAAGCGATCTTGGCGCGTAGCGCGGCGAGCGCAACCGGGTTCTCGGGAATGGGCGCATCATTGGACTTCACAGACGGAAGAAGATGCTCCCATACGAGTGAAAGCTCCTTCTGCATGTCGGAGAGACCCGCGTTGACTGAAACGACCATGTCGCATTCGGGCATGACGACTGTGAGCTGCCCGGCGGCGCCGTCGGCGCGATACGCCCCGTGGCGGCAGCGCCAGAACTGGAAGCCGTAGCCCTGTTCCCAGTCGGTGCCTTCTCCGAGGGCCTTCACGCCGACGTTGCCCCAGCCGCTCCACGTGTGGCGCGTCGTCGCAAGCGCAACCCAGTCCGGCGAGAGGACGCGTTCGGCACCCCATGTGCCATGCTGGAGATACAGCTGTCCAAAGCGCGCAAGCTCGCGAGTCGTCATGTTCATCCCCCAGCCGCCACACGCGATTCCCTGTGGCGAGGTGGTTGACCAGGCAGACGTGATGCCGATCTTGTCGAACATGCGTTCTTTGAGGAAGTCCATTAGCTTGCGACCGGTGCGCTTCTCGACAATCGCCGCAAGCATGTAGGTCGCATCCGAATCGTAGCGAAAGCAGGTGCCGGGCGTCTTCACGAAGTCCTTGGAGAGGAACTCCCCGACCCAGTCGCCGTCGTCCCTCAGAAGATGGTCCTTCTTGCCGACGTTCATCGTGAGCAGGTCGCGCACGCGAAGCTGGCGGAGATTGTCGGACGGATTCGCAGGAAGCTCTTCCGGGAATATGTCGGCTATCCGCTCGTCGATGTCGATCTTTCCGTCGTCGGCGAGAAAGCCGACAGCGGTCGATGTAAAGCTCTTTGAGTGGGAGTAGAGCATGTGCGGCTCGTTCAGCGTGTCGAATGGCTTCCAGCTGCCCTCGGCTATCGTTTTGCCGTGGCGGACGATGACAAAGCCGTGAACGCTCCCTTCCTTCCCGCCGTCGAACGTCTTTTCGCACGCGTCGATCCAGCCGATGATAGCCTGCGAGTCGACACCCTGCGACTCGGGGGTCGCGTACTCCATCTCGGCATTGCACAAAACAGCGTACAAAGCGCAGCCGAGCGTAACGATGGCTTTTGAATTCATGATCAGTTCAATTACGGTGTGTACTCTATCGGGAACCATGTACGGTAGAAGTTGTCGCGCGTCCATGTGTCGCCGGCCGAAGCGTAGTCGCAGAGGGACACGGTCGTCTGCAGCGAGGCCTCGGGATTCTCGGAGTGAGAACCTATGGGAAGCGTCGCGGAGAACGCCATCCAGATGTCGTCAGAGGGGGTGCGCACCGGCGCGAACGTCGACATGATCTGCCCGTCCTTGACTCCGGGCCTGAAAGGCTCGGTCATGTCGCCGTCGCCGAACCGGCTGTCGCGGGCCAGGAGCACAGGTCCGCGAGTGAACGCGATGTGATGGTCGAGCGTATGTGCGACGACAGGCATGTCGAACTTGATTTCGACAACATCTCCAAACCGCCATTCGTGTTCGACCGTGAAATAACTGCCGCTCTTTACGCCGTCCAGCGCCTTCCCGTTCAACTTGACATCCGCCTTGCCGCACCATGCCGGAATGCGCAGCTTGAGCGGGATTTCGCCAACTCCCTCCGTGTGGCTCACGATGCGAACGGAATCCATTCGCGGATAGAGCGAATACATGTCGAACGCGACTTTGCGTCCATCCGGGAATTCACCCTTCACAAGCGCGGAGGCGTAGAAGTTGAATATCGCCGAGCCGTCTTTCGCGCGGAACAACTCGTCCAGGAAGCACAGGAATCCGCGCGGACCGTTGGCGGTGCAGCAGTCGACGTGCATGTAGCAGTGGTGCTGCCCATGGTAGCGGTTGCCTGAAAGCGGCGTGTAACCCGCGAACTCGGAACCGTCCGGCTTCATCGCCGCGAGGTAGGCGTTGTAGAACGTCTTTTCGATTTCGTCCGCCCATTTCGGATCCCCCGTAATGTCGAGGAGTTTCTGGCAGAGCCGCATCCATGTGATAGTGACGCAAGTCTCCTGAAGGCGCATGTACGGCAGATGCTGCTTTCCCGCGCCATGGAACCACGCCTCGCTAGATGTACACCCTCCCGCCAGATTCACTTCCTCCTTCACAATGTCTCCTGCGGTCATCACCGCCGCGCGAATGATGTCTTCGGCATGGATTGGACACGAGACGTCGGACAAGAGACGGGGCGACGAGGAAATCACTTCGAAATATTCGAGCAGTCCCTGGTAGCAGCTCATCATTTCGTACGCCTTGCTCCGTCCATGCTTGCACACATACGCCCATTCTGCATCATTCCTGTAGCCAGGATCGTTGCGATCGGCCACGGAAACGCCGTCGAGAGCCTTGTCGACAAGCCGGGGGCCTTTTTTCGGTTCTGCCATTCCCTTGACAATGTAAGTTGCGAAGTCTAGATATTTCTTTTCGCCTGTACGATTGTAAAGCCATACGACAGGTTCTAGGATTGATGAACTCGCATAGCCTGACCAATTGCCGGTCTGCCACACTTCGCGTCCGCGTTTGCCGTCCGGCCCAATTTCGGCAATTACGTAGTCGCAAAGCCTCTTCGCCGCCTCCAGCGCACGAGAGGCGTCGTCTTCCTCCAACTGATTCTTCAAGTCATAATAATGGAGTAGCCCCATCATCGTGTACTTCATGCCCCACACATCCCAGCCCTCGCCGCAGCGGAGCTCTTCTGGGTAATTTCCAATGTAACCGCTTGCCTCCTGCGACGCGAGGACCCAATCCACGCCCCGTTCAATCTTGGAACAAAGCTCCTCCGCAACTTTACACTTCCCGTCTGCCGCATATCGCAAATACGGCACCGCCGAATGCATCCACTTGCCCCAGAACTCGGTCTGCCACCAGCCGCACCGTTCGGTCTTCTCCATGAACGGCGCGGTGATGTATTCAACATCCTGCGCGGCGACGTGGTTCTCGATCATCCTGTCGAGCCTCACGCCAAGCTCGCCTTTTAGACGCACTTCGCTTCCGCTGGCAAATGCCGGGACTGCTGCAAGGGCAAACGTTGTCGCAAGAATGCTTTTCCCCATGATTTTACCTTCCGTCGTTTCTAGCGTAAGATTTCGTAGTGGCAAGTCGCCTCGGCGGGGTCACGTGCGGTATTCGCGACAAAGGAGACTTCGCCGCCATTCTGGACGACCTTCACCTTCGCACGGCGCGTGCCGTCCGCCGAGAGCGCATATATCTTGCACGGCTTCGTGTCGACGAACTTGAGCGTCACTTCCACCGCGCTCCGACGCATGAGGTGCGGGAGTCGTCCCCACTTGAGGAGCACCTTCTTCGTGGCATCCGCATAGACAGTCCCTTCGTCCTGAACGTCCGCGACATGCGTGAAGAGAAGACGTCTGGACGACGCGACCGGCAAATCGTCGAGCGCACTAACCCATACCGCCGCCGGAACTTTTCCGTCGAGCTTCGCCGCAAGCGGTCCGATTGTGCGCATACCCGCTTCCGCGAAAAAGCCGACTGTGCGGGGCGTGTTGACGCCGAAGAGCCGACTTTTGCGATTGACGACCACCTGCCCGTCGCCGGGACGCCTGCCTTCGGCCCACTTGCGGTAGTCGTCCGACGTGCGCGAATAGATTTCAGGGAAGATTCCGCCCGATGACGCCTCGGCAGGCATCGCCTCGGCGACAAGCGTGCCAAAGCGAGCAAACCAGCCATACCACATATCCCTGACGTCCGGATGCGGGCCGCAGCGGAAATCGATGCGAAGCGCCTTCTCGGGCAGGACAACCGCATGCTTTCCCGAGAGCGGCTTCATGTCCCCGCGCATGTACAGCATCGTGACTGCGCGTTCCGTCGCGCGCTGGAGCGGATCATTGGCGACATCGAAGTAGCTGATCGGCCGCGACGTGAGAAGTCCGTCCGCGCTGTGGCTCCAGGCGAACCGCCAGATACCGTCGTACTCCTGGAGCGCCGCCTGCGCGCCTAGCATCATGCCGCCGACGCCGCGGAACTGGCCGGGGCCCGAATAGTTGAATTCGGTCAGCGTGAACGGGCGGTCGAGCAGTCGATGCCTGGCTACCGCCTCGAAACCGATGTTCGAGCCGCAGACGGGATTGGCGTTCGGGCACTTGCTGGGCAGGTTCCAGCTTCGCTCGAGAAACTCGGGGTGGTCGACGTAGAAATGGTCGTCGACATAGTCGTAGTGGGTGCGCGCGAGCTGGTAGTGGATTGGATTGTTCCAGCCGGAGTGGTCGGTCAGAAGGACCTGGGACTTGATCTCTTCGCGAATGAAGGCCGTCATCCTCTTTGCAAATGAAATTTCGACATCGGCGAGAAAAAGCGAATAGGCGCAGTTCTGCGGCGAATTCTCACGGCAGTTGTCCGGCACCTTGTCCGTGATATTGGCATACGTCCTGGGCTCTTTCGCCTTGTGCGCGGCAAGCCACTTCCCCCATGCCGTCTTCGCCTCCGGCAGATTCTTCATGAAGCCGTAGCCGTAGTTCCCCGGGTTGCCCTCGTTGACAAGCGCGAGGAATGCGAAAGCGGGCTCGTCGGCCCAGCGGCGGCCTGTCCCGGGATTGACGTGCCCAAGAAGCTGTCGCGAAAAATCGAGGTAGTTCCTGAAGGCGCCTTCATGGAACAACACGAGTTCCTTGTACTCCTGCATTGGCACGCGGCCGTCTCGGTCGATGCCGCAGGAACGCCATGGGATGTCCCGCGACACGAAAAGGTCCGTGGTCAGGTAGATGCCGTGGCGGATGCAGGCGTTCAGGAGGTTGTCGAGCTCGGCCATCTTCTCCGGACGGATCGTCGTGCCGTCCTTCTGGTCGCAGAGCTCGCGCTCGTAGTGGTGTATGCGCAACGCGTTGTAGCCGAGGCGCGAAAGACGCGTCGCAAGCTCCTCGGCGTCGGCGGCGCTCATGTAGTTCGCGGAGAAGCATAGGTTGACGCCGTAGAAGCGCTGCTTGACGCCGGGCTTCCCGGCGAACTCGAAATGGTCGCCCCTGCGGACGACGCGTCCGTGCTTCCCGGCGGGCGCGTCAATCCACCCTGCGGCGGAAAAGTCGAGCGCTGAGCCGGCCTTGACGGCCGTCGTGTCCCTGACCGGTACCCATTCGTCGCTCGCCTGCACGACGTAGCTGCTGTTTCGGAGGAGATTCGCGATGCCGCGCATTGTCATCGAAAAGGTCCGTCTTTCGCCGGCCTTGAGCCTGCCGTCGCCGATCGCCATGCGCAGCGAGAAACATGGATTGTTCCACTGGCGGTCGTCCTGCACCATGCACCGCGCGGGCCGCTCGAGCTTTATGCGAAGGGGGGCACCGGCCGGAGCAGCGATTCCCAGCGTGTCGCAAGTTGCGTTGCCCAAATGGGTGACGCCGTATTCCTGCGGCAGCTCCACCGTCTTGCCGTCGAAGATGACCTTCCCCGCCGAGGCGTTGGAGGCATACTGTTCGCAAGGAAGCGTCCAAGCGAGGCAGACCCCCTTGCCGTCGAAGTCCTTGACTGCGGAAAACTCCCATGTGAAGTACGCCGCGGGTTCGTTAGTCGCGGCATCGCGGCGGAAGTCATACGTCACTTTTCCGCGCACGATTGGGAGGTCGTCATTGCCGACGATCTGAAAGGTGCGCGTCCAAGGTCCGTTGGCGCAATCGTCTTCGTCGTTCCATCCACCGAAGACGCGGCAGCGAGTCCAGCTTGCGTCGAAAAGCGTTGGCTCAAGGCGATTGTCGGGATTGGCGACAAAGGCAAATCCGCCGCCGTTCGAGGCGGCGAGATCTCCGACAGCGGCCCGGCAGAAACCAGACGAGCATGCGACGAGGAGTGCAAGGCAGCACTTCTTCATGACCTTTGTCCTTTCCCCGGCGAGGCGAAGCAGACCTTTTTCAATCGTGCGGCAAGATCGAATCCGTCATATCCCTTGATTACAAGCGGACGTGTCCGCCACGCCTCCAGTTCCGCCGCCACCCTCGCGTCGGGATGTGCCGAGAGAATCGACCTGAGCGCCATAAGCGCGTACGACAGCGCCTGGAAGCGGTAGAGATCTGCGCTCTCGTAGGCGCGGCATCCGGCGATGTCGCGGGTAAATCCTCCGGCGTTGTCCTTTACGATTTCCACAAGCGGCGCAACAGACTTCACGTCTTGGAAGCGCCCAAGAAGCGCAATCGCCTTGAAGCGGTTCGGTATCGCCTTTTCAATCACGGGGTCGATCTCGCATCCCGGCTCCGCGACGAGACGACGCAGCACCGGAACGCACCGCTCGTCCTTCATGAGCCCGAGCGCCACCGCGTAGTTCGCGGCGAATCTGCCGCCGGCGGACATCTCCTCGGCAAGCGCGTCGGCGAGCGGACGCCCCTTGCCGTCCATGGCGCGCTTCCACGCCGTCCAGTATGCGTAGGCCGAGCGTTCGCACGGCGCGTTCTCGGATTTCGCGAACCACCACTCCGGCGTACGCGCGATGTCGCGCCGCAGCTCCTCCACGACCTGCCTGTCTGAATACGGCTCAAAGGCATAGCCGTGGTATGTGGTGACGATTGTCTTCAGCGGACGCCGCAACGTCCTCGCCTTCTCGATAAGCGGCTTTAGCTCCTTGTACGGAACATCCTTCACCGCCACGCCTTTTTCGATCGCCAGCTTCGCCGCAAACGCCGCGACCTTGCCCGCCTTGCGTAGCTCGCCTTGCATGCGAAGTCCCCCTCCAAGATCATGCGCCACGCCGAAGTGCTTCGAGGGGCATAGAAGGTTTGCCACTCCCTTGACGACAATAGTCTGGTACGAGATCGTCGATGGATAGCCGAACATCGGCAAATCGCAGAGGAACTTCCAATTCTGAATCGCCTCGCTTTCGAACGCCACCGCACGGTCTGTCACGGGAAGATCCTCCGGCGTCCAGGCGTAGAAGATCGGATCGTCAACCGGAGTGTCCGCCAGCACTTCCGCCAGGGTCTGGATTCGCTCGGTTACGTAGCGAGGCTCCTCCCTCGCGCCAACCATAGGCGACGGACGCAGAATCCGCTGCTTAGCCCTGTTCTGGCACCAGAACCGATGCCGCCCGCAATTCAGCTTCATCGCCGTCGCGGCAAGCGCATCAAGTGAATCCGTCGAGGTGTCTTCCTGGTAATTGCGGTAGATCGGACGGATTCCGCCGCCGGCGTTCATCCAACTCTCCGCGCGCGAACACGGAGCCATCGTGCCGTCGAAATCGCATCCGCGGCGCAAAGGGAGTTTCACGAGCGCACCGACGGTGGCGTTCCCGCTGGAGTCGATGACAATCTTTGCAGACGCCTTGCGGACCGTTCCGTTCGTTACGTAGGTGACACCCGCTATGCGCTTCCCCTGCCTCCTCGCTCCGATAACGGCGGCTTCGTACGCGACTTCGCCTTTCCCGGCGGACTTTTCGTAGTCATGCAGAAGCTTCGGGATGTCTCCGCCGAAGGAGATGCATCCGATCGTGCCTACGCCGCCCATTCCGTTCAGGCGCTCTATGCCGAGCGTCCTGAGTCCGCATTCGACGCAAGTCCTGAACGCCTCGGCTCCGGCCGTGCCGAGCCCTACGACTATGACATCGTATTCCACTTGACTCCCTCCTCAAACGCCTCAAGAAGCGTGCTGTACTGCGCGGACGGCTTCCATACGAAGCCGGCGGAGGTCTTCCGCTCGATCTCCGCGCCGCCGTAGGAATACTCGAATCCGTTCGCCTCTGCGAGCAGCCTCGCGCCGTCCCCGCGCCGCTCGAACTCCTCATGCAGGGCAAGCCGCGCGCGATGCCAGTCAGCGTCCGCCGGCAACTCCGCGGCAAATGCGCCGCGGTCGGTGATCGCACGGAAGATCTTCGCCTTCACCGCGTCCGCGCCGAGGTCTCGCCAGCCCGTCGGCGTCGTGTCGAGAAAACTGTCGACTGTGAACGTCTTGACACCCGTGTAGGCGCTGCCGAAGATTCCGAGGCGGAACGATCCGCGGCGCGGCGTCTCGACGGACACGAGCTCGGCGTTCAGGAAGGCGCGGCCACCGTGCGACGCGAAGAACTCCGACAGAAAGTCCGCGAGCGGCGGAAGCTCCACCTTCCCGCCCCTGAGGAGCCCGCACTTCTCGAGCGCCGCGAGAAGCTCGCGTCCGAGCGGACTTCTCGCCTCGCCCGGCTCGGCGTAGTCGCCAGTCGCCGAGAACTCCGGTGCGAGAAGGATGCCGCGTTCGAGCACGACAGTCTCGGCGTGATGCGAGAGCGCGTATCCGAGCGCGAAGGCGCTTCCTCCGAGAATCAGAGTCCTCCGATCCTTCCCTTCCGCGAGCGCGGCGGCGAACGCCTGCGGCGAGAACGCCGCCACGACGCCCGCAATTGCGCCGCACTTTAGAAATTCACGCCTGTTCATCATCTCACGATTATCGTAAGCCCAGGTGCGTTGCCATACGTCATGAAACCGGACGGCTCCAGCGCGACGGGTAAAATGCGCAGGCACGATATCTTGCCTCGGAAGGCGTAGTTGCTCGACTTGTCAGCCTGTGTTCCGAGAATGAAGTCCGAATCCATGTTGAATCCATTTTCGTATTCGACCGTCCCGCCAGGTTTGTAGTCGACGTACAGCTTGAGCTGCCGCGCCGTACCGTTATATACAAGTGCCAGATGATGCCACTTGCCGTCCTTCCATGTCGAATCATTCGTGTATTTGACATTGGCATTTGCGACGGTAACGTCCCACGCCGTCTTGCCGCTTTTCACGCTCGAAACCATCGCCTGGTTGATAACGACGGCATCGCCGCTGCGGGAGTAGAATCCGAAAAGGCCGCTGGCCCACTGCCACTCGGACCAGTCCTCGTCCTTGAAGAAGCACTCGATCGTGTAGTTCGCCTGCGAAGATATGGCGCTCCCAAGTTTGGGGAAGCGGATGAGCCCACCGCCGACCGAACTGGAGTCCCCAGATGTGGACTTTCCCTCCCCGGTTGTCGTGAACTTAAGCGATTGCGGCTCCTTTACAAGTACATTGGCTGCGGATTGTTCTGCAGAGGCAAATATCCTTTCGCCCGGAGCGTCCGCATCATACACTGGCACAAGGCCCGTGTCCGGCGATCGCGTCAAAGCGGCTCCCTCCCCATCGGCAATGCCGCAGACCATGTCGCCACGCCCCGTCACAACATTCGCCGAAGTGCCGACCGTGCCATCCTTGAAATCCCAGAATCCGAGCGTTCCGCCTGCGGGAACCGAATAGTCGGGGCCAGCGGACATCATTTCGGAGGTTTCGAGCGCGGCGGCCGTCACGCGCAGCGCGCAGATGTCGCCGCGGAAGTTGTGCGTCGGGCTGTTCGCCTTGCCGCCTGTTGTCGATCCGATACGGAGCGCGGTCGCGGAGCCGGTCATCGCGGTGTTGGTGTAGGTAAGCGTCCCGACGAGATTGTAGTCGATGTAGCATTTCAAATCCCCAGAGTGCGATGACGAATCGGTCTCGGCATAGACCATCGCTACATGACGCCACTCGTTGAGCAGATTCGTATTGTACACGGCAGTCGCACTACCCGACGTTTCAGCACTGTCATTAAACTGCGCGAACTTCACCTGGGTTGCGACCCCCTGTCCTAGGATCGGCGTCACATGACGATCATTGTCATTCTGCAGACAGAGCGGAACCGTCCAGCAACTAACGCTGTCGTCATCGAGCCTTGCCCAGAATTCAATCGTGAACGCAGAACGCCCCGCGAGCGAGCCTGAAAGATTCGCGATGTCGATGAAGCCACCGCATGGATAACCGCTTGTCGTCAGAGCGAAATGCACGGACTGCGGATAAGAGCATAGAACGGAACGGCCGGCGTAGATTATCGCACCGGGACGCGCGTCCGCATACGTCGGCTTGACGCCGGCGTTGCCGCTTGCCACATACGCCGTTCCCGTCCAATGCTCCGCATCGTCGGTCACCGTATCGACGGTAGCACCCGCTTCGCCGCCCTTGAAACTCCAGAATCCAATTAGGTTGTCGTCGGTCGCGGCCGACTGCAACGGCGTGAGCAATATGCATCCCGCGAACAACGACGCCTTCATGCCGGTGTATCGCCTTAATACCTTTAGCTTCTTCATTGTTCTCACTCCTTGGTCTGTTATTTCTTGGTGGTGGCGCTCTTGCCCATGCGCAATGCGCTGATCACCCCTTAGACGAAATACATTCTACCACTTCGCCTCCAAGGGAGCAATACACGAAAGTGTATTTCAGCTGCCTATGCTCTGGCCGGCCGCTCGAGGATTACCGCAACGTAGCCGCGGTTTTCTCCGAACGTCAGCGACATGCCAGAGCGCATCGCACGCTCGCGCATGTTGGAGATGCCGAAATGGCCCTCCTCCGGTCCCGGAGCGGCATCCACGGAGAAAGGCTCCCCGTCGTTGAGGACGCGCAGCGTAAATGCCCCCGCATCATCACCTTCGCTCACGACAATTACGTTCTTTGCGCCGCCATGCCTTACGGCGTTCCCGATCGCCTCGGACGCGATGGCAAGAAGGTCGCGTTTCACGCGTATTGGAAGGTCTGCCGGAAGCCCGCTGAGGAAACTGCGTACCCGCGTCTTCCCGGGCACGGACGCGTCGCGGCAGATGCGCCGCAACAGCGACTCGGGCGACTGCGATATGAATTCATCGCTCTGGAGGTCCATGATGGCGTCGCGTATCTCGCGCCGCGTCGCCTCGAGAACGTTCTCCGCCATCACAAGCGCCCCCGCCGCGGCCGGCGCGAGCGTGTCGCCCGCCGCCGTCTTCGCCGAGTACACCCAAAGCCTGGCGCCCGAAATGTGCTGTGATATCGTGTCGTGGAGCTCCGCCGCGATGCGTCGCCGGTCTGCTGCTATCGCCTTTGCGCGGATGCGCGCATGATGACGGCGGAACACAACGACGGCGGCGAATATGCATAACGCGGCGATTGCAGAGAGAAACGCAATCCACGCAAAGCCGAGCGTCCGCCTGGCCACCCATTGCCAGTCCGGGACGATCACGATGTCGTCGGCGCTCCGAGTCTGCAGGCGCAGGCCCTTGAAACTGAAGAGCCGGTCGCTGGCACCTCCTCCGAACGATACGTGTGCGTCCAAAACGCCGCGCACTCGGACCCGCGGCCGGTCCTCGATGCCCCGCGGAAGGCCGTCGGCGCCAGATGACGGAAGCATGACATCAACGCGATTCCCGTCGACATCTACGATAATGCGGCCTCGAGGACCCTGCTCTGCGTTGACACCAACTACACGGCCATCTACTTCGACGAGGCGAAATTGCAGATCGTTGTCGTCAATAAAGCCATCGGCGTCTAAGCCCGCTCCCCCCGAAAGCGAAAGACGGTTGATTTCCGCCGGCTCCACGTGCTCGTCCGTGCGCCGCCAAAGCGCCCCCACCAATGCACTGCATTCGTCGCGGCTCGAAGGAAAGCCCACCGCCTCCACCATGACACCGACCGCCGGAAGGGAGTTTTCCGCGAACGCCCGCACAGAGGTCTTCCCTCGCTGGACTGTAAACGCTCCGTCCTCCTCGTAGACGCACGTTACCTCGCCCATGACGCGACAAGCATGGAGCCTTCGTCCGCGAGGGTTCCATGCGAGGAGTGAGCGCGCGTCGCATTCGGGCACTGAAAACGGGTCTTCCGGCGGCGCCTTCACAACCTTGAGCGACTTCGCGTCGAGCGCCTCGATCTCCGCGCCAATGAACTCATGTCGCGGGTTGAACATCGGAACGACGACTCCGTCCACTTCTACCTCCGCATCGCGGAACGCTGCGGGCTGGAGTCCGTCATTTCGCACGCGCACGCGTATCTCGCCGTCGGAAGTCAACAGGCAAAGGAGAAACGCCGGTTTCCCCGCTGCCTTGCCGTGCATTGCAGAAACGCCAACGCCGCGCACGCGCACGCGGCGGTTGTTGAAGTGCCCCGCCTTTATTTCAAGCACAGACCGCATGCGCGGCGGGGGGAGGTCTGCGTGCGCTACCAGCTTGACGCTCTCAAGAGCAACCCCAGGCTCAAGCAGCATCGGGTCCAAAGTCCCCGTCACATTCAAGATGTCGCCAGGCCCGATGCCGTCCAGCATGCAGGACGGAGGGTCTGAGAACGACGCAAAGTAGAGCGCATGTCCGTCCATGTCATCGACGTCGGTGGCCACGAACGCATCGTCCTCCCAGGGTATTTTGAACGCCACCTGCACTTCCAGCTCGCACTTTCCGCATGCGGCGATCTCGTCCGCCTCCATTGCGAGGACGTCCGAGATCTTCATGCGCGGCAACGCGAAGGCCGAAGCGGCAAACGCCGTGAACAAGAGTGTCAAAACGCATTTCATCGTTTGGTGACCTGCTGCTGACTACATAACCCCGGCGGGACGGGCTATGCCGCGCCTGATGGCTATTGATATCGCGCTCGCTCGATCATTTACGCCGAGCTTTTCGTAGGCATGCTTGAGCCGGACCTTCACGCCGTCCTCGGATATCCCAAGCTTGGCCGCCATCGCCTTGTTGTTGAACCCCTGGACGAGCAGCCCAACCGCCTCGCGCTCGACGGATGTGAGTTCGGGCTCTTCGCGCCTCGCCTTGTAGATGGCCTTGATGTCGTTTGGGATGTAGGCGCCGCCTTCCGCCACGGTGCGCACGGCCTTGACTATGTTCTCTGGATTGCGGTCCTTCAGGACATATCCCTTCGCGCCGGCGTTCAGTGCGGCATAGACGTCTTCCTCCGTCGAGCTCGTCGTTAGCATTACAACCTTGGCCGAAGGATCTGCGGCAAGTATCTCGCCTAGTGCGGCTATACCGTCCTTGCCCGGCATCCTGATATCGAGCAGGGTGACATCCGCCCCTGAGCGCTTCACGAGCTCTGCCGCGCCTTCTCCGTCCGCAAGTTCGCCGGCGATTTCAATGTCCTTGAAGAGTGAAAGCGCGTACTTTAGCCCCATTCGCACCACTGCATGGTCGTCAACGAGAAACACCTTTATCTTCTTCATCCTCCGCCTCCTTTGACGTAATTATACCATATATGACGGTCCGCGGCACATCCGCCGCATGCAAATACCCCACCTTTGGGAAACGCTACCGAGCCCTCGGAGGGCCTTGCGCGTTTTTGCGGGCTTCGGAGGGTTTTTGGAGTATGTTTTGCCGCGAATGCGAGTGCCGTCATCCCGTCAGCAGCTCG
>SUWC01000033.1 GCA_015061665.1 Lentisphaerota bacterium
AAACACGATGCACATCTCGCTGGATGAAGCACTTGTTGGCGCAGACCCGTCGTACAGGTACAGCAAAAGGCGGCTTGCCGTGATGCGTGCGGCTCAGATGAACTGCATCAACCAAACTTTGACCAATCGCTCCTTCTACGTCGCCAACGCCATCAACGAGCATGTCGCTTATCCCGAAGCGGAGCTGCCGGATTGATTGGCGAGCGTTAGCGAAGCCCCGTCTGCGAAGGTCTGTGGTTAATTGAACCACGGACCGACACGGACGCGCTGCGCTAACGCTTGCGCTGCTCAGTCGCCGAGGCGGACTTGGCACTTCCGTTGCGGCGCGCTCGGTGATCGCGCACTACCGGATGGCGGTGTGGGAGGGGCGCTAGTCGGAGGCAAAAATTGAGGTTGTGCGACTTTTTGAGATTTTCTCCCAAACTCCGAGACTCCCAATAGCGAAAGCAAAATGGCGGTATTTGTATCCTTTGCCGAGATGGCCGCGCATCAGCAGCTGATAATCAGCGCCAGCTTCGCGCAGGCGACGGCGTCGTAGAGTCCGTCGTGCCAGGTGCGGCCGTCCATCTGCGGGACGCAGCCGAATGTTTCGCAGAGTTCGCCCAGCGTGTAGCCGGGCAGCTTCGGGTAGCGTGCTTTCGCGAGTTTCAGGGTGTCGACCCACGGACCCCATTTCGTAAGCGGGGCGAGTCGCGTCAGGATTGTCTTTTCGCAGGCGATGTTGTGCGCAACGAGGCGGCGCCCCGCGAGGAACGGGTAGAGGCTTTCCCACTGGTCCATCAGCGACATCTCCGCTGCGAGCGCGCGCGGGTCGGCGGCGTATGGGATTTCCGTGCGGAAGAACCACTCGCGCGTCTCGACGATCTCCATGTCGCGCACGAGCGCGGCGCCGAGCTGCCAGGGCTCGTTGGCGCCTCCGAAGTCGTAGCCGGTCGTCTCGAAGTCTATGGCGACGAATTCCATTGATGTCTCCGGCCCGGCGCGTCAGAAATCGATGGCTACGCCCAGTCCGCCGTAGGTGAGGTCGCGCTTGGCCTCCTTTGCGGACGAGGCCTTGAGCGCGTCGCGCGCCTCTCGGTGGACGACGCAGAACTCGCCGAGGAATGCGAAGACCGACACGTGGTCCATCAGCCTGTAGTCGAGCCTGAAGACGAGGTTCAGGGCCTGGAGGCCTGCGTGGTAGCGGCTGCCGTCATCCCTTGGGCCGTACAGTACGCGGTAGTGCCTGTGGTCTCCGAGGTCGCCGAAGAAGTCGATCGTGAAGTCAAGTCCCTCGAGAATCTCGAACGTGCGCCGCGCGCCCACGCACCAGTAGGCGGACTGGCGTGGGTGGTGGATGTACCTCAGGCGCCAGTAGGGCGTGACGAACGGGTTGTGGAGCAGCTGCATCACCTGCCAGTCGGCCGAGGTGTGCGAATCACGGTAGCCGGGGTTTGTCACCCACTGGCGGATGATGGTGTTCTGGATGCGCCAGCCGTCCGTGATCGGGACGTCGACGGAGTATTTCAGGACGTAGTCCACTTCGGCGTAGGCGTAGCGGCTCTGGGACGAGGAGTTGCCGGAGTGGGAGAGCGACGACATGCTCCACGCCGTCGCGCTGAAGCGGCCGAAGTCCTCGAAGTCGGCCATGCCGCTGACTTCCTGCGCGGAATACGGACGGGCGTCCCAGATGTAGCCGCGGCAGATGTACGCGCTTTCGATGTCCGCCATGGCGCTGACATGGAACCATTGTCGGCCCGGGGCCTCCGTCAGCTCCGCAGGCTCGCGTTCTGTCCCCGATATGGCGTCCGCGATGCTTTCCTCGGCCGCGCATGGGGCTGAGGCGAGGAGGAGGGACGATGCGGCTATGGATGCAAGCGAAGCGGTTGCGAGGAGTTTCATGGCGGTGTGTCTTCGTTTGTTTCGCTACTTCTCGGTCCAGAACGACTTGATGGTCTTCGAGATGTCGGTGTTTTCCATGAAGCCGCTGAAGCGCTCGGCGCCTGGGCCTTTCGCGGTGGTCAGGACCGGCATCGCGGTGTGCGCGCCGGAGCTCCAGCCTATGCCGCACTTGTGGGACATTATCGTGCGGCACGTCGATGCGAGAATCTTCTTTTTGGCCTCGTCGTATTTGTCAGAATCCTCGTTGTCGCCGTCCATGAAGCGGACGTCGTTTCTAAACGCGGCAAGGATTTCCTCCTTCTCGTCGTTGCTCAGCACCATGGGGTCCAGGGCCCTGTCGCCCTGGAACTTGAAACCGAAGGCCTCGGTGATCAGGTCGCGGACGTCGTCAAATTCAAGGCGGCGCTTCTCCTTGCGGCATTTCTCGTACAAGCCCGAGAATTTGCCGTCGAACCTGTCGACGCTCATTGTCTGGTTGGCGAGTCGGTCCATGTAGAGCGCGTAGCCCGTGCCGGCGAAGCCCATGGACATGCCTCCGGTCTCGTGGTCGCCTGTGACTATGACGAGCGTTTCGGGGTGGGCGTCCTGCCATGCCAGGGCGACCTTGACGGCTTCGTCGAGCGCGAGCACGTCGCGGAGGTTCGTCGCGGCGTCGTTGGCGTGCCCGGCCCAGTCGATGCGGCCTCCCTCCACCATTAGGAAGAAGCCCTGCGGACAGTCGAGCAGCTCTATTGCCTTGGCCGTTATTTCGGCGATGGTCGGCTCGTTGGAGTCGGGGCGTGCGTCGATGGACGGGGGGAGCGCGTCGTCGCGGAAGCGGGTGAGTATCTTTCCGCAGCCTGGCTTGAGGGCGAGGAAGTCGGCGCGCTTGCGGACGAGGGTGTAGCCCTTTGATTCCGCGTAGTGGTAGGCGTGCCCGTGGTCGTCCCACAAGGGGCTGTCGTCGTTTTTGTACTTGCGGTCTAGTCCGCCGCCGGCAAAGAAGTCGAATCCGGAGTCCGCGAGGTCAATCGCGATTTCGTATGTCGACGACCTGTTGGGGCGGTGGGCGTAGAAGCCCGCAGGGGTGGCGTGGGTGATGGTAACGGTTGAGGCGATCCCCACTTTCTTGCCGGCGTCGCGCGCAGCCTCGGCGCACGAGACGAGACGCTTGCCCTTGGCGTCCACGCCCACGGAATGGTTCTTCGTCTTCTTGCCGCAGGCTATCGCGGTCGCGGCGGCCGCGGAGTCGGTAACCAGCGAGTCCGCGCTGCATGTGCGGGTCACGGCCGAGAATGGGAGCGCGTTCATCGCCAACGAGCTTCCGCCCGCCTTGCGGGAGAACTCGTCGGCGGTCATGCGCTGGGGGACGCTCATGCCGTCGCCGATGAAAAGGATCACGTTTTTCGGAACGGCGGCGTCCGCCTGGAGAGGCGGCGTTGCTACGGCCGCGATGGCAGCAAAGAGCGCGGGAAGGAGAGTTTTAGAATTCATGGTACCTATTATACCACAGATGGTGGGTGCGCATGAAGCATACTTTCGTGTACAAATTTACGGGCCCGCACAATATTTTTCGCCTCCCCCTTGCGCACTTGTGCGATTTTTTGCTATACTATGTGAGTTTTCGCACCAAAAGTGTTGCCACTTTAGCTCAGTAGGTAGAGCACATCCTTGGTAAGGATGAGGTCGGCGGTTCGATTCCGCTAGGTGGCTCCAGTTCTGTGCGAGACGCAAGAAGAAACAACTCACAGGAGTCAAAAATGGCAAAGGAAACATTCGATCGCGGCGGTAAGCCGCACGTGAACGTCGGCACCATCGGCCACGTCGACCACGGCAAGACCACTCTTACGGCCGCCATCACGCACGTGCAGTCCCTCAAGGGTCTCTGCGAGGAGATCAAGTACGACCAGGTCGCTAAGGCGTCCGAGTCCGCTGGCCGCCGTGACGCCACCAAGATTCTCACCATCGCCTCTTCGCACGTCGAGTACTCCACGGCGAACCGCCACTACGCGCACGTTGACTGCCCCGGCCACGCCGACTACGTCAAGAACATGATCACCGGCGCCGCTCAGATGGATGGCGCGGTCCTCGTCGTTTCCGCCGTTGACGGCCCGATGCCCCAGACGCGCGAGCACGTCCTTCTCGCCCGCCAGGTCGGCGTTCCGAAGATCGTCGTCTTCCTGAACAAGTGCGACCTCGTTGACGACGCCGAGATGCTCGACCTCGTCGAGATGGAAGTCCGCGAGCTCCTTTCCAAGTACGACTACGACGGCGACAACGCTCCTGTCATCCGCGGCGCGGCCTATCCCGCGACCCAGGCGGCCTCCGCCGACGATCCGGCCTGCAAGTGCATCGACGAGCTCATGGACGCTCTCGACACCTACATCCCCGAGCCCCAGCGCGAGCTCGACAAGCCCTTCCTCATGCCTATCGAGGACATATTCTCCATCGAAGGCCGCGGCACGGTCGTTACCGGTCGCGTCGAGCGCGGCGTTGTCAAGGTTGGCGACGAAGTCGAGATCGTCGGTCTCAAGCCGACGGCCAAGACCGCTGTCACGGGCGTTGAGATGTTCCGCAAGCTCCTCGACCAGGGTCAGGCCGGCGACAACATCGGTACGCTTCTCCGCGGCACCAAGAAGGAAGACGTCGCCCGCGGCCAGGTTCTGGCGAAGCCGGGTTCGATCACGCCCCACACCGAGTTCAAGGGCCAGGTCTACGTCCTCACGAAGGAAGAGGGTGGCCGTCACACCGCGTTCATGAAGGGCTATCGTCCCCAGTTCTACATCCGCACGACGGACGTTACGGGCGACATTCAGCTCCCCGAGGGCGTCGAGATGGTCATGCCCGGCGACAACGTCGAGATCACCGTCAAGCTCATCGCGCCTGTCGCGCTTGAGGAGAAGATGCGCTTCGCTATCCGCGAGGGCGGCCGCACGGTCGGCGCCGGCACGGTTTCGAAGGTAATCAAGTAATCGATTAGCTCTTCTGTGAGATGCTCCCCGCCAACGCCGGCAAACCTGTGGTCGGCTGGCTGAGGCGGGAGGGCTCGATTTAGGAGAGCGTGGAGGAAGCGTATCATGCGCGATCTGGTTATTTTGGCGTGCGGCGAGTGCAAGCGTAGGAACTACACTACTACGCGCAACAAGAAGACGATGGCGGAGCGCCTCGAGAAGGTGAAGTTCTGCCCGTTCTGCCGCAAGCGCACGAATCACAAAGAGACCAAGTAAGGTCCGAACACTAGGGTAGTAGCACAATGGCAGTGCAGCGGTCTCCAAAACCGCCTATGGGGGTTCGATTCCCTCCTACCCTGCCACCAACGACGGAGAATCTGAAGAATGAAGGTTAAGGAATATCTGACGGGAGTCGCAGCCGAGGCCAAGCGTGTTACGTGGCCTGGCAAGCGCGAGCTTTGGGAATCAACCCTTGTCGTCATATCGTTCATTTTCATTCTTGCTGTTGCGACGCTGGCGTGCGACAAGGCCATTGAGGGCTGCCTGAGGCTGATCAAGGCTTCCTAAGGAGACGGCTATGCAGAAACAGTGGTTCGTTCTCCATACCCTCACGGGACAGGAAAACAAGGCGAAGAAGTCCATTGACGCCCGCGTGATGCTGGAGCGCATGGAGGATTACATCGGCCGCTGTGTCATCCCGACCGAAAGGGTAACCGAGAAGAAGGAAGGCCGCAAGCGCACAATCACCCGTCGTGTATTTCCTGGCTACATTCTCTGCGAGCTGGCTCTCTATGACGAGGCGAGGGGTGTCGATGACAGCGGGCGCAAGGCGATTTTCGACCGCACGTGGCAGTTCCTCCGCGAGACCCCCGGGGTTATCGGTTTTGTCGGAAGCGACAGGCCGGTCCCGCTTAAGCAGGCTGAAGTGGACGCTATTCTCAGCGACAAGCCGTCGGGTGCGCCTGACGTGCCCGAGCGTCCGAAGATTGATTTCTCCGTCGACGAGACGGTTAAGATTACCGATGGCGCGTTCATGGGTTTGACGGGCCAGGTTTCCATGGTTGATCCCGACAAGGGCAAACTCAAGGTTGAAGTCAACATCTTCAACCGCAAGGTCCAAGTCGACGCCGAGTACTGGCAGGTCGAGAAGGTTTCCGTGCAGGAGGCCTACGAACCGGCCAAGTGACGGTAGGTTTTGCGGTCCGTTTGACCGGGCAGGATCCCCGGGAGGAGCCGCACGAATGAAGGAAAGCACAAATGGCTAAGAAGGTCACTGGAGTCGTCAAGCTCCAGATTCCCGCCGGCGCCGCCAATCCCGCGCCGCCTGTGGGTCCTGCCCTTGGTTCTGCTGGTGTCAACATCATGCAGTTCTGCAAGGAGTTCAACGCGAAGACGGCCAAGGACGCCGGACTCGTAATCCCCGTAATCATCACCGTCTATCAGGACCGCAGCTTCTCGCTGCAGTTCAAGTCGCCGCCCGCCTCCGTCCTTCTCAAGAAGGAAGCCGGACTCGCCAAGGGCAGCGGCGTTCCCAACAAGAACAAGGTCGGCAAGGTGACAAAGGCCCAGCTTCTCAAGATCGTCGAGATGAAGAAGGCCGACCTCAACACGGATGATCCGGAGCAGGCAGTCAAGATGATCGCCGGCACGGCTCGCAACATGGGAATCGAGGTGGTTGAATGAAGCACGGCAAGAAGTATTTCAACGCGCTGAAGAAGGCCCCTAAGAAGGCCGTCAGCCTGGAAGAGGCCATCAAGTTCGTCAAGGAGAACCCCGGCGCCAAGTTCGACGAGTCGGTCGACGTGTATTTCCGCCTGGGCAAGGACCTGACGAAGGGCGATACCGCCGTTCGCGGATTCGTCAAGCTTCCCAACGGTTCGGGCAAGACCGTCAAGGTCTGCGTGTTCGCAGGCGGCGACGCAGCCGAGGCCGCTAAGGCCGCTGGCGCAGATTATGTCGGAATGGCCGACCTGATCGAGAAGATCACGAAGGAAGGCTGGTGCGATTTCGACGTCGCGATCGCGACCGTCGAGGCGATGAAGGAAGTCCGCAAGTGCGCCCGTATCCTCGGACCGCGCGGCCTCATGCCCAACCCCAAGACCGGCACGGTCACGGACGATACCGCGGCAGCCGTCAAGGAAGCCAAGGGCGGCAAGGTCGATTTCCGCATGGACAAGACGGGCAACGTCTGCGTCATCGCCGGAAAGCGCTCCTTCGAGGCAGGCAAGCTCGCCGAGAACGTGAAGGCGATCGTCTCCGCGCTCAACGCCGCGAAGCCTGCCACCGTCAAGGGCGTGTTCATCAAGTCCATGTCGATCTCGTCCACCATGGGCGTTGGCGTTCCCGTTGTCGTTACGGCCGACGCCGAGTAAACAGGAGGTGACATAAAATGAGAATCGAAAAGATCGCCATCCTCGACGAAGTCGTCGCCCGCATCAAGGACTCCGACTACTGCTTCATCCTGAACTACGGCGGCGCCAGCGTGGCCAAGATGGCCAAGCTCCGCGTCGACCTGCGCAAGCTCGACAGCCGTCTGCTCGTCGTCAAGAACACCTACCTCGCGAAGGTCGCGAAGGAGAAGGGCTGGAGCGACGAAGTCAACGCGATGCTCTCCGGACCGACCGCAGTCGTGACCGGCAAGGGCGAGCCGACCGCAGTCGCCAAGGCCATCATGGATTTCGTCAACGACAAGGAACTCGCAGGCAAGGCCTCCGTCAAGGGTGCCGACTACGACAACAAGATCGTTGACGCGGCAATGGTCGAGGCCCTCTCGAAGGTGCCCGGCAAGGACCAGCTCCGCGCGACCCTCCTTATGCTCCTCAAGGAGCCCGCGACGCGTCTCGCTCGCGTTCTCTCCGAGAAGGCGAAGAAGGAAGGCGGCGAGGCCGCTCCCGCTGCCGAAGCCCCCGCTCAGGCGTAATGAAACGAATTTCCCTTGGATGAAACACGCCAAGGGTTGACAAGTAAAACAAAGGAACAAGAAAATGACGAACGAAGAAATCATCAAGGAACTCTCGGGCAAGACCGTTCTCGAGATCAACGAGCTCGTTAAGGCTCTCGAAGAGGCGTGGGGCGTTTCCGCCGCTGCCGCCGTTGCCGCCGCTCCCGCCGGTGGTGCTGCCGCCGCTGCCGAGGAGAAGACCGAGTTCGACGTGATCCTCGCCTCCGCCGGCGCGAACAAGATCGCGGTCATCAAGGAGATCCGCGCGATCACCGGTCTCGGCCTCAAGGATGCCAAGGACCTCGTCGACGGCGCTCCCAAGAAGGTCAAGGAAGCCATCGCGAAGGACGAAGCCGAGAAGATCGCCGAGCAGCTCAAGAAGGCTGGCGCGACCGTCGAGGTCAAGTAATTCGGCTTTCAGGCCAAATGCAGAAGGCGCGATCCGTTCGGACCGCGCCTTTTTTGCATTGCAGGCGCCCAATATGCTATAATGGCGCCATGAGCAAGCAACTGACAGACGGCGGCGACAAAGCCTCGAACCGCGCCGACTCGGACATCCTGAGTTCGGATGTGAAGCCGCTGGAGATAAAGACGACCCGCGAAATCACCGTTGCCGTGATGGGCGCCGGTTCGAGGGGCAACGAGTACACCGCCTACGGCAAGCTGTTCCCTGGCACTATGCGCGTCGTCGCAGTCTCGGATATCGACGCCTCCCGCCGCAATGCGATGGGCGATAGGTGGGATGTGCCGCAGGAGCGTCGCTTCGGCGACTTCCACGAAATGCTCGAAGCAGGCCGCGACGGCAGGCTTGCGGACATATTGATCGTCTCGCTTCCCGATGCGCTCCATTACGAGCCCGCAATGGAGGCGATGCGGCAGGGATACGACATCCTCCTCGAAAAGCCGATGGCCCAGACCGAGCGCGAATGCATGGATTTGCTCGCGCGCCAGCATGAAACGGGCGTGATGGTGGCTGTCGGACACGTTCTGCGCTACGCGCCATACTTCCGTGCGCTCAAGAAGGCCCTTGACGACGGGCTTGTCGGCGAAGTCGTCAATATCCAGCACCAGGAGCCCGTGATGTACGCGCACATGGCGCACTCGTTCGTGCGGGGCAACTGGCACGACTCTAAGGCGACTACGCCCATGATACTTGCCAAGTGCTGCCACGACCTCGACATCCTCAAGTGGCTCGTCGGGCGCAGCTGCGTGCGCGTTTCCGCCGAAGGCGGCATTGCGCTGTTTCGTCCCGAGAATGCGCCCGCAGGAGCACCCGCGCGATGCACGGATGGATGTCCGCACGAGCGCGAATGTCCGTATTCGGCGATCGACATATACGAACGAAGGCGCTGGTTCCTCTACGTCTTCGACCTTGAGAAGGACTGCCCTTCGGACGCAATCATGGAGAGGCTTCGCACGACCGACTACGGACGCTGCGTCTACAGGATGGACAACGACCAGCCCGACCACATCGTCGCGACGCTCCTTTTCGAAGGCGGCGTAACCGCTAGTTTCACCATGGATGCGTTCACGCCGTGGGGCGGACGCCGCACCCGTGTCATGGGAACGCTCGGCTACATCGAAGGGGACGGCAAGACGTTCACGCTCCATCGCTTCGACACCGGCAAGTCCCATGTCTGGTCATACGTCCCGCCGGAAGGGGGAAAGTACAGGGACAGTGGCCACGCAGGCGGAGACCTGGCCCTTATGCGCGATTTCCTGCAGGCGGTGGACACCCGGGACTTCTCGCTTCTTTCGTCAAGCCTGGACGCAAGCGTCGAAAGCCATGTGATGGGCTTTGCCTGCGAGCGAAGCCGGCTGTCCGGCGGCAAGGCATCCGTCACCCATTTGGGTAATGCCCCAATCGCGCCAAATATGATATAATACTGCTATGAAACTTACGAACGAACAACTCAAGCTCGCGGCCGACACGGTCCGCTGCCTTTGCGCGGATATCGTGGACAAGGCCAAGTCGGGGCATCCGGGCGGCCCCATGGGCCAGGCTGACCTTGCGGTCTCTCTTTGGCTGAAATACCTCAATATCGATCCCAAGGATCCAAAGTGGCCTGGCCGCGACCGCATGGTGTTCTCGGGTGGACATACCAGCGCGCTCGTCTATTCGCTTTCGCACCTCGCCGGTGTCGGCGGGCTCACGATCGACGAGCTCAAGACGTTCCGCCAGTTGGGTTCGCGCTGCGCAGGCCACCCCGAGCGCGGAGTCATGCCCGGTGTCGAAGTTACGACGGGCCCCCTCGGGCAGGGCATCGCCATGGGCGTCGGGCTCGCCCTCGGCGCGAAGAAGGCGAAGACAGGGAACAAGACCTGGGTTTTCTGCGGCGACGGCGACATGGAGGAAGGCATCTCCCACGAGGCGTGCAGCTGGGCGGGAACCATGAAGCTTGACGACCTCATCCTCGTATACGACTCCAACCGCATCACGATCGAGGGCTCCACCGACATCTCGATGGCGGACGACGTCAAGCGTCGCTTCGAGGCGTACAAGTGGAAGGTGCTTGAGTGCGACGGACACGACTTCGATGCGATCGACCGCGTTTTCAAGCGCGCACTCAAGACCGTCGGGCAGCCTGTCCTCATCATCGCGTCTACCCACATCGGGCAGGGCTCGCCGAACAAGCACGACACCCCCGGATGCCACGGCTCGCCGCTCGGTGCGGAGGAGACTGCCGCCACCAAGAAGGCGCTCGGCTTCGACCCCGATAAGAGCTTCTACGTGCCCGAAGAGGTCTACGCGATGTTCAACGAGCGCTTCTCGCGCCTCAGCCGCCAGTCCAAGCGCTGGCGCCGCGCGCATCCCGAGATCACGTGCGAGACGAAGGCCCCCGACTACCTGAAGCTCTGCGCCGCGATCCCGAAGTTCGAGGTCGGAACCTCCGACGCCACGCGCAACGTGAGCGGACAGGTCCAGAACGCCCTCGCCAAGATCGTGCCCGAGCTGGTCGGCGGTTCCGCAGACCTCGCGCCGTCGAACAAGACGTATATGAAGGACCTCGGCGACATCGGCCCCGGCACCTTCGAGGGACGCAACATCCACTACGGAATCCGCGAGCTCGGCATGACCGCGATTGCGAACGGACTGACCGCGTTCGGCGGCTGGCGCGGACTCGGCGCCACGTTCTTCGTGTTCAGCGACTACTGCAAGCCCGCGCTCCGCCTTGCGGCGCTCATGAGGCTTCCGTCCATCTTCGTGTTCTCGCACGACTCGTTCTACGTCGGCGAGGATGGTCCTACGCACGAGCCCGTCGAGCACCTCGCCGCGCTTCGCGTCATCCCCGGCGTTACTACGTTCCGCCCCGCTGATGCGAACGAGACCGCCTACGCATGGGTCGAGATGCTCATGAACGTGTCTGGTCCGAGCTGCATCATGACGACCCGCCAGAACCTTCCCACGCTCGAGGGCGTGCGCCACGAAGGCGTTGCGAAGGGCGGCTACGTCATATTCCAGTCTGGCGACCAGGGCATGAGCACGACGCTCTTCATCGCGACCGGCTCCGAGGTTTCGCTCGCAATCGACGCGGCGAAGAAGCTCGTCGAGGAAGGCAGGTCGGTCCGCGTGGTCTCCATGCCGTCCGTCGAGCTGTTCCTCGCGCAGAAGGACGTCTACCGCAACGACGTCATCCCCGAGATCATGCGCAAGCGCGTGATTGTCGAGGCAGGCGTCCGCTTCGGCTGGGACCGCTTCGCAGCAGATCCGCGCACGACGCGCTACGTCACGATGGATCGCTACGGCGACTCCGCGCCGTACAAGGTCCTTGCCCAGGAGTTCGGCTTCACGGTCGACAACGTGGTCAAGGTAGCCAAGGAACTCGTCTAAGACAAGACGCCTGAAACGGCGGAAAGGCCTGCGGTCGGGAGCTTTAAGCCATCCCAGCCCGCAGGCCTTTGTTTTGCGCCCTTGCGCCGCGTCGGCCCTATGCGCGGACAAGGCGCGAGAGCTCGTCGAAGAACCCGGGGTAGCTTTTCGCAACGCACCCCGCCCCATGGATCAGCACTGGCCCGTCGGCGCGGATGGACGCAACCGCCGCGGCCATCGCTATGCGGTGGTCGTTTGCCGAGTCGATTTCGCACGGCGCGAACGGAGCATCCGTGCCAATCACCGTCACCGAGTCGTCCGTCGACCATGTTCCGACGCCGAAGGCGGCAAGCGCCTTCTCCATCGCCTCGATGCGGTCGGACTCCTTGATGCGCAGCCTTGCCGCGTTGACGAACTTGGTTTCGCGCGGCGTGGCCGCAGCGACGACGGCGAGTGCGGGGAAGAGGTCCGGACACCCCGAGATGTCGACTTCGCCTTCGCCATTGACTATGCGCGCAATCAGCTTCTGGACTACGGCGTCGGGCTGGCGGGAGGATTCGCTCACCCCTGAGACATCCACTTCCGCGCCGAGCGCGTTTGCCGCGTACCAGAACGCCGCGCCAGACCAGTCGCCTTCGGGCTCGAATGCGCCAGGCGACCTGTAGCACTGTTCGCCGAAGACGAAGAATCCATGCTCGGTCTCCTTGACTTCGATTCCGTACCTGCGGATGACGTCTAGCGTCATGTCCACGTATCCGCGCGACTGCAGGGGCGTGGTGAACACGATTTCCGAGTCGTCGTCGAGAAGCGGCAGCGCGAAGAGGAGCCCCGTTACGAACTGCGAGGAGACGTCGCCGCGCAGTTCGTGACGCCCCGCCTCCAGACGCGAGTAGTCGATCATCGGGCGCTCCGCGAGACGCCCTCTGCGGATGAAGTTCGCCTTTATGCCGAGCGCGGCCGCAAGCGGGGCCATGAAGCGCAGGGTCGAGCCGCTCTCCCCGCAGTCCAGCTCGCCGCTGTGCGCGCTGAGCGCGCCGATGCAGCGACGCGTCGCCTCGATATCCGCGCACTCCCCGCACGCCGGCTTCTTCCATGCGTCGCCGCCGGCAAGGAAGTCCGCTATCAGCAGCCGGTGCATGTGGCTCTTCGAGACGGGCGCGGCGATTTTGCCGCGCGGCGTGCGAGGCAGCAGTATCCGCGTATCCGAGTCCACGTGGTGCGCGAAGCTGGCGTAGTGCACCCTGCGCTCCGCCGCGCGGTTGCCGAGCGGGCGCGTGCCGGACTGAGCCTCTATGCGCTTCGCAATCGTCTCAGGGTCGACGTCAAGAACGGCGACGAATCCGTTTTCCTCGGCGAAGCGCCTGTTTGCGGCGCGAAGAAGCGTACCGCCTCCCAGCGCGACGACAGGCGCCTGCGTGTCGACGAGCGTCTCCGCCTCGATCCTGCGGAATTCGGCCTCGCCTCGATCCTTGAATATCTGGGGGATGGGACATCCGGTCCGCTCGACGATGCACGCGTCGAGGTCGGGCACTGTTATGGAGTAGCGCTCGGCGAGCGAGTTCGCGAGGGTCGTCTTGCCGCTTGCGGGCGGACCGTAGATGTAGAGTCTTTTCATTGCCTTAGCTGGATGAAGTTGAAGCCGTGTTTCTGAAATCGACAGACCTAGATTATAGCAAAAATGACTGCACCGGCGCAAAGACAGTCCCTTCCCCGCTGCAGCACTGAACCTATTCCGCGCCTGCGGCGTTAAAATCTGTATTGAACTGCAAATATGCCATATTCAGGGGCAGGCCCGCCTTTACGCTCGTCGAGCTGACGGTCGCGCTGCTTATCCTCGCCGCGCTGGCGCATCTTGCCATGCGTGAAGTGTCGCATCTGCGCGACGCGAGGCTTGCCGATGTCGCGGACAGGCAGCTTGAGGAGCTGCGCGACTCGGTGTACTGCCGCGCGGTGGGCGAACAGTCCACCGGTTTCCTTGCCGACATGGGGCGCCTCCCACAGGCGGAATCCGCCGATTGCGCGTCGCTTGAGGAGCTTTGGAAGAAGCCCGACGGCTCGTTGCCGTTTGCCGTAAGGGAGGCCGTTTCGTCCAATCTCTGCGTTTCTGCGGCGGAGAAGGCGCTTCTTGCGGAGAACGGCGTATGGGTGCCTACGGGTTGGCGAGGACCATATCTGCGGCTGCCCGTAGGGCGCGACGAGCTGCTTGATCCGTGGGGCAATCCGATGTCCAACCCCGATTCCGCGGGCTATTCGCGCCTTGGCGTGACGAACGGCTGCATAGTGTCGGCGGCGCACTTCGGTCCGACCGCCCGCCGCGACGACCCTCGCTCGCGCACCCTCGCGCTCGCGCCGGCGGATTCGGCGGACTGCACGCTCACGGTAAACATTGCGGCCACAGAATCCGCGGGGACGGTTTCGCTCAAGTGGTTCGGCCCCGCCTCCGGCATGATCACGGGCGTAGTGGAAACGGTTTCCGCTCCTGGCACGGCGCGGTTCGACGGACTGACCCCTGGCGTCAGGGTTTTGTGGGACTCCGCGACAAAAGCGCCGCGCTTCATTGAAATAAAGCCTGGGGACAACGTCTGCCAGCTGAATCTCCCGTAGGGCAGAACAAGATGACGGAAAAAGAAAGAGAAGCGATTTTTTCGAACCCGCAGGCTTTCCGCCAGCAGGTGCGCATGGCGTCCGTCCAGGTCGCGTCCATTTCGCCGGGCGAGCTTTCCTTCGCGCTTGCGTATGAAGTCGAGCCGTTTTCGAAGATTCCGGCGGCGGATGCCGACGTTGCGTGGCGCGAGGTTCCGAGCGACGACTACGCCTTCAAGGTGTATGACGTCGCAGTCGTCAGCCGCGGCAGGTCCGGCCATGCGGGAGGCGCGTCCGCGGGAGGTCTCGCGGAGCGGCTTGTGCGGCCTGCGCTCGTAGCGGCGTGCGTGGTGCTTGCCGCGATTGCTGTGGACTGGCAGCTGACGGAGCGCCGTCTCTCGTCTGCAAGGCGCGAGGCGTCAGTCCGTCGCGAGCTGGATGCCCAGGTCGGGTCCGTCAACTCTGCGGCGCGGGCGAAGCGGAACGAAGCCGACGCGGTCAGGCGCGGACGCGAGGAGGCCGCGCGCGCGCAGGGAGAGGTCGATGCGCTGCGCAGGGCGTATCTCGATGTGATGGACGCCGTTGCAGGAGTCTGCGGAGGCGCGACTGTCGTAAGGGAGTTCAAGTCGGCGGATGCACCCTTCGCATTCAGGATAGCGGCGGTCGCGCCGTCGGCGGAATCTGCCGCGGACGTCATGGCGCGGCTCGAGGATGTCGTCGCGTCCAAGGGGTGGCGCCTTTCGTCCGGCGCGATATCGTCGCGCACGGGCGGTCGCACGACCGATTTCGACTGCAGGCTGGAGTACAGCGGAGAGGGGAGGTCCGAATGACGCCGGTGCGGACAAAGGACAAGCTGTTCCTTGCGGTCGCGCTTCCGCTTGCGGCGGCAGGGGCTTATTTCTGGTGCTACCGCGCGGACGCGGCCCGGAAGCTCGACGCGCTCCGCGGCGAAACTGCCGCGCTCGTGTCGCAGGAGACGTTCGACGACGAGATGCGCGCTGCGCGAAGGCGCCTTGCGGAAGCGGAGGAGGAACTGGCTGCGGAGCGGAAGGTCGCGCCTGCGGCAGTCAAGGTAAAGGGCGACGCGGCGGAGACCCCCGCGGAGCGCGAGCGCGAGGTGCTGCGCGTTTTCAGGGACTGCGGAATCGGCGTGATGCGGACTGAGGATGCGCTGCGCGGCGGTTCTGCCGCGCAGCTGGGCGACGGACTTGACGCGCGCGCCGCGCATGCGCTCACGGCGGCGGGGGTGCGTCCGGAGCCCGCGCTGCGGCGCTATGTGCTGGACGGCGCGTACCCTGCGGTGAGGAACGCGCTAAGCGCCATCGCGTCGCGCGAGATGGCCGTGATACCCGTGAGCGTCGAGATGCGCGAGAACGGGCGCGGCAGGTGGACGGTTCTGCTTTGGCAGTGAGAAGGAGGATGCTGCGTGAATGCGATACTAGAGAGCCTCTTGGCGGCAAGCGAGGAATCGGGGGCGAGCGACATACACCTTTCCAATGACTGCCCGCCGCGGTTCAGGGTCAACGGCGAGCTCGTGGAGCTCGGCGGATACAGGCCGTTCGACTCGAAGACGGTGGATGCGATTGTGATGGAGCTGGGGCTGCACACGCTTCCGATCGGATCGCCGGACGGAACGGAGCGCGTGCGCATGACGCTTGCGTCGGAGGGATCGATAGACGGCGCGATGACCAGTCCGAGCGGAGTCCGCTACCGCTTCAACCTTTTCATGGAGCAGGGCTGCCATGCGGCGGCGATAAGGCGGCTGGACGGCGAGATGCGGTCGTTTGAGGAGCTTGAGCTTCCGGCGCGGCTGGAGGACTTCTGCCGCGAGAGGGACGGGCTTGTCATAGTCACGGGCCCCACGGGCTCGGGCAAGTCGACGACGCTTGCGACGATGCTCAACCGCATCAACGCGACGCGAAACGGACACATCATCACCATTGAGGACCCGATTGAGTTCATCCACAAGTCGCAGAAGTGCCTTGTCCACCAGCGGCAGGTAGGGCGCGACACCAAGAGCTTCAACGACGCGCTCGTGGAGTCGCTGAGGCAGGACCCCGACGTCATCCTTGTAGGCGAGGTTCGCGACATAGCGACGGTGCGCACTGCGCTCCGCGCCGCGGAGACTGGACATCTTGTCTTTACGACGCTGCACGCGGGAGACGCGCCGGGTGCGGTCGAGCGCCTTGTCTCCGTCTTTCCTCCAGAGGAGCAGGCGGGCGCGAGGCGCCAGCTTGCGCTAGTGCTGAGGGGAGTGTTCGCGCAGCATCTCGTCGCGGACAAGTCGGGCCGCGGGCGTCATCCCGCGTACGAGCTGCTCGTCAACACGACGGCCTGCGCGAACCTGATAGCGACGGGAAGGACGGTCCAGCTCTACTCGATTCTCGAGACTGGAGGGGCCCATGGCATGTGCACGCTCGACCAGTCGCTGCTCGCGCTCGTTTCTTCCGGCAAGATCGACGTGCGCAGCGCCCTTGCGCTTGCGCACGACCCCAACATGCTCCGGGCGCGGCTACAGTAGCCCCTAGACGTTGCCGAGGGACGGGAGTTCCGTCGGCGCGGTCTGCGCCGGAGGCGCCTCGCGCTCCGCCGAAGCGGGGTGCGGCAGGGGCAGTATCGCGAGCATCGCCCAGGCGATCAGCCCGGTGACGAGCCCGACGATCGCGCCGAGCTTGAACCACGTTCCGAACTTTATCGGGCTGTGTCCGTGCTTCTCGAGGAGCCCCGACGCGACGATGTTCGCCGTCGAGCCGACGACCGTTATGTTGCCGCCGAAGCAGGCGCCGAAGAGGAGCGCCCACCAGAGGACGGAGTAGTCCGCCGCGCGCTCGACGAGCGCCTGGATGACGGGCGTGAACGCCGCCACGAAGACGATGTTGTCCACGAAGGCCGAGCCGAGCGAAGCGATCGTGAGCACGAACGGGATCATGCCGCTCGGGCCGCCCTTGACGTGGCTCGTCAGGGTGTCCGCGAGGTTCTGCGTGATGCCCTGCTCGTTAAGCGAGCCCGCTATCGCGAAGAGAAGCATGAAGAAGAGCAGCGTCCACCACTCGACGTCCTTCTCGACGTAGTGCCTCGCGCGGTGCGGACGCCATATCATGAGCAGGCCTGCGACGATCAGCGGGGTCATGATGAGGAAGGCGTTCTTGTTCTCGACTCCGCCGAGGGAGAGCGCGTGCTCGATCTGGTGGTGGAACGCGATGACGGAAACCGTGGAGAGGAGGATGAAGAGCCCCGTCTTGTAGGGGATCTTCAGCACCGGCCCGAGACCCATCCTGCGGTGGCGCGCCATTGCGAGCGTCATGTTGCGGATGTCGCGCCTGAACCAGAAGACCGTGAGCGCGAGCGTTGCCGTCAGCGCGGCGACTGCGACGGGCGTCGCGCCGACGAGGAACTGCGCGAAGGTGAGCCCCGCCTTGTTTCCTATGAATATGCCGACAGGGTTGCCGAGCATCGTGGCGGACGAGCCGATGTTCGTCGCCATGACGGCGATCAGCACGAACGGGTGCGGCCGCAGCTTCAGCATGTCGCAGACCTGGAAGACGAGCGCGAGCACGACGACTATGGACGACACTTCGTCGACGACGGACGCAAGGACCGCGGACAGCACGCACAGGATCGCGGTGAACGATATCCCCGTCATCTTGCGCCTGTTGATGATCGACTGGATCACCCACGTGAGGAAGCCGAGGTCCTTCAGCACTCCGACTACGATCATCATGCCGATGAGGAAGAATATGATGTCCAGCTCAGTTGCCTTCAGTATCGACTGGAGCGTCATGGCGCGCGTCGATATGAGGATCGTCACGCCGATGAACGCCGCCGCCACGCGCCGTTCCCAGAAGAATAGCGTCGTCGCGATGACGCCGGCGAAGACGGCGAGCGTCGTCGTCTGCGTCATGTTCTCGGCGAGGCCGATGGCGCGACCGCCGAGCGAGACGCCCGCGACGATGAGCGCGAGGAAAATGATCTTGGGGTTGAACTTCATCGCCTACTCCCTGAAAATCTTGTTGAGGAACTTGGGCAGCCTGACGATGCCCACCAGCTTGCCGCCCTCGCGGACGTAGCACTTCGAGCTCTTGAACCTTGTCATCTCGCCGGCGACCTGCACGGCGGGCGTATCGGGCGTGACGCAGGGGAACTCCTTGACCAGGATTTCGCTCAGCCACGTGCGGCGCTCGTTTTCGAGTACCTGCGCGAACGGCTCGAAGTTTGCGATCGGCGAGAGGTCGCTCATCCAGAGGAGGTACTCCGGCAGGCAGACGCGCAGCAGCTCGCCCGCGCGCACGACGCCCTTGAGGTCCCCGTCGTGGTCAAGGACCGCAACCTCGCTGACGTGCTTCTTGATGAAAGTGTCGACGCACGTCTGGAGCGTGTCGGTGTCCTTCAGCGTGAGGAAGTCGCGCGACATGATGTCCGCCGCCGTTATGTAGCGCGGCAGATACGCCTTGCCGCTTTCGAAGAAGCGATGTATCTCGCCCGCGTTCGTCATTGCGGAGACGGTGTGGAGCGTGGCGTCGTCCTTCAGCGCCGTCGTGAGCGCGCGGAGTATCTGGAGATAGAGAGCCGGCTTGTCCTGCGGGATCAGGAGCAGGAATATCACGTGCACGGCCGACTCCTCGCCAGGCCACTCGACGCCGCGTTCGCTCGTCGCGACCGCTATGCGCGGCTCCGCGAGCCCTTCGATTCTGGCGTGGGGAAGGGCGAGCCCGTCCATGATCACGGTCGAGCCGTCGCTTTCGCGCTCAAGCACGGCCTTCACCGTTTCGTCAATTCCGATCGGGGGGATGCGCCCGCAGCGGTAGATGTCCTCCACCAGCTTGCGGACGATCTCGTTCCTCGACATCTCCCCGCAGTGTGGAATGATGTCGCCTGGACCGAAGTACGCCGCTAGCCTCAGGTCTGAATTTTGTTTCATGGACATATTATAGCATGAAACGGACAGCGTGTGTGATGCGCTTGATGGGGCGAGAGCGGATTTGGTATAATGGTCGCAATTCTTTCACCAAAAAAGACAATACGATGAAGAAAATCGCCACAACGCTGGCCTTTGCCTTTGCCGCGCTCTGCGCAAGGTCCGAGGACGACGAGTCGCAGTACAAGTTCAACGCAGGGGCCGACCTCAGGATCCGCCAGGAGATCATGCACAACGTCCCGCAGCTCCCGGGCGGCGGCACGCTGGGCAGGCCGGGCGTCTACAGGGGCAAGACCAAGAACCAGATGCGCTTCCGCCCCGACGTCTGGGCCGAGCTGAAGATGGGCGAGAACTGGCGAATCTACGGCAAGCTGACGGACGAGTTCCGCGCGGGAATCGTCCAGAAGACGCATAACCAGACCTTCCCCAATGAACTGGTCCTCGACAATCTCTTCATCGAAGGAAGGAACATCTTCGACGGGCTCGTCGACTTCCGGGCCGGACGCCAGAACCTGTACCGCATGTACGGGCTCGACCACATTTTCGTCGACGGCACGCCCGGGGACGGCTCCGCGACGACGTACGCGAACATGGTGAACCTCACGTTCCACTTCGACGAGGCGAACTGGCTCGACCTGTTCGCGCTCTACAACGCCGACCAGGAGGAGCTTCGCTGGGGCACCAAGCGCAGCCGCCACACGGCGAAGACGGGCTTCGGGCGAGCCCATCCCGAGATGGACGACTGGGGCTTCGGCGCGGTGTGGAACTCCAAGTTCGACTTCGGCGACTGGCAGCTCTTCGCGATGCAGAAGGACACGTCGTCGTTCCACGACTTCTCGGGAATCAAGCACCCGAAGCGCCAGGTCAACCTCGTCGGCACGAAGTTTGTCCCGCGCTGGAGCGACGAGCTGACGACGCCGCTCGAGGCGATGGGGCAGGTCGGCCGCAACGGCGGGGGCGATACGCTCTATGGCTATCTCGCCTACGCGGGCGTGGACTGGAAGAAGAAGACCGAAAGCTCGTGGAAGCCGTATGCGTCGTCCGGAATCCTGTTCATGAGCGGCGACAAGAACGCCAAGGACGAGGATGGCGGGCACCACGCCTGGGATCCGATGTGGTACCGTGGCGTCGACGATTCCGAGATGTTCCTCTACGGCAGCTGCTATGGATGCGGCTGGTGGTCGAACCAGATAAACTGGAAGTCCACAGTCGGCATGGAGTTCGGCTACCGCCACAAGGCGCAGGTGATGTTCGGTCCAATGTGGGCCGAGACGAAGGACGGGCTTGGCGGCGGCGATGGACGTTTCAAGGGCTTCCTGACGCAGCTGCGCTACGACTTCCCGATATACATCGCAGACAAGGACAGCGGAGGCCGGCTTGAGGTCTTCGGTCACGTGCTTGTGGAGTATTTCAACCCAGGCGACTATTTCGAGACCGACAAGCCGGCGTACTTCTTCCGCTGGCAGCTTGACTTCAGGTTCTGATTCCAGGCCTTGGCACCCGTTCCACAATCGGCAAAAATATTGTATAATATAGCCCATTATGGAAACGAAAACGAATCAATTCAAGGCGGAAATCGCCGAAATGCTCGATTTGGTCGTCAACTCCCTCTATTCCAAGAAGGAAATATTCCTCCGCGAGCTGATTTCAAACGCATCCGACGCGATCGACCGCGCCAAGTACCTCGGCCTCACCCAGAAGGAACTCCTATCCGATTCCCCCGAGTGGAAGATCGAGGTCGCCGTGGATTCCGACGCCAAGACGATGATGATTAGCGACAACGGCATCGGAATGGACGCCGATGAGCTGGAGAAGTGCCTCGGAACGATTGCCAGCTCCGGCACGAAGGCCTTCCGCAAGGCGCTCAAGGAGAAGGGCGGCGAGGCGCTGCCCGAGCTTATCGGACAGTTCGGCGTCGGCTTCTACGCGGCGTTCATGGTCGCCGACAAGGTGCGCGTCGTCACGAAGAAGCGCGGACAGGACGCCGCCTTCATGTGGGAGAGCGACATGTCCGGCGGCTACACGATCTCCGACGCGGAGCGCGACGGCTACGGCACGAGCATCATGCTGCACCTGCGCGACGACCAGCACGAGTACCTCGACTTCTGGCGAGTCTCCGAACTCGTCAAAAAGTACTCCGACTTCATCGCCTACCCGATCAACTACCGCACGGTCAACGTTCCTGCGGACGAGAAGGCCGACGACAAGAAGTACCGCGAGGAGCGCGAGGGCAAGCCGCTCAACACGATGGTGGCGCTCTGGAAGCGCAACAAGAAGGACGTCAAGCCCGAGGAGTACGAGGAGTTCTACCGCCACCTCACGCACGACTACGACGGGCCTTTCGAGACGATCCCGTTCTCCGGCGAGGGCGCGGTCGAGTTCAAGGCCCTGCTCTTCATCCCGAAGAAGGCGACGATGGAGCTCTTCATGCCCCAGCAGAAGCGCGGGCTCTCCCTCTACGTGCGCAACGTCTTCATCGGCGACGACATCGAGATGCTGCTTCCGAACTGGCTTCGCTTCGTGAAGGGCGTTGTCGATTCCAGCGACCTGCCGCTGAACGTCAGCCGCGAGATGCTTCAGGACGACGCGGTCATCGCGAAGATCAAGAGCGCGGTGACGTCGAAGATGCTCTCCTTCTTCGAGGACCTCAAGAAGAAGCCCGAGCGCTACGACGAGTTCTGGGGAGCGTTCGGAACGATCCTCAAGGAAGGCGTCCACACCGACTACGGCAACTCCGACCGCATCAAGAAGCTCATCAAGTACCCGACCGCGCGCGGAGAGTCCGGCAAGCGCATATTCCTCGAGGACTACGTCAAGGACATGGCGTCCGGCCAGAAGGACATCTACTACCTCGTCTCCGAGCGCGAGGAGGACGCGCGCAAGGCGCCCCAGCTCGAGGCCGCTCGCAAGCACGGATGCGACGTTCTGCTCTTCTGCGATCCCGTCGACGAATTCCTCACCGAGTCGCTTCGCGAGTTCGAGGGCAAGAAGTTGGTCGACGTCGGCAAGGGCGACGTGAGCTTCGGAACCGAGGAGGAGCAGAAGGCCGAGAAGGAGGCCAACGAGAAGGCCGCAGGCGAGCTCAAGCCGTTCATCGAGGCGGTCAAGAAGGAGCTCGAGGCGAAGGTGAGCGACGTTCGCGTCTCCACGCGCCTGACGGACTCGCCGTGCTGCCTTGTCGCAAGGGAGAACGCGCTTTCGCCTTCGATGGTCCGCATGATGCGCGCAATGCGCGAGACGGTGCCGGACGAAAAGCGCATTCTCGAGCTCAACGCGACGCATCCGCTCGTCAAGAAGATCGCCGCGCTCTCGGGCGCGGAGCAGTCCGATTCGATTGCGCTCCTCTACGATGCGGCGCTAATCGCCGAGGGCTCGCCTGTGACGGACGGCGCGCGCTTCACGAAACTTCTTTCGGACCTGATGCTGAAATGACCTGCAACACGATATCGGTCGGCTCGTTCGAGGTCAACTGCACGATTCTTGCCGTCGACGGCAAGGCGTGGATAGTCGATCCCGGGTCCGAGGCCACGCGCATAGCGGCGCTAGTCGCCAAGGCGGGCCTCGAGCCGGCCGGCGTGCTGCTTACGCACGCGCACTTCGACCACATCAGCGCGCTGCCCGAGCTGCAGCGCCGCTGGCCGTCGCTCGCGGTATACGTCCACCCTGCGGACGTGCGGGTCATCACGCACCCGTTCAACCAGTTCCAGCCCGACTACCCTGCGGTGCCGATGCCGGGGAACGTCCGCCCCGCCTCGGAGAACCCGGTCGCGGAGGTGATAGAGACGCCCGGGCACACTCCTGGCGGAGTCTGCTACTACGTGAAGTCCGAGGGGCTGCTCTTTTCGGGCGACACTCTGTTCGCCGGCTCCGCGGGGCGCACGGACTTCCCCGGCGGGAGCATGCCGCTGCTGATGGCGTCGCTTGCGAAGCTCAAGGCGCTTCCGCCCGACACGCGCGTCATTCCCGGGCATGGCCCCGCGACGACGATAGGGGCGGAAGTGCGCTCGAATCCGTTTATGCGCTAGGCGGGTTAGGTTTCCATGACAACCAGCCAAACTTAATGCCCCCGCTAGGGGCGAAACTTTGATATAATAAACGCAATGCAAAAGTCAAAGTACATAGATGGCGGAGTTTGCTCCGCCAAGGGTTTCCGCGCAGCGGGGGTTCCTGCGAGAATCAAGTACGAAGGCCGCAACGACGTCGCGCTTATAGTTGCCGACGAGCCGTGCGCAGCGGCCGCCGTGTTCACGACGAACAAGGTCGCCGCCGCGCCTGTCCTTTATGACCGTTCCGCCGTCGCCGACGGGCGGATACAGGCCATCCTCGCTAACTCCGGATGCGCAAACGCCTGCACGGGCGAGGCGGGGCTGAAGGACGCGGAGCTTTCCGCGCTCGCCACCGCAGGCGAGCTTGGCATCGACCCATCCCTCGTTCTCGTGGCCTCGACTGGCGTCATAGGAAGGCGCCTGCCGATGGACAGGCTTCTGGCCGGCATGAAGGCGGCTGCTGCTTCCCTCGGCTCCACTCCCGAGCACGGGCTTGCAGCCGAGAAGGCCGTGATGACGACCGACACGCGCCCGAAGCAGGCCGCCGCGCGCGTGAAGATAGGCGGCAAGACGGTTACCGTCGGCGGAATGGCGAAGGGCTCCGGCATGATCGAGCCCAACATGGCCACAATGCTCGGCTTCGTGACGACGGACGCGGCGATTTCGCCCGCGATGCTCAGGCGCGCGCTCAAGCTTGCCGTCGCCAAGAGCTTCAACAGGGTTGTCGTCGACGGCGATGAATCCACGAACGACTCGCTCTTCATCATGGCGTCCGGAAAGTCCGGCAACGCGAAGATAACCCGCGCCGGTGAGGACTTCTCGCTTTTCATGGACGCGCTGGAGCGCGTCTGCATCTCGCTTGCGCGCCAGATGGCGACGGACGGCGAGGGCGCGACGAAGTTCGTGACCGTGACCGTAAGGGGCGCGAAGAGCGAGCATGACGCGGCAAGGGCTGCCCGCGCCGTCGCCAAGAGCCCGCTCGCCAAGACGAGCTGGTTCGGCAAGGACCCCAACTGGGGACGCGTTCTCGCCGCAGTCGGCTACTCGGGCGCAGAGGTGTCCGACATGAAGGCCGAGGTCTTCTACGACGGCGAGTGGGCTTTCAGGCGCGGCGAAATCGCGGACGAGAAGCAGCTCGCGAGGCTCGCAAAGGTCATGTCGGCCGACAGCTTCACCGTTACGGTAGACCTGCATCTCGGCAAATACGAGAGCTCGATATACACATGCGACTTCTCGCTCGACTACGTTCACATCAACGCCGACTACACGACCTGATCGTCGGCGCGGCAAAATCAAGAAAGAAAAAGATTCATGTTCTCTAAATCAGTTTTCGCGGCGCTTGCCATCATGTCCGCCGCCTCCGCCTTCGCGGTAATCGACGTCAAGGTGGTCAAGGAGGGAGTCGAGAAGATACCCGTTTCGATCGACGTCAAGGGCGATCCTTCGTTCGCCAAGAGCCTTAGGCGCAACCTCGAGCTTGCGGGCGCGTTCCAGGTTCGCAAGGACGGCGCGTCCATAAAGGTCACAGGATCCGTCGGCTCGTCGGTCCGCGTCGAGGGGCGGGGCAAGGCGCTGACGCTGCCTTCGTCGGCTGCGGACGGCAAGGCCGCGCGCATGGAGGCTCGCAGGCTTGCGGACCGGATGTGCGAGACATACGCGAAGCAGCGCGGCTTTGCGTGCGACCAGATGGCGTTCGTCTCCAAGGAAGGGCGCGCCGGCGAGCTCTGCACGTGCTATCCCGACGGCTACGACATCCGCAAGCTGACCAACGACGCCAAGGAGTCCGTCGGCCCGCGCTGGAGCGACTCCCGCACGCTCTTCTACACGGGCTTCCTCAAGGCCGGCCCGCAGGTCTACGAGCTCGACGTGCAGAACGGCAGGCGCAAGCTCAAGTGGAGCTTCAAGGGCCTTACGACGGGCGCGACCGTCTCGCCCGACGGCAAGCGCGTCGCTATCATCCTCTCGGTCCACGGCAACCCCGAGCTCTACGTGATCGAAATGGCGTCCGGAAGCTGGACGCGCCTCACGACGACGAAGAACGCGAGCGAGGGTCAGCCCTGCTGGAGTCCCGACGGGCGCCAGATCGTGTACGTCTCGGACGAGACGCGCCATCCGCAGCTCTACATCGTCGACGTCGCCACGAAGAAGACGCGCCGCCTGACGACGCGCGGCTCGCAGAACGTCGACCCCGACTGGGGCCCGGACGGACGCATCACCTACATCTCGAAGCGCATGGACGGCTCGGCCGTCGCGGTTCTCGACCCTGCGAAGGGCGAGGCTTCGGCGCGGCTTGTCACGAAGCCAGGCGCGTGGGAGCACCCCTCGTGGTCGCGCGACGGACGCCACCTCGTGGCTTCCCGCGACAATGCGCTTTTCGTAGTGGACACGCTTGAGGACGGCGACGATCCGCGGGCGGTGTTCCTGAACTCCGGGCGCTGGATAACGCCCACGTGGCGCCGCTAGGCGCATTCAGGCGGAGAGTAGCCGGATGTCATTGCTCGAAAGCGTCAAGTTGGCTGGGGCGGTCCTTGCGGCGGCGTGCTGCTCGGGCTGCTTCACGCTTGACGTCGGGCGTCTCGACTCGACCGGCGACGAAAACCTGCTGGTGACGAACTACGGCTGGTACCTCTTCAACTGGATTCCGCTGGCGAGCGGGAACGCAAGCAAGCGGCACTGGACGCCGTGGGTCCTTTTCCGCGACGACGTGACGATGGACAAGGTGCAGCGCCGTTTCATCGACTATGCGCGCGACCACGGCAAGGTGCCGACGGAAATGTCGTACCACAACTACGAGTCGATCCTCTTCGAGGTCCCAGGCTCGAACTTCAAGATCCCGATTCCATATCTGTTCACCTACCGCGAGATACAGCTTTCGGGGGTTCTGAAATGAAGCTGCGCATCCTCACGGCCGCTGCGCTCGCCGCTCTCGCTGCGCTTCTGAACGGATGCTCGACGGTCCGCATAAGCCGCGAGGGCGTCACGATGGTGGAAGCGGAGATCTCCGGCTGGTACCTCCTCAGCTTCATCCCGCTCGGAAGCGGCGATCCGGAGAGTCCGAACGGAAGCGGATGCAAGCTCTTCCGCGACACGACGACCGTGCAGAACAGCCTCAGCCTCGTCGACTGGGCGCTCAAGCGCGAGCACGCTGATTTCGCCGACGACCTGAACACCTACACTACCGACGAGTACATATTCATCGCCCTCTTCCGCCGCCATTCGATCCACACTAGCGCAAAGCTCGTCAAGATGGCGCCGATCAGGGAAACGTTTGCGGACGACGCTACGTCCGCCAGAAAGAACCGGAGGTTTGAGACATGCCGATAGCCAAGTCAGTCCGCAAGCTCGTCGCATACGTGCCGGGCGAGCAGCCGAAGTCCAGAAACGTCGTGAAGCTTAACACGAACGAGAACCCGTACCCGCCCTCGCCGAAGTGCGCGGAGGTGCTCTCCGGCTTCGACCTGGATAGGCTCCGCCGCTACCCCGACCCCAACTTCACGGCGCTCCGCGAGGCGATTGCGAAGCTGAACGGGACGTCCCCCGACAAGGTGTTCGTGGGCAACGGCTCGGACGAGATACTCTCCCTCGCCGCGCGCGCCTTCGTCGAGAACGACGGCAGGATCGGCTCGCTCGACCCGAGCTATTCGCTCTACAAGACGCTTGCGGCGATCCGCGACGTGGAGTGGACCCCCTCCGCCGACTGCACGCTTTTCCTGCTCACGAACCCCAACGCGCCGACCGGCGTGCTCAAGCCGCGCGGCGAAATCGCCGCGTTCGCGAGGAAGTTCAGGGGCGTGCTCATCGTCGACGAGGCGTACGCCGATTTCGCGAGCGACAACTGCATGCCGCTCGCCGTCGCCGAGGGGAACCGCAACCTGATCGTCATGCGCACCTTCTCCAAGAGCTATTCGCTTGCGGGACTCCGCGTCGGGTACTGCGTCGGACCTGTGGAGCTCATTGACGCGCTGTACAAGGTCAAGGACTCCTACAACGTCGACGCCGTTGCGCAGGCCGTTGCGCTTGCCGCGCTCAGGGACCGCCGCTACTTCAAGGCGAACGTCGCGAAGGTCAAGCGCACGCGCAAGGCGTTCGTCAAGGCGCTCGAGAAGCGCGGATGGGACGTCATACCGTCCGAGTCCAACTTCGTCTTCGCGCGTCCGCCGGAGGGCGGCATGAAAGCCGCCGAGCTCTTCGCGTTCCTCAAGAAGCGCGAGATTTACGTGCGCTACTTCCCCGGCCCCAAGACAGGCGACAGGCTGAGGATAACCATCGGAACTGACGCCGAGATGGCGAAGCTGCTGGAGGTTCTCGACTCGTGAAGGAGTTCTTCAAGAGCGTGAGGCGCCACATCGGAAGACTGGACGCCGAGCATCTGCGCGAGCAGTACGGGCGCATTTCGGACGAAATGTCGTTCTTCGACACGCTCTTCAGGACGATCGCACAGGGCATAATCGTCCTCGATCCGAACGGACTCGTCATGAAGTCAAACCCGGCTGCGAAGGACATACTCGGGATGGAGGTCGAGGATGCGCTTGAGTCCCTCGGCATTCCGCTTGGCGTCGCGTCCAAGCGCGAGATGACGATAACGTATCCGGTCGAGAAGTCGATAGAGCTGCAGACGATACCGATGGACGGCGCGACGCTTGCCCTCCTGAGGGACGTCACGAGCGAGAAGGAGCGCACCGAGGAGGAGCTTCGCGCCGGCGCGACGCGCGCGGTGCGCGACCTGGCGGCGGGCGTCGCGCACGAGATAGGCAACCCGCTCAACGCGCTTTCCCTGAACCTCCAGCTGCTCCAGAGGACGTATCCGGACGATCCGTCCGTGTCGGAGTGCATGGCGCAGGTCCTGCGGCTTGACGGCATACTCAAGGGCTTCCTTCAGGCGCTGCGCGCGTCCAAGCCGAACCTTATGCCGGCTTCCGCGGCCGAGCCCCTCACCAGCTGCCTTGCGACTCTCAGGGCCCAGCTGGAGGAGCGCCGCATAAAGCTCACGGTCGACGCGCCGCGGACGCTTCCGGCCGTCGCGATCGACAAGGGGCAGATAGAGCAGGTCTACTTCAACCTCCTCAAGAACGCGATGGAGGCCGTGCAGGACGGAGGGGAGATAGACGTGGGGTTCTCGTCCGACGACAACGACGTGATCATCACCTTCCGCGACAACGGTGTCGGGATGGAGGAGGAGCAGGTCGTCCACCTCTTCGAACCGTACAGGACGACGAAGGAGCGCGGGACAGGCCTGGGGCTGATGATTTCGGCGCGCATAGTGCGCGACCACGGCGGGACGATTTCCGTGCAGTCGCAGCCGCACGAGGGAACGGTTTTCACGCTGCACCTGCCAAGGCTCGAGCGCCGCATAAGGTCGCTGAAATAGGGAGGACGTCATGGCATCAAAGGCAAAGATACTGGTTGTCGACGACGAGAAGCCAACGCGTGACGTGATGGCGCGGATTCTCTCCGCCGCGGGCTACGAGACCCTCACCGCGCCGGACGCCGACGCGGCGATGAAGGTGGTTGCTTCCGTCCCAGACCTCGCGCTTCTCGTGACGGACTACAAGATGCCCGGCGAAAACGGCGTCGAGCTGATAAGGAAGGCCAAGGCCGCCAACCCGCTTCTGGCGTGCATCCTGATAACTGCGTTCGGGGAGATTGAGCTCGCCGTCGAGGCGATGAAGGACGGCGCGGACGATTTCCTCACGAAGCCCGTCACGGACCTGAAGCAGATGGAGCTGCGCGTCGCCAAGGCGATCGAGAAGAACGCGCTGGCAAGGAAGTCCGACGCGCTCGAGCATCAGGTCGAGGAGCTTCGCTCCCGTCTCGGCTCGAAGCAGGGGCTCGAGTCGTTCACCGGCAGCTCGCCCGCGATGGAGCGCGTCTACGCGCTCATCAGGCAGGCGGCGAAGTCGTCCGCAAACGTGCTGGTCGAAGGTCCCTCGGGCACGGGCAAGGAGCTTGTCGCAAAGGCGCTGCACGATCTTTCGCCGAGGGCGAAGGGTCCGTTCGTCGCGGTCGAATGCGCGGCGCTTTCGCCGACGCTGCTGGAGTCGGAGCTGTTCGGACACGAGAAGGGCGCGTTCACGGACGCGTACCGCCAGCGCATCGGCCGGTTCGAGGCGGCCGACGGAGGCACGCTGTTCCTCGACGAGATCACCGAAATCGACCTCGCGACGCAGGTCAAGCTCCTGCGCGTGCTGGAGACGCGGCGCTTCCAGCGCGTAGGCGGGACGGAGGAGATTCCGTCGGACTTCCGCCTTGTCGCCGCGACAAACCGAGACCTCGCCGCATACGTGCGCGAGGGGCGTTTCCGCGAGGATCTCTACTACAGGCTCAACGTGATAGACATCCGCCTTCCAGCGCTGCGCGACAGGCCTGGCGACATCGCGCTCCTTGTGTCTCGGTTCGTCAAGGAGTTCTCCGCCGCGAACGGAGGCGCGGTGACGGGAATCGACCACGAGGCGATGCGCGCGCTCGAGGCTTACGACTGGCCTGGCAACGTCCGTCAGCTCCGCAACGCCGTCGAGCGCATGGTGGTCCTCTCGCAGGGCGGAAGGCTCGGCATCGACGACGTTCCGCCCGACATCGTCTCTTCAGCCTCCGCTCAGGCGCCTTCCGCGCCCGCCGCTCCGCGCGCCGCAGTCCCGTCCATCCAGCTCCAGCCGCCCGCATCTGCGCCTGTCGCCGTGGCTGCCGGGGCGAACCGCACGCTCGCCGACACCGAGCAGGAGGTCATTCTCGCCGAGATAGCGGCCTGCCGCAACAACAAGACGAAGGCCGCCGAACGGCTCGGCATATCGAGGCGAACGCTTCACCGAAAACTCAAGGCATGGGGGATTGAATCATGACAATCGCAATTCTGGCCGCAGTCTCGTTTCTCAACTACTTCGAGGCGAGGAACACAATCGCCAACTACATCCTCGAATCGCCTTCCGCCGGCGAGGGCGCCGTAGAGTGCAGCCGCCCCGACATGAACGTCGTCGAGAAGTGCCCCGCCTGCGGAGGCGCGGGAGAGCTGAGGCTCGAGGAGCCGAACTACGGGCAGGCCGACGGACGCATCGGCGGCCCTAAGAAGACAAAGGTCAAGTGCCAGCTCTGCGGCGGGAAGGGGAAGCGCGAGACGTTCGTCGACCCGTCCTCGCTTGCGCTTCAGGTCGTGCGCGACAGGGAGGCGTTCTCGCTTGCGCACCAGCAGAAGGGCGAGATACCCGTCGGGCTCGCCTTTGTGCCGCAGGACAAGTACAGCGGGGCGGACAAGAAGATGCTCAAGCTCGTGGAGAACACATACGGCAAGGCGTGCAAGTGCAACTGGACCGGCCTCGTCGCGTGCAGGAAATGCGGCGGGAGCGGGACTGTCAAGTGCACCAACGCCGACTGCAAGGGCGGATGGGAGGTCGAGACGCGCAGGGAGACTATCGGCGGGGGAAGAAGCGGAATCCGCAGCAGCGGCACGGGCATGCGCACTGTAGGACGGAGCCGCAACAGGACGCGCACGGAGACAAAGACCTCCGTGAACATCTGTCCCGTGTGCGGCGGGGCGGACATGCTGGTGTGTCCCGAATGCGCAGGCAGGAAGGCCGTGGTCTGCAAGGGCTGCAGCGGCCTTGGCTACAAGCAGGCGAAATAGGGGGCGGAATCTGGGAACGATGAACGCAGCACCTCCAATTCTGCCGGGTCTTGATATCGTCGCCTGCGCCGGCGAGGGCGGGATGTCCACGGTTTGGAAGGCCTACTCGCACCGCCTCGGCATGTTTGTCGCGGTCAAGATCCTCAAGCCGGAGCTGATGTCCAACAGCGAGGACGTGGAACTCTTCGTGGGCGAAGCCGAGACGATGAAGAAGATCGACCACCCGGGGATCGTGAAGTGCTACGGGCTCGCGAACGCGCAGGGGCTCTGGTACTACACGATGGAGTTCGTGGACGGATACAACTTCGGGTCGCTTCTCCAGAGGAAGCAGCATCTCAGCGAGGACGACTGCCTCGGGATATGCGAATCCGTTTCCGTGGCGCTAGACTACGCATGGAACACCCAAGGCATCGTGCACTGCGACATCAAGCCGGACAACATCATGATCAACACGTCCGGCGAGGTCAAGATAACGGACCTCGGCCTGTCGCGCATCTTCGCCCAGACCGCCGCCGACCAGACAGCCGCCGGGGCCTCAGACCAGGTGCTCGGGACGCCGGCCTACATATCGCCGGAGCAGGTGTTCGGGGATGTGCAGATAGACTGCCGCGCCGACATCTACTCGCTCGCCGCCTCGCTCTACCACCTTTCCACGGGAAGGGTGCTGTTCCCCGGCAGGGACTCGTCCGAGATGATGCGCGCCCACTGCGACAACGCCGTTAGCGCCGCCGATCCGCGCACCTACAATCCGGGGCTGTCGCTCGGGTTCTGCCAGCTCCTGGAGGCGATGCTGGTGAAGGACCGTTCTGCCCGCATCCAGAGCTGGAAGGACGTCTACGCGATGTGCCGCGACGTGGAGTCGGGCGTCCAGTTCATGATGCGCGACACAGCATTCCCGTCGTCGATGAAAATCGGCTGAGCCGCGCCAAGTCGGCATGAAACAAGTTTTCACCTTCCTCGCAGATTAGAACGAGGCGGTTGAACTATCTGTGTCTCCCGCATGGCCCTCGGGAATGGCCCTGGGGAATTTTGACCGCCAAAATAGTTGAAGAAACTGGTTAAAACCAGTTGCTCGAGGCGCGGTAATTTTGGTTATAATATACGCATGAAAGTGACCAGACCAAACATCCGATCGGCTGTCTCCTGCTGCTTGTTGAGCGTGGCTGTATCCGTCACGCTTACGCGAAGCGGCAGAAAATTGTCCACAACAGAAGGAGACAAGAGATGAAAATGGACAGATATTCCAGGGCGCGCATCCGCCAGGTCGGTGCGATGCTTTTCGTTTACGCGATATTCTACGTCTGCCGGCTGGCGTTTTCAGCGTCGAAGAAGGGGATGATCGAACAGGGCGCGTACACGCCTGCGGAGATCGGCTACGTCGGCTCGGCGATGCTATTCGCATACGCAATAGGCAAGATCGTCAACGGATTCATCGCCGACCGCGTGAACGTGAAGAAGTACATCATGCTCGGACTGTTCGTCTCGGCGCTCGCCAACTTCCTCGTCGGATTCCACATCCCCGCGCTTATGCTTGCTGTGGTGTGGTTCGTGAACGGCTTTGCGCAGGCGTCCGGCGCACCGTGCTGCGTCGTCGCGCTTTCGCGCTGGTGGCCGAAGAACAAGCGCGGAACGTACTACGGGATATGGAGCTGCTCAAACAACCTCGGCGAGGTTCTCGCGTACGTGCTGTCGGCAGGGATCGTCGTGTGGGTCGGCAAGGCGTTCGGCCCGTCGTGGGCGTGGAAGAGCTGCTTCTGGGGGGCGTCCGTGTTCGGACTCGTCGGCATTGCGTCCGCATGGCTCTTCTTCGGAAACGCGCCGGAGGACGAGGGGCTGCCGCCTGTGCCTGCCGATCCGGTGGACGAAAAGGTCGACACGTCCGGCGGGCAGCGCATCGCCCTTACGACTACAGCCGTGTGGCTCATCGCGCTTGCCGGAGGGTTCTTCGCCGCGAGCCGGTATGCGGTGATCGACTGGGGAATGTTCTTCCTGCAGGTTAAGAAAGGCTACACTGAGGCAGGCGCAGCAACGGTCGTATCTATCAATTCTGTTGTTGGCGCAGTCTCTTCGGCGCTTTCAGGCATCATTTCAGACAGGTTCTTCAAGTCGAGCAGACGCGAACTCGCGATACTGGCGGGCGTGATGAACGTCACGGCGCTTTCGCTGTTCATGCTTGTCCCTGGGCATCATCCGTGGCTTGACGTCACGGCGATGGTCCTCTTCGGACTTGCCGTCGGCATTCTGCTGACGTTCCTCGGCGGACTGATGGCGGTAGATCTCGTGCCGAAGTGCGCCGCGGGAGCTGCGCTCGGAATCGCGGGCATGGGCAACTACTTTGGCGCAGGAATGCAGTCGATACTTTCCGGATATCTTGTCTATCGTGCGGAAGACGGCACGGCGGCGCTTCTCGGACACACTTTCGCGAACGGCTACACGCTCGACTTTCTTGCCGTGTTCTGGATTGGAGTCGCCGTTTTGTCCGTGGTGTTGACGCTCGCCGCAGGCTGCCGACAAACCCGTAGAGGGTGAATCTCCAACCCCGTTCCCTACGGCCGACGCATCAAAAATTCCTTCTCCCCGCTGACGCGGTGTAGAACGAATTTTTGATGCGTCGGAAGTGTTTCAGCAGCCAACAACCAGCGGTCAGCGCCCAATCCGGGCGGTCGTGGCGCG
>SUWC01000034.1 GCA_015061665.1 Lentisphaerota bacterium
GGGAGCGCGCCAAGAGGAACGGCATGAGGATTTCGTGGGGGGTCGAAGGCAGGTGGACATCTGTAGAAGTGGAGGTTGCGTCGATATGACAACCGTGGCAATAGTTGACGACCACAGCGTCGTCAGGATCGGCATGAAGTACGTGATCATGACGGACAGGGAGTTCAAGTTCGTCGGAGAGGCGGACGACGGGGCGGAAGCCGTCTCGCTTGTCGAGAAGGTCCATCCCGACATACTTCTGCTGGACGTCAGGATGCCGGGCACCGGCGGAATCGCGGCGCTCAAGTCGGTTCGCGAGAAGTTCCCCGACCAGAAGGTCGTGATGCTCACCATGTCCGACGCCGAGGAGGATGTCTACCAGGCGCTTTCGCTGGGCGCGTGCGGCTATGTGATCAAGGACAACTCGCCCGGTAATATCATCGGCGCGCTGAAGGCCGTGATGTCGGGCGAGGTCGCGGTGTCCGACGCGGTCCGCAACGCATACGAGACGCGGAAGGCGGAGCGCGGGCTTACGGACCGCGAGAAGGAGATACTTGTGCTCGTGAGCAAGGGCTGCTCCAACACCGAGATTGGCGACCTTCTCAGCCTCAGCCCCAACACGGTCAAGAACCACCTCAAGAACCTCTTCGAGGCGATTGGCGCGTCGGACCGCGCGGAAGCCGTCGCCATTGGCCTGCGCCGCGGGCTCATCTCGTGATGGGTCGATGGCATAAAGATCGTCGCGGAGTTCAAGTCCGTTCTACGCGCATAATTGGCGCGAGGTGCCTATAGCCCGAATGGGGAATTCTATGAACAAGGCCAATGTGCTATAATCCAATTATATAAATTAACTGATTGGAGAACTCAAAATGAGAAATGCATTGATTGTGTCGTCCCTCTTGTCCGTCGCGGCGCTCTGTTCCTTCGACGCGGGTGCGGCTAATCCGTTCCTTCCGCTCTGGGAGTACATCCCCGACGGAGAGCCATATGTCTTCGAGGACCCTGATGCGCCCGGCAAGATGCGCGTATACGTCTACGGATCGCACGACAACCTGCGCGACAAGTACTGCGGACGCGACCAGGTCGTCTGGTCCGCGCCAGTCGAGGACCTGAACAAGTGGCGCTTCGACGGAGTGATCTTCCGCTCGCTCAACGGCGCGGACGGCAAGCCGCTAAACAAGAACGGACTCGGCGACGTACTGTACGCTCCCGACGTTGCAGAAGTCAAGGGTCCCGACGGGAAGAAGACGTACTACCTCTATCCCAACACACAGGCATGGGGGCGCAACAACATGGTCGCGAAGTCCGACAGGCCCGACGGACCCTTCGAGGTCTGCAACTGGGACGAGAAGGACCCCAAGAAGACCGTCGGCCCGTTCGGATTCGACCCCGCGATTCTCGTCGACGACGATGGACGCGTCTACGGCTACTGGGGCTTCTGCCGTTCGTTCGCCGCAGAGCTTGACCCCAAGACGATGGCGACGGTGAAACCAGGCGCGAAGATCGTCGAGGACATGGTTTCGAGCTGCAAGGCGGAAGGCGACTTCAGGTTCTTCGAGGCGTCGTCCATCAGGAAGATCAAGGACAAGTACGTCTTCATCTACAGCCGCTGGTCCGCGGACGGCGAGTTCGGCCTAGGCGGATCGAACTACACGCTCGGCTACGCGTACTCCGACAAGCCGCTTGGTCCGTGGACATACGGCGGTACGATCATCGACGGACGCGGACGCGAGAAGACGCCTGACGGGCAGACTGTCGCGACAGCTACGCCCGGCGGCAACACCCACGGGTCCATCTGCGAGATCAACGGACAATGGTACGTCTTCTACCACCGCCAGTGCGGACTCGACCAGTACTCGCGCCAGGCGATGGTCGATCCGATCACGGTCGAGGTCGAGGAAGGCCCCGGCGGGAAAGTCGTAATTTCCGAGGCGGAGTACACGTCCCAGGGATTCGAGCTCGGAGGACTTGATCCTTTCGAGAGCCATCCCGCTGGAATCGCAAGCCACTATACAGGCCCCAACGGCGGAAGGAGCGCCTACCCAAAGTTCGTCCACACAGGCGCATACGTGCAGCCGTTCTACGCCGACTGCTACGACGAGAAGGATCCATACGACGCCAAGGTAAACCGCTCGGTCGTTACGCACGTTACGGCTGGATCGGTCGTCGGCTACAAGTACTTCAACTTCGACAAGACCTCTGGACGCGAAGGGCTCGTGCTTGAGCTCAACGTCGTGCCGCAGGGATTCGACGCCAAGGTCGAGGTCTGGGTCGGCCGCCCGAATGCGGCGGAAGGCGGCACGAAGGTCGGCGAGTCCTTGATATCCGGAGGGCTTTCGGACGTCCGCACGACGCTCAAGGTCGATGTTTCCGCTCTTTCGAAGGTCAGCGGGAAGAGGGCGCTCTACTTCGTCTTCGACTCCGAGAAGAAGGGCCATTCGATCTGCGACATTGAGGACTTCATGTTCTCGGCAAAGTGAAGTCGTTAGAGCTACCATTGCGCTAACGGCAACCCAGAATCGGTCGCTCAGCATGACGCGGCCGATATTTGGTATACTATATAGTCATCGGGGTGCTGCGCGGCATGGGGCCGCGCGGCTGAGATGAGACCCGTAAACCTGACCAGGGTAATTCCTGCGGAGGAACCTATGACGCAACTGCAATACGCCCGCAAGGGCATCGTTACCGAGGCAATGAAGTCCGTCGCCGCCACAGAAGGCGTCGACCCGGAGGCCGTTCGCGCCGCCGTCGCAACCGGCGAGGCCGTGATTCCGCTCAACATCCACCACAAGAACGCGCGCCCCGTCGGCGTCGGACGCATGTTCACAACGAAGATCAACGCCAATCTCGGGCGGAGCGTGACCCACTCCGGAAAGGGCGACGAACTCGACAAGCTCAAGGTCGCGCTAGACGCGGGGGCGGACTTCGTCATGGATCTTTCCGTCGGCTCGGACGACCTGAAGGCGATCCGGCAGGGCATGCTCGACGCCAGCCCCGCCCCGCTCGGAACCGTGCCAGTCTACGAGACGATATCGCGCCTCGAAGGCGACATCCCGCAGATGGACCCCTCGTTCCTTCTCGACGTAATCCGCGCGCAGGCGGAGCAGGGCGTCGACTTCATGACTCTCCACGCCGGTCTCCTCCTCCGGCACATTCCCCTTGCGATGAAGCGCAAGATGGGCATCGTCTCCCGCGGCGGCGCGATAATGGCCGAGTGGATGATGCAGAACCGCTGCGAAAACCCTCTCTATACCCATTGGGACGAGGTCCTTGACATCCTTGTCGAACACGACGTCACGGTTTCTCTAGGCGACGGACTCCGCCCTGGCTGTCTGGCCGATGCGTCGGACAGCGCGCAGTTTGGGGAGCTGGACGTTCTCGGCGAGCTTGTGGATCGCTGCCGCGAGCGCGGCGTCCAGGTCATGGTCGAAGGACCGGGCCACGTTCCATTCGACCAGATAAGGATGAACATGGAGCGCCAGCAGGAAGTCTGCAAGAAAGCGCCTTTCTATGTGCTCGGACCCGTCACGACGGATATCGCGCCAGGCTATGACCACATTGTCTCCGCCATCGGTGCAACCGCCGCGGCGACATACGGCGCGTCGCTTCTCTGCTACGTGACCCCGGCGGAACACCTCGGGCTCCCCGACGCCGAAGAGGTGCATCAGGGGTGCATCGCCTACCGCATCGCCGCCCACGCAGGCGACATCGCGCGCCACCATCCAGGTGCGCGCGACAGAGACGACGCGATGTCCGACGCGCGCGCCGCGTTCGACTGGGACCGCCAGTTTGAGCTGTGCATGGACCCGAAGCGCGCCAAGGAGCGCTGGCTCAAGACGCGCGCATTCACCGACGAGGCCCACGGAGACGACCACTGCTCGATGTGCGGCAAGCAGTTCTGCGCCGTGCGCACTTCGCGCCGCATCCGCAAGCTCGCCGACGAAATGGCCGCGGAGGGCGCGTCCAAATGACGATTGTGTTCCAGGGTAAGCCGCTCGCGACTGACGCAGAGTCCGTCTCGGAGTTCCTGCGCGCGAAAGGCGTGGACGCCGCCAAGGCGCTCGTCGAGTATGCGGGCGAGGTCTATGCGCCTGGCACGCTCGGCGACGATGTCGGGCTGACGGACGGCGCGGAGCTGAACGTCTTCCAGATAGTCGCAGGAGGCTGAGCTATGTCAGCCAACACGTACCTGACCGACGGCGAGCGGGCGGCTCTTGAGTCCGCAATCGTCGGCATCGCAGGCGCAGGCGGTCTTGGCTCGAACTGTGCGGCGCATCTTGTCCGCGCCGGCGTGAGGCGCTTCGTCATCGCGGATTTCGACGTCGTGTCGGAGTCGAACCTAAACCGCCAGTTCTACTTCCGCGACCAGGTCGGCATGAAGAAGGTGGAGGCGCTTGCCGTAAACCTTCGCCGCATAGAGCCGGATGTCGAGCTGACGCTGGCGTGCGAGCGGCTCGACGCCGCGCGCTCGCGCGAGCTTTTCGCGGACTGCGACGTCGTCGTGGAGGCGTTTGACTCCGCGGACGCAAAGTCGATGCTTCTTGCGGCGATGATGCCGACGGGGAAGCGGATTGTAACGGCGAGCGGCATGGCCGGATGGGGGCGCTCGAACGAAATTCGTGTGCGCATGATCGGCCCGCGCGTTGTCGCCGTTGGCGACGGGGAGAGCGCTGTCGGCGTCGCAGGCGCGGCGCCGCACAGTCCGCGCGTCGGCATCGCCTCCGCGATGGAGGCCAACGCCGCTGTCGCGCTTCTTCTTGGGCGCGAACCCTGAATTTATGACAAACGAAGCCCTGAAGGGCGGTAAGGAACGAAAATGAGCGAGAAGGAAAATGATCGGGGGGGCGACGCGATAACAGCCCTCCGCAACGAGCTGGACGGCATAGACCGCGAGATGGCCGCGCTGTTCAAGCGCAGGATGGACATATCGCTCGCGATTGCCGACGAGGCGTCCCGCGCGGGGCTCCCTGTTGGCGACCCGGAGCGCGAGCGCGCGACGATATTCCGCGCCGCGGAACTTGCGGGCGACGATCTGGTCCGCGATACGAAGATGATGTTTTCAACCCTCTTCGGCCTCGCAAAGGCGCGCCAGCGCACGCGCATCAAGGGAGAGGGACCTCTTGTCCAGAGCATAACGCGTGCGGCGGCGGATAGCCGCCCGATTCCCTCGCGCACCCTTGTCGCGTGCCAGGGCACCGAGGGCTCGTACGCCCAGCAGGCGACGACGAGGATGTTCGAGGCGCCGTCCATCGTATTCATGCGCGACTTCGAAAGCGTCTTCGAAATCGTCGAAAAGGGGCTGTGCCCGTATGGTATCCTTCCCGTCGAGAATTCGTCCGCGGGATCCGTCGCGCAGGTCTACGACCTCATGGTCAAGCACCGCTTCCACATCGTCCGCTCGGTCCGCGTCAAGGTCGACCATGTGCTTCTCGGACGACGCGGCGCAAAGCTTTCCGACATACGCGAGGTCGCGAGCCATCCGCACGCCCTTGCGCAGTGCGGCGCGTTCCTCAAGGCGAATCCAGACATCAAGGCCGTGCCTGCCACGAACACGGCCGTCGCTGCGAAGGAACTGGCGGAAGGGGGCTCGTCCGAGCGCGGCGTCATCGCCTCGCGCGCCTGCGCGGACATCTATGGACTCGACATCCTGGCCGAGAACGTGTCCGACGCGTCGTACAACTACACGCGCTTCATTTGCATCTCGCGCAAGCTCGAGATCACGCCTGACGCGGACAAGTTCAGCATCATGCTAACGCTGCCGCACCGCCCTGGCTCGCTCTGCACGATCATCTCCAAGTTTGCCGCCGCCGGCGTCAACCTGACGAAGCTCGAGTCGCGTCCGATCCCCGGCATGGACTTCGAGTTCCGCTTCACGTTCGAGTTCGAGTCCTCTCCGACTGACCCGAACGTCCTCGCGCTTCTCGCCGAGCTCTCGCAGGATCCCGAGATCGAAAGCTTCGCTTTCCTTGGTGCCTACGCATGATGGCGCTTGCTTCAGTCCTGATCGCTGCGGCGTTCGTTCGCCCGCTTGAGCGCGTGGCCTCGCTCGACCCGATAAGGGCGCAGGCGATCTACGATTCGCGCGCAGTCATGCTCTACTGCGAAACGCCCCTCGAATACGACTACGAGGCGCGTCCCTACAGGCTCGTTCCAGGCGTATGCGAGCTGCCCGAGTTCTCGGAGGACGGACTCGTCTGCACGCTGCGCATGCGCAGGAAGGGCCTGACGTCGCGAGACGTGAAGCGCTCTCTCGAACGTCTGCGCGACCCCGCGAACGTCTCGCCTGGCGCGTGGATTCTGAAGAACGTGGAGTCCATCGAGACGCCTGACGACGACACCGTCGTGTTCACGCTGAAGAGCCGCTCGCACGTGTTCCCGTGGATGCTTGCGATGAGCTACGCGGGCATACGGCGAGAGGACGGATCTGGGACTGGGCCGTACAAGCTGAAGAGCTGGTGGAAGAACCACGAGATGGTCTACGAGCGCAACATGGCCTGGCCTGGCTGGGAGGGCGTGTCGGGGCGTCCGTTCGACGAGGTCCGCTATCTCGTCATCGACGACGTTTCGACCCAGTGGCTCATGTTCCTCAAGGGGGAGATCGACTTCCTCGGCGAGATATCGCGCGACAACTGGGACGCGCTTGTGGACGGCTCTGGCAGGCTCGACCCGAAGCTTGAGGCGGAGGGCGTCCGCCTCGTAAGCGCGCCGTCTCTTGACGTGCTGTATCTCGGGATCAACATGCGCGACCAGGTGCTCGGCTCGAACAAGGCCCTGCGCCAGGCGCTGACATGCGCGTTCGATTCGCAGAGGTGGATCGAGTTCCACAGCGGACGCGTACAGTACGCCGACGGACCCGTTCCGCCCGGGGTCGACGGACGCCTGGAGGAGCCGCATCCCTATCAGTTTGACCTTGTTCGCGCGAAGTCGCTTCTCGCCGAGGCGGGGTATCCTGACGGCATAGACCCGAAGACCGGGAGGCGGCTTGTGATAACGCTTTCCATCGGGCGCCCGACGCAGGACAGCCGCGAGAAGGGCGAGCTGCTGGCGAGTTTCTTCGCAAAGGCCGGCGTCCGCCTTGAGCTGTCCTTCCACACGTGGGAGGCGTTCCTGCGCGCGGTGAACGAGGGGCGCGTCCAGATGTACATGATGGGGTGGGTAGGCGACTATCCTGACGCCGAGAACTTCCTTCAGCTTTTCTACTCCAAGAACGCGAGCCCTGGCCCGAACCACTCCGACTACAAGAACGCTGACTTCGACGCCGCGTTCGACGCCGCGATGTCTGCGGGTGGCGCGGAGGAGCGCAACGTCCATTGGCGCGAGTGCCAGCGCATTGTGCGCGAGGACTGTCCGTGGATATTCACCCATTATCCTAAATCATATTCGCTTGTGCGCCCGCGGGTCGGAAACTACGTTCCGAGCGCGTTTCCGTACGGCAACGAAAGATATCTGAGGGTCAACGAAAAATGACTACGCTTGTGATAGACAGGTCGACCGACGTGCAGTCGGTCGCGTTTGCGAAGGACGGCGCGCTAGTGGCGTCGCGCGTGCTTGAGGGTGCGGATGCGCGCAGCGGCGACTGGGTTGTGCGCGTCGCGGACTTCCTTTCCGAAAACGGGGCGGACGTCAAGTCGCTCTCGCGAATCGTCGTGGGGACAGGCCCCGGCTCGTTTGCGGGCATTCGCTCCGCGCTTGCGTTCGCGCAGGGATGCGCCGCCGGAAGCGGCTGCGAGGTGCTTGGGCTTACGTCTGCGGCCGCCTATGCGCAGGGGGAGGGTCCGCTCGCCGTCGTCGGAGACGCGAGGCGCGGTCTTTTCTGGATTGCGCTTTTCGACGGATTCCGGCTTGCAGTGCCGGTCTTTCAGACGGACCGCGAGACGCTCAAGCTGCGCGTACCGCTTTCCGCGAAAGTCGTGTCGCCGGACGCAAGGCGCATCGGCGATGTGCTGGCGGAGGACTTCGAGTCGCGGTTCGACGCGAACTGCGGCGCTCCGCTCGCGGAGGGGCTTGCACGAGCGGCGCTTGCGAATCCGTCGCTGCTGAAGTCCGAGCCGCTTCCCATCTACCTCAACCCCGCTGTACGCGACTGACAGAGAGATGCCGGGGGAAAACGTCATCGAGCGCGATGCGTACCTGCTGGCCGGTCCGACGGCCAGCGGCAAGAGCGCAATCGCGGCGGAACTGGCGCGGGAGATGGGCGCGCGCATACTGAGCGCGGACTCGATGCTCGTCTACCGCGGGATGGACATTGGAACCGCGAAGCCGCCTCGATCCGAGATAGAGGAGTTCGGCATGGGCGGAGTCGATGTCGTCACTCCGGCCGAGGAGTTTTCCTCTGGCGCATGGCTGCGCGCCGCGTACGACTGGGTGCGCGGGGTTCCGCCGGATGTCCCGATTGTCATTGTCGGAGGGACCGGGCTCTACTTTTCGGCGCTTCTGCGCGGACTCGACCGCCGGTGGGAGACCCCGCCTCCGGAATATCCCGTCATTAAGATTGACCGAGCTGTTGTCCGCGAGCGTATTGCCGCGCGGCTGGACGACATGTTCCTTGCCGGACTGGAGGCCGAGAAGCGCCGTCTCCACGAGGAGTACCCGGTATGGTCGCGAACGGCCGCGCTGGCGATAGGATACCGAGAGGGCGACGACAGGAACAAGATCTTCGTGCGGACGTGTCAGCTCGCAAAGCGTCAGGACACGTGGTTCCGCCACCAGGCTACGCCGATATACGTCGAGCCCGCTGTCGATGCCGTGCGCAGATGCTGGCGCGAGCGCGGCCCGTGGAAGGTTCGTTTTATGCTATAATATACAGCTAAGAAAGGTTAGGAGTACAAAATGATATCCGATCAGGTCAAGGCGGGCAAGGAAAGGGCTCCGCATCGCAGTCTCTTCTTCGCGACAGGCATGAAGCGTGCCGACATAAAGAAGCCGTTCATCGGCATCTGCAACAGCTACGAGAGCTTCGTCCCAGGACATTGCCACCTCAACAAGGTCGGCCAGTACCTCAAGAAGTGCATTGAGGAGGCCGGTGGCGTGGCGATGGAGTTCAACACGATCGCCGTCTGCGACGGCATAGCCATGGGGCACTCCGGCATGAAGTACTCGCTCCCCAGCCGCGAGCTCATCGCCGACAGCGTCGAGTCCATCGCCCGCGCGCATTGCTTCGACGCGATGATCTGCGTCCCCAACTGCGACAAGATCGTCCCCGGCATGCTCATCGGCGCGCTTCGCGTCAACATCCCCACGATTTTCGCCTCCGGCGGCCCGATGGCCCCAGGCAAGAACCCGCTCACGGGCGCTGACAGCGACCTCAACTCCGTCTTCGAGGGCGTAGGCGCGGAGAACGCGGGCAAGATTTCCGCAAAGGACCTCGAGAAGATCGAGGAGACGAGCTGCCCCGGCTGCGGCAGCTGCTCGGGCATGTTCACGGCCAACTCGATGAACTGCCTCTACGAGGCGCTCGGCGTTGCGCTGCCGGGCAACGGCACGATTCTCGCAACCAACCCCAGGCGCGCCGACCACTACAAGGCCAGTGCAAGGCGCATCGTCGAGATGGCCAAGAAGGGCGGACCCCTCCCGCGCGAGCTCGTCACGCGCGACTCGCTCGACAACGCGCTTACGCTCGACATGGCGATGGGAGGCTCGACCAACACCGTCCTCCACACCCTCGCGATAGCGCGCGAGGCCGACGTTGAATTTTCGCTCGAGCGCATGAACGAGATATCCGCCGCGACGCCGTACGTCTGCAAGCTCGCTCCGTCCGGGCACTACCACGTCAGCGACCTTGACCGCGCCGGCGGAATCATGGCGATCCTCAGGCGCGTGCGCGACGCGGGCGCGAAATACCTCCACCTCGACACGCCCACGGTGTCCGGCAAGACGCTCGGCGCGCAGATCCGCAAGGCGAAGATATCCGACAAGGACGTCATCCGCACCGTCGAGAACGCCTATTCGAAGGACGGCGGGCTCGCCGTGCTCTGGGGCAACCTCGCGACCGCCGGTTCCGTCGTCAAGAAGGGCGGCGTCGCGCCGTCCATGATGAAGTTCACGGGCAAGGCAATCTGCTTCGACAGCCAGGAGGATGCCTGCAAGGGCATTCTCGGCGGCAAGGTGAAGCCTGGGCACGTCGTCGTCATACGCTACGAGGGACCGAAGGGCGGCCCCGGCATGCAGGAGATGCTTGCGCCCACGTCGTACATCATCGGCGCGGGGCTGGGCGAATCCGTCGCGCTCATCACGGACGGACGCTTCTCCGGCGCGACGCACGGCGCGTGCGTGGGCCACGTTTCGCCCGAGGCGGCGGAAGGCGGCCTCATCGGACTCCTCAAGAACGGGGACGAGATTACGATCGACATCCCGAAGCGCTCCATCAACGCCAACCTCTCGAAGAGCGAGATTGCCGCGCGCGCGAAGAAGGCGAAGAAGTGGTCGCCGCGCATCAAGGGCGGATGGCTCGAGCGCTACGCGAAACTGGTCGGCAATGCGTCCACAGGCGCCAGTTTGAAGGCTTGAACGGGCATTTTCGCACAAGATTTGCGAGAAAACGGGCTTCATCATTGATTAGATCGCTTCTTTTTGATAAAATGGCAACAGAAACGAAGATGAATACGAACAAGAAGATCAGAATTACCGATACCACGCTGCGCGACGCGCACCAGAGTCTTTGGGCCACGCGCATGCGTACGGACGACATACTGAAGATCGCCGAGGAAATCGACGGTGCGGGCTATTACTCCCTGGAATGCTGGGGCGGCGCCACGTTCGACGTGTGCATGCGCTTCCTGCGCGAGAATCCGTGGGAGAGGCTGCGCCAGATCAAGAAGGTGTGCGTCAAGACTCCGCTCCAGATGCTTTTCCGCGGGCAGAACATCCTCGGCTACAAGCACTATCCAGACGACATCGTGGAGCGCTTCACCGCGCTTGCGTGCGAGAACGGGATGGACATCTTCCGCGTGTTCGACGCGCTGAACGACCCGCGCAACCTTGAGATGGCCATAAAGTCCGTCAAGAAGTACGGCGGCCACGCCCAGGGCACCATCTGCTACACGACTTCGCCCGTCCACACGGTCGAGAAGTACGTCAGCCTCGCCAAGGAGCAGGAGGCGATGGGCATAGATTCGCTCTGCATCAAGGACATGGCCGGAATCCTCACGCCTGGGGCGGCGCGCGAGCTCGTCTCGGCGCTTGTCAAGGCGATGCCCGAGATGCCGATACAGATACATTCCCACATGACGAGCGGAATGGCCTCTGCGATGTACATGGCTGCGGCGGAAGCCGGCGCCGGGTGCATCGACTGCGCTATTTCGACGATGAGTTCGTTCTCCAGCCAGCCGCCGACGGAGTCCATGGTCTCGATCCTCGAGTCCGAGGGCTTCGACACGGGCCTCGACAAGGCGAAGCTTGCGAAGATCAACGCCTACTTCAAGGAGCTCAAGGCGAAGCGCCAGCCCGCGTCGTCCGCAAAGGTCGAGCCCGTCGACGCGGGAGTGCTCGTCCACGCGATCCCCGGCGGCATGATCTCCAACCTCCGCTCGCAGCTTGCCCAGCAGGATGCGCTCGACCGTCTGCCCGAGGTCCTTGAGGAGCTGCCGAAGACGCGCGCCGACATGGGCTATCCCCCGCTCGTGACACCGACCTCGCAGATCGTCGGCGTACAGAGCGTCCTGAACGTCCTCTCCGGCAGCCGCTACTCCATGGTGACGGACGAGACGAAGCGCTATGCGGCAGGCTACTACGGGCGCACTCCCGCGCCCATCGAGCCGGAGCTGCGCAAGCGCCTGTGCGGCGACCTTGAGCCGATAGACTGCCGTCCGGCGGACCTGCTCAAGCCAGGCCTGCTCATGGCCGCGGCGGAACTGCCGCCATATACGATCAAGGCGGAGGAGGACATCCTTTCCTACGCGCTCTTCCCCGAGGTTGCGCTCGGCTACTTCAAGTGGCGCAACGCCGACCCCGCGAAGCGCGAGCCGATTCCCGCGGACGTCGAGGAGGCGAAGAAGGCCTCGGCGGCTGTTGCCGCGGCTGCTCCCGCCGCCGGTGCGCCGAAGGCAGACGCCGCGTCGTCCGTCCCCGCTGGCACCCAGGTGCTTGCGCCGCTGAACGGAACGTTCTACCGCTCCGACGCGCCCGGCAAGCCGCAGATGGCGGCTGACGGCGCTGCGGTCAAGGAAGGCGACGCCGTGTGCGTCGTCGAGGCGATGAAGCTTTTCAACCCGATAAAGGCTACTGCGAACGGAAAGATCACGTTCCTTGTCGAGCACGGCAAGGCGGTGTCGAAGGGACAGGTCTTGGCGGTGATCGCATAGCGCAAAACCAAACAATATAGACTAACGACAAGGAGGCTAAAAATGTCGAAGGACAAACCCAGAATTCTGATAGTAACGCCGGAGATAACGTATCTTCCGGAGGGAATGGGCAACCTTGCGGGCAAGATGTCCGCCAAGGCCGGAGGCATGGCGGATGTTTCAGCCTCCTTGACCGCTGCGCTCTACGGGCTCGGCGCCGACGTTCACGTTGCGCTGCCGCACTACAGGCGCATGTTCCACATCGAGACGGCGCAGCTGGTCTCCGAGGAACTGCGCAAGTACAAGAGCCACCTCTCAGACGAGCGCATACACCTCGCGGAGGACCGCTGCTTCTACTACCGCGACACGGTCTACGACCGCGGCGACGGCAACGTGAAGCTGGCCCTCGCCTTCCAGCGCGAGGTGATCAACAACATCATCCCCCACGTGCAGCCCGACCTCATCCACTGCAACGACTGGATGACCGGCCTTGTCCCTGCGGCGGCAAGGCGCATGGGCATCCCCTGCCTCTTCACGGTGCACAACATCCACACGCAGAAGCTCACGCTCGCGCAGGTGGAGGACGCGGGAATCGACGCGGCTGAGTTCTGGTCCAACCTCTACTACAGCTATCCGCCGTATTCCTACGAGGAGTCTCGCAACAACAACCAGATCGACCTTCAGGCGTCCGGCTGCTTCGCCGCCCACTTCATCAACACCGTCTCGCCGACGTTCCTCCAGGAGATCGTCAACGGATGGCACTCGTTCGTCCCCGACGCGATCCGCAATGAGATGCGCAGCAAGTACAACGCAGGCTGCGCGGCGGGCATCCTGAACGCGCCGGACGCGGCGGACAACCCCGTGACGGACGACAAGATACCGTTCAAGTACGGACCCGACAACCACTGGGACATGAAGCGCAAGAACAAGCTCGCGCTCCAGCACGCGCTCGGGCTTGACGAGAACGCGGACGCCCCGCTCTTCTTCTGGCCCAGCCGCCTCGATCCCGTGCAGAAGGGTCCGCAGCTGCTGACGGACATCATCTACCGCTTCCTCGACAAGTACTACGAGCAGGGCGCGCAGCTCGCCGTCATCGCGAACGGACCCTACCAGCAGCCGTTCTGGGACATCCAGACGTTCCACGGAATATCCAACCGCCTGGCCGTCCACAACTTCGACGGACGCCTCTCGCAGCTCGGCTTCGCGGCTAGCGACTTCACGCTCATGCCGTCGCTGTTCGAGCCGTGCGGCCTCCCCCAGATGCAGGCGCCGATCTACGGCTCGCTCGCGGTCGCGCACAACACGGGCGGCCTCCACGACACCGTCGAGCCTCTCGACTGGAACGCCTCCAAGGGCAACGGCTTCCGCTTCGACACGTACGATTCGGGCGGCCTCATGTGGGCGATGGACAAAGCGATGGAGTTCTTCATGCAGCCGCGCGAAGTTCGCGAGCGCGAGATCTCCCGCATCATGCGCGAGTCCGTCGCGCGCTTCAACCACGAGGCGTGCGCAAAGGAGTACATCAAGCTCTACGAGAAGATGCTCGACCGTCCGCTCGTCAAGCGCGAGGCGAAGTGACGCGTTCCGCAGTTTCGCAAACCAGAATAGGAGTCTGTCAATGTACGGTAAGTTCCAGTCGCACCTGCAGGAGACGATAGCCGACCTCAAGGCGAAGTCCCTCTACAAGAACGAGAAGACGATAGCCACCCCGCAGGGCGCGAGAGTCGTGTTGGACAACGGGACCAAGCTCCTGAACATGTGCGCGAACAACTACCTCGGCCTCGCGAACCACCCCGAGGTCGTCGAGGCTTCGCGCGAGGCGACACTCAAGTACGGCTACGGCATGGCGTCCGTCCGCTTCATCTGCGGAACGGACGAGCTGCACCGCAGGCTTGAGCGCACGGTCGCGGACTTCACCGGCACCGACGACTGCATTCTCTTCGGCTCCTGCTTCGACGCGAACGGCGGCGTGTTCGAGGCGCTTCTCGGCGCTGAAGACGCAATCATCTCCGACGCGCTGAACCACGCCTCGATCATCGACGGCGTCCGCCTCTGCAAGGCCAAGCGCTTCCGCTACGCCAACGGCGACATGGCCGACCTCGAGAAGCAGCTCCAGGCCGCAGACGAGGCCGGCGCGCGCTTCAAGCTGATCGTGACGGACGGCGTGTTCTCCATGGACGGCATAATCGCGCCGCTGAAGGAGATCTGCGACCTTGCGGACAAGTATTCTGCGCTTGTCATGGTCGACGATTCGCACGCCGTCGGCGTCTTGGGCGCGAAGGGCTCCGGCTCCGTCGAGGAGTGCGGCTGCACTGGTCGCGTCGACATCATAACCGGTACGTTCGGAAAGGCCCTCGGCGGCGCAAGCGGCGGATACGTCGCCGCGCGCCAGGAGATCGTCGACATCCTTCGCCAGAAGGCGCGTCCGTATCTCTTCTCCAACGCCGTTCCGCCTCCAGTGGCCGCAGCGTCCATCAAGGCGATCGAACTCGTACAGACCCGCCCCGAGCTCCGCGCTCAGCTCAACGCAAACGCCAAGCGCTTCCGCGAAGGCATGTCCGCGCTTGGCTTCACGCTTGTCCCAGGCCGTCATCCGATCATCCCCGTGATGCTCGGCGACGCGGCGGTGGCCGTGAAGATGAGCGAGAACCTCTACAGGAACGGCGTCTACGCGACGGGCTTCTTCTATCCCGTCGTCCCGATGGGCAAGGCTCGCATCCGCACCCAGATGTCCGCCGCGCACACGTTCGAGGACATCGACTTCGCAATCGCAGCCTTCGACAAGAGCCGCTGCTGATTCCGTGGACTCGGCTGTATTCATAGCAAACGGAACGATAGTGGACGGAGCGGGCGCTCCGTCCTTTCGCGGTACCGTGGTCGTCGAGCGCGGCAGAATCGCCGCGGTCGAGCGCGGCGACATCGCGCCTGACGCCGGAGCGCGCGTTGTCGACGCGTCAGGCTGCCTCGTCACCCCGGGCTTCATCGACGTCCATTCCCATTCGGACGCATACCTTGTCTTGGAGCCGGATGCGCCGTCAAAGCTCGCGCAGGGCGTTACGACGGAGGTGAACGGACAATGCGGCGGATCCGTCGCGCCACGCTACGGCGAGGCGCGATTGTCGTCCGACTGGGCCGCCCTCCTTGGCGAACGCCTGACGTGGCGTTCCCTCGCGCAGTACCGCGAGGTCCTCGCTGCGGCGAAGCCCGCGATCAACACTGTTCAGTTCGTCGGACACAACACGCTCCGCTCTTCGGTCGTGGGCTATGCCGGAAGGCTCGCCACGCCCGACGAGCTCGCGCGCATGACGCGACTTCTGGAACAGTCGCTCGACGAGGGAGGATGGGGCCTCACGACGGGTCTCATCTACCAGCCGGGCAAGTATTCCGACAGCGCCGAAGTCGTGGCGCTCGCGAAGGCTGCGGCTGCGAAGGGCGGCTTCTATGCGACGCACATGAGAAGCGAGGGCGACGCGATACTTGAGGCCATCGACGAGGTGATCGACCTCGTTAAGGCGACCGGCATCCGCGCGGAGATTTCGCACCTGAAGACGAGCGGACGGCGCAACTGGGGCAAGATCGACGCAGTTCTCGAGAAGATCGACTCGGCAGTCGCTTCGGGGCTTCTCCTCGGAAGCGACAGGTATCCGTACTGCGCGGCGGGGACAGACCTCGACGTCGTGTTCCCTGACTGGGTAGGCGAGGGCGGCGCGCCTGCGGAGATGGAGCGGCTGCGCGATCCCTCCCTGCGTGCGAGGATCGTCGCCGAAATAGACGCGTGCGGACGCGACTGGGCGTCTGTTATGATCGGCGGAACGTGGAGCGGGAAGACGAAGCCCTACAGCGGCAAGACGGTCGCCGAGATACTAGGCGGACAGTCGACGGACGGCACCCGACAGTCGGATGCGGGCCGTCGGATTTCCCCCGGCGAACTGATTTGCTCTATTCTTGAGCTCGACGGCTGCAAGACGGGTGCGTTCTTTTTCGGAATGTCCGAGGACAACCTCGACAAGATATATTCGCGTCCCTATGTCCTTGCTGGAAGCGATGCGTCGCTGCGCGCGCCGTGGGGTCCGCTCGGCGCTGACCATCCGCATCCGCGTGCCTACGCCACGATGCCGGAGTTCTATGCGCGCCTTCGTCGGCTTGGCTTCTCGCGCGAGGAGACCGTCGCGCGCATGACGGGCGACGCGGCAAGGCGGTTTGAAATCAGGGGAAGGGGCGTAGTCGAGCGCGGCGCCTTCGCCGACATTGCGATTTGGAAGGAGGATGAGTTCGCGTCCTCTTCGACGTACGTCGCGCCGCACTCCTTTGCGAAGGGCGTCAAGTGCGTCATGGTGAACGGCGCAGTCTCGTATCTTGACGGCAAGTTCACCGGTGATCGCGCAGGAAGGTTCCTTGAGAGAAATGGTTGACGTCAGGAAGATGCTTGATGAAAGGGCGAAGATCGTCGCGAAGGCGGAATGGCGCGAGTGCGATGACACGCCGAAGCCAGACGTTTCGTTTGTGCCTCCCATGGAGAGGCGCCGTCTTACACAGCTGGAGAAGGCGGCGCTTTCCGTCGCGTGGCGCGCATCAGGCGGAAAGATCGACTGTCCAGTCGTGTTCGCCTCGCGCTGGGGCGAGATCGGCACGACGCTAAAGCTCATCCGCCAGATGCACGACGAAGGCGAGATGTCGCCCGCAGGTTTCTCGAATTCAGTGCACAACGCCGCTCCTGGCCATTTGTCGGTCCTAGCGAAGAACACAGCTCCCTATACAGCAATCGCCGCAGGGCCGCAGACCTACGAGATGGGCCTTCTTGAGGCGCTTTCGCGCGGCCCCGGGAGGGTGCTCTTCGTCTACGCCGAGGAGACGACGCCGTCGCTCTATCGTCCGCATTTCCCCGATGTCCGCTCCGCCTACGCCCAGGCGCTGCTTCTTGACGTCGCCGGATGACGAACATGAAAACGTTTTTGTCCATATTGCCCATCGCAGTCCTTGTTGCCGCGCTTGCGGGGTTCGGGCTTCCGGCTTGGTGCGCAGCGCTTGCGGCCTTTGCCGTCGGCGTGGTGGAGGCGGTGTTTTACTTCGACCTCTCCGTTGCATCGGTTGCGCAATGCGCGTTGTCCGGAGCCTCCACGGGACTGTTCCCGATAGGACTTGTCATTGTAGCGGCGCTGTTCACCTATGCTGTAACGGTCGAGTCGGACGCTATATCCGAGATCAAGGGCGGACTCTCCCGCCTATCGGCCGACAGGCGGTTTCAGGCGCTTCTCGTCGCATGGGGCTTTGGCGGCTTCATGGAGGGGATGGCGGGGTTCGGCACGGCCGTGGCGATTCCGTGCGCGATTCTAGTCGGCATTGGCTTCGACCCCGTAAAGGCCGTGCTATGCTGCCTTGTCGCAAACACGACGCCAACGGCGTTCGGGTCCGTCGGCGTGCCGACGATGGTGCTTGCGGGCGAGGCGGGGGTGGACCTTTCGCGTCTGACGACGACAATCGCCTTTCTCCAGCTTGCGGCGACGTCGCTTTCTCCGTTCCTCATACTTTTGATCGTCGACGGATGGCGCGGCGTGCGCGAGTGCTGGCGCTTCGCGCTAGTAGCCGACATAGCGTTCCTTTCTTCATGGCTTCTCGTCGCGCCTTTCCTTGGCTGCGAGCTGCCTGATATCGTCGGCGGCATTGCAGTCATGCTGGCGTTTGCGCTGATGGGACGGCGGGATGGAATCGACCTGCGCCGACAGGCGTGGGCGTGGATGCCGTTTGCGTTTGTGGTGATTGCGCTTGGATTCGCGGCGCTTCTGCCGCCGGAGCGGAAGGTTTCGCCTGGCTTTGTGATTCTTGCGGCTGGCACATTGGGCGCGCTATGCCAGCGCATCAGCCCAGTTCGCATTGCGGCGATTGCGGCGCGGACGGTTGCCCGTTATTCCCTTGCTTTGTTCACGATCTGCGCTGTTCTTGCGCTTGCGAAGGTAATGGGTGCGACTGGCATGACGCAGACGCTGGCCGATGCGCTTGTCGCGGCGACTGGGCGCGCGTATCCTGCGGTCTCGGGGATCGTCGGGGCGCTCGGCGGTTTCGTCACTGGCTCTGGCACTAGCTCCAATGTCCTCTTCGGTTCGCTCCAGGCGTCCGTCGGCTCTTCCGAGGCGCAGAAGCTGCTTTTCGCTGCGGCAAACGTGATGGGCGCGGGAATCGGCAAGATGCTGTGTCCGCAGTCGCTTGTCCTCGGGTGTGCGGCGGCGGGGCTCTCGGGGCGCGAGAGGAGCGTCATGGTCAAGGCGCTTGGCTATTTTGCGGTTGTGCTTTTTGTTGCATGCCTTTCAGTCGTCCTTTTCAGCGCCATTCCGTCGATTTGTGGGTAAGGACGTGGAGCAATTTCCCCATTCCCCAGCCGTTGCGGTCAAGCAGCAATAAGGTCGTGTCGCAGTCGACTTCCAAGTCACTCCCATTCGCCTTCCCTCGCGCGCTCCCGATTTATCTGATTCTGCGCGAGCGCGTGAATGTCCGTCGCGGAGCGACGGACCCCCTTGATAGCAACAGCTCAGTCGCTTGCAGGGGGTTGCGTCGCTCCGCGACGGACCTAGAAAGGTCGTGTCGCAGTCGACTTCCAAGTCACTCCTATTCGCCTTCCCTCGCGCGCTCCCGATTCTTTTGATCCAGTGCGATAACTGCGAATGAAGGGGGCTGTCCCCGTGTGGTTAGCCACCACCATGGAGACGCGGCTTCCAGCCGCGTATAATACAGCCCACTTACAATCACAACGCGGCTGGAAGCCGCGTCTCCAAATTACCCATTACCCATTCCCCCTCTTCCCTCTTCCCTCTCCCCCATTCCCCATCCCACAGCCTTTGCGCTCAAGCAGCAATAAGGTCGTGTCGCAGTCGGATGAACGGCTAAACTTGCAGGGGGTTGCGTCGCTCCGCGACGGACCTAGAAAGGTCGTGTCGCAGTCGACTTCTCAGTCACTCCCATTCGCTTCCTCGCGCGCTCCCGATTAATCTGATTCTGCGCGAGCGCTGTGAATGTCCGTCGCGGAGCGACGGACCCCCTTGATAGCAACAGCTCAGTCGCTCTCAGGGGGTCCGTCGCTCCGCGACGGACCATGGGATGGCTGGAGAGTTGTTTACGAAGAGCCAATATTCGTGTATATTTGTGTCGGGCGTAGCCCGGTTCGTGTCGCGGGGCTTGCCGAAAACCGAAGGTTGGAATGGCGCGGCGGCGTTTGACGAAGGTCGCAAGTAGGGGAATGGGGAACGGGAAATGGGCAATGGAGGGCAACTGCGACCTTCAAGTCAAGACGGCGACGCGCCATTCCGGCGGCGGAACGCCGCTCGGCAAGCCGCCGCGGTTCGTGGTCGCGCGTCAGCGCCCGAGAACAGGTATTGCCCACAATTTGGCATGTGACTACGCAGCACAGGTATGGTCGAAATTCATTTTCAGCTTTACTGAAGTGGCAAAGACGCGGCATCTTGCCGCGTTGGGATTGTAAGTTGGCTGTATTATACGCGGCTGGAAGCCGCGTCTCCATTCTCGGTCGCTGCTCAGTCGCTGCTCAGCCGCTGTGCAGTCGATTTCTAAGTCATTCCCCATTCACCTTTCTCGCGCGCTCCCGATTTGTTTGATTGTGTGCGATAGCTGCGAATCCCGTCGACGCAGGCGCAAACACATTTGCGCCAATATATGCGCTATGCGCAGACGCGGGCACTTTGCCGCATCCTTGCATAAATCGCCCGTTGCACCCTACCCGAATGGGGGGATGGCGCGAAGGCACAAGATATGGTATAATATGAATCGAAATGAGGAAAATAGACCAAAAAGAAGGGTTAGAGGGCCCCCAAAAGTCTAAATTTGGCGAAAATCACCTTTTTTGCCAAGTGCTATTGACATCCTCACTGTGTTGGTGATAAAATATTAATGTAAAAACAGAAAAAGGAAGATGGGCGTTATGAAAACACTGAAAAACCTTGTATTTGCCTGCTCTGCGGCTCTTGCTGTTGGCGCGTTCGCTGATGCTGGCAACACGTTGATCACTTTTTCTACACAGCACGATACCTACGCCGACGGCACACCAGTCAAGGACGGCGAGTGGTATGCGCTCTGCTGGTCGCCTAACGAAACATTTGGCGGCATAACCGCCGATTCCAAGCCCGCAGTCGCAGGTGACGAGATTTACCTCATGGCTCCTCTCGCCAAGAACGGCCGCTGCCCGACGACGGTCTTCCAGCTCGACTCGAAGGTTGCGCCCACGACAGGCAACTATTTCGTCTATATGCTCGACACCCGCACGGCCTCCGGCGATCTCGCCGCAGCCGTCGACGGCAAGCCTGTCGCCGCAAGCGCCCAGAACAAGGCGACGGCCAACGCCGCTTCGGGCGACCGCACGATCACCGTCAAGACCGGAACCGAGACCGTCGCTTCCGCCTTCACCGAGACGGCCGTTCCTGTCGGCGTCGGCAATCCCGTCATCGACAAGTTCGAGATCGTCGGAACCAAGGCCCGCATCTCCGTCTCTGGAATGCACCCGGCTCTTCAGTACAACGTCAAGGCTGGCGCAACGGTCGCCGAGATCGAGACGCTCAACGACCAGCCGCTTCAGGGCGACGCCGATGGCGTGACCTTTGAAGTCGACAAGGACCTCGGTAACTTCTTCAAGGTCGTCCGCCAGCCCCTCAACAAGAAGGCTGAGTGAGCAGACATCAACAATATTCATCAGGGAGAACGAAAATGAAAAAACTGATGTTCGCGATATCGCTGGCAGGACTTCTCGGGCTTGGCGCAAGCGCAGCCGTCCAGAGCGCCAACACGTTTGGTGTGTTGAAGGTGGAGTCTAGCACAAAGCAGACTATTATTTGTGTGCCATGGGTGGCTGTAGGAGCAGGTGAATCGCCTGTTGCTGTGGAAGACTTAGTAATGACATCTAATCTTGAAGAGGGTGATGGACTTTATCTCTATGATCCCAGCACGAAGAAATATAAAGCTTGGTTTCTCACTAGCTCTGGCACATGGGATTCACCTATTATGGTTGACTCTGTAGGTGCAACAACAGGTAAGTCTGCAGGTGATACAACAGCAGAACGCGGTAATGCTTTAATTCTTGTTAGGCAACATCCTACTACTGAAGGGGAAACGCCCACAGCAAAGCCAATTTATCTCTATGGTCAGTATACAAATTCTTCGGTTCCTGCCATGACATTGAGCAAAGGGGCTTGGAATCTGATTGCACCACCGAATATGTTTTCGTCAGTTTCTGATTTGAATAGCAATTACACATGGGAAAATGTCGATGATAGTGATACAATTCGTCTTCAGAATAATGGTATTGCTATTACACTTGTTCGTCATGAAAATCAATGGGCCTATAAATCAGGCAATAATTATATAACTGCTGCTGCGAAAGTTCAGCCAGGTCAGGGTTTTTGGTATGTAAGTAAAGGCACGACAGACCCTCGTGTTACATTTTCAAGTACTACCAACAACTAGTGCAGGTGTGATATCCGTAATGGTTATTTAAGGAGTTAAATATGAAGAAATTACTTATCATTTGTTTTGTAAGCGTATTTTCGGGGGTTGTAAATGCATCGTATATGTATTGGCAGATTGATCCTGCAGATGTAACTAGTTCAGGTATTTCAGGCGGAGCCTATGCGAAAATTGTCGCATCAGAGAGTAGTACTTACTCTGAAACTGGCACTGTTGCTTTGAATTCACAGTACACTTATTTTGATGCAGAGTCTGGTTTGATGCAATCGTCCACCCCGAGTGGTCAAACTGCAGCAGAATATTGGTCATACGACAATTATGCCGACTTGAGTACTGCTTATGGTGATAGTTATACATATTTCGTCGAAATTTACAATTCCTCAAACCAATTAGTCGGCCATTCTGAAGGAGTTTCCTATGCCGACATCGGTTTAGTGTCAGAACTTGGTGATGTTTCTGTAGGTGAAATGCCATCTTCATTTCATGGTGTTGCCTATGCCGTTCCGGAGCCTACGGGGGCGATGCTGATGATATTTGGACTGGCAATGCTCGGTCTCAAGAGAAGGAAAGCCTAATAGAATATGACGGACAAGACAAACGCCGTCAAGAAGGTCGTTCAAATCGAAAGACTCGGTTTGAACGATTTTCTTATAGCGCTCCTGATCGGCGCAGGAGTCTTTGTGTGGCAGACTGTGTGGGAGTATCCCGGTCTTCAGCCTGAATGTTGGAACGACATAGCGGTTGCGCTTGGCATATACCCTGCCTCAAGTCCTGTGCCTGGCTACTGGACGTCTCTCGCAGGATGGATATACTCGGTCGTCGGAATCACGGCTGGGCACGTCTTGATGCGCACAATCGGACACATCGTCCTCGCAGTCATCACGATGTTCGTCTACGCAATGCTCCGCGAAATCCTTGCGTTCATCATGCAGACCCGTCCCCAGCGCTCAAAGAACCGCTCTAACGTCATGCGCCTCGCGGCGGCTGTCGGTGCCGTTTCGTTCGCCGCGTGCGATCCCATCTGGGTTGCCGGACAGTTCTTCTCGGAGACGACGCTTCTTCTGCTCCTGACTGTTCTGGCCGTTCAGTTCTTCTTCACGTTCCTGCGAAAGGGTGAACTGAAGTACTCCTACGTCTGCGCACTCTTCCTGGGGCTTCTAACAGCTGAATCTCCGATAGGAGGTTTCTTGCTCGTCTCGTTCATCGCGCTCAACTTTGTCGTGCTGAACCTCATGCCGTCCCTTGAGTCGCCGTTCTTCAAGCCAGAGCTTATCGAAGTCGGCAAGTGGCACATGACGTTCATCTTTCTGGGCGCGTTTCTCTTCGGAGTAGGCTTCAATGTTGTCGAGTTCATCATGCACGACGGACTTGTCCCGATTGACGGAACGTTCGGCGACATTCCGCTGAAGTACCTTATGGGCTACGTCGCGCGTCTTACCGGCGCGGCGACTCCAGCCGCATGGGTGCTCCTGCTCGGAATATCCCTCCTGCCGTTTGTCGTGTCGATTGTCCGTTTCCCCGAAGCGGCCGACGAGGAGCGCTTCCTCACCTACACGACCGGCATCGTGTTTCTGGTCTGCGGCATCGTCACGTTCACGCAGTGCGCGTCCCTGCCTGCGCTGTGGTTCTGGACATACGTGCCCGTGAAGTCGCACTTCCTGCTCTCGCTCACGTCCCTGATGTTCGTCCTTTCGATTGCGACGTCGCTGACGATTCTCGGAGTGGACGGAGTGTGCCGCGACCACAAGCGCCTTTCGAAGATGCTCTTCGGCGCGGATGACGACGCTGACGTTGATTCGACGAGCTCGAAGCTGACAATCGCGATGCGCCACTGGGGTATGGTCCTGATTCCTCTTCTCCTTCTTGCCGCGCTGATCCCGGGGCGGCGCAAGGCCGAGACGCGCGACATGCTTAAGTTCGTCGACGATGTGGTCAAGGCGACGGTCGATGAGTGCAACGGCGCCAAGCGCATATTCACGGACGGCAACCTCGATACGCTTCTTGAGATAGAGGCCAAGCGCCAGGGCAAGCCGATCATCTGCTCAGCGCTCGTCGGAGGCGGTCCGCATCCCGTCTGGCTCCGCTCGCGCGGAACCGAAAACGATCCCGAGGACAAGCTCAGCTTCGAGTTCGACAGCGCGATGGGACTCCGCAGCTGGATTCGCGACAAGCCCGAGAAGCTGAAGGATGTTGCCGTCCAGATGGCGTTCGACCTCTGGAAGCGCGATGGCAAGCCGATTCCTCCGATCGGCGGCATGGTTTCGCTCCCGACGGTGGATGACGAACCTGCTCGCCTGAAGGCCGTTGAAGTAGCCCACGAACTCTGCCAGAGGGCGCTGGACATCTATGCGCGCGGCATCAAGAACTGCACCGACGAGCTGCTCAAGAGCAAGTTCTTCGACTGCGAGTGGCGCCTTTCGCGCATGTGCGTCTACCGCGCAGAGCGCTTCGACCTTGCGCGCGATGCGAAGTCCGCAATCGCCGAAATGGATCTTTCGAAAAAGCTGAACGACGCCAACGAGACGTTCAAGTCGCTGGTGAAGTCCATGGGCAAGCGCCGAGAGCAGATCATGACTCGCATGACGCCCAGGGAAGGTCTCCAGCTCGCCCTTGTGCGCGCGGACTTCAACATGGCGAAGCTTTATGCTGAAAGCGTCCTTGGCGCGGATCCGGAGAATCCTGACGCAAACTTCGCGATGGGCATGTACTACCAGAAGGAGCGGCAGCTTGCGCGTGCGGAGGAGTACCTCATGCGGTGCCTGATCCGCAATCCGAACGAACCTGCCATCTACAACAACCTTGCGATGCTCCAGATGGAGCTGGGCAAGCTCGACGCAGCGAGCGTGAACGTGGAGAAGGCGCTGAAGCTTCTTCCGGAGTCAGCGGCGATCCTCGACACGAAGCTTGCGATCGAAAGGGCGGCTGAGGCGGCAAAAGAGGCTAAATAGCAAGGATATGTAGTGGTCTGCTTGCACCCCAAGGGGTGTATATGGTATAATCTTATCAATGTTTTCGTTTTTAAAAAGGAAAAAGTCGCGTGAACCGGTCGTCTACAAACGACCGGATCATTGCATCTCCCGCAAAAACATCGACCCTGATGCCTTGAAGGTTCTCTATCGCCTTTCTTCGCTTGGCTACACGGCGTATCTAGTCGGCGGAGGGGTGCGAGATCTGCTCATGGGCAGAACGCCAAAGGATTTCGACGTCGGCACGAGCGCTAAGCCCAACGAGGTAAAGCGTGCGTTCAAGAACTGCTTCCTCGTCGGGCGCAGGTTCCTTCTTGCCCACGTCCGCTTTGCGGGCGGCAAGGTCATCGAGACTGCGACTTTCCGCCAGAATTCCCAGACGGTCGGCGAAATCATCGAGCACGCGTCGGAGGGTCCGTTTGAGGACAACACGTTCGGCACGCCCGAGACGGATGCGTACAGGCGCGACTTCACAGTGAACGGGCTATTCTACAACATCGAGGACTTCAGCGTCATTGACTGGGTCGGCGGGATGAAGGATATCGAGAAGCGCATAATCCGCGCAATCGGCGATCCCGACATCCGCTTCCAGGAGGACCCCGTGCGCATGATGCGCGCCGTCAAGTTCGCCTCGCGCCTTGGGTTCACGATCGAGCGCAAGACGCTTGCCGCGATGAAGCGCCACCATTCGTGCATTCTCACAGCCGCGGTCCCGCGTGTCTGCGAGGAGGTATTCCGTCTTTTCCCCTACGGCAAGTCGTCCGAGGCTTTCCGCCTGATGTACGAAGTCGGGCTTCTCGGCGATCTCCTGCCTGACCTTGCGGCCCACATCGGCCGCTCCGGCAAGTCGAAGAGCATGGTGTTCAAGTACCTTGCCGAGCTTGACGAGTACGAGAAGATGATGTCCGCCAAGGGGTTTGAGGTCTCCAACGGGCTCCGCGCAGCCGTCTTGATGACGGGTCCGCTGAAGGAGCTTGCGAAGGACGGCGCGGGACGTCGCGTGATGCAGGCGTTCCAGCAGTCGCTCAAGGCCCCCAAGGCCGTATATTTCTCGGCGGTTCTCCTCATGGAGAGCGCGAAGCGGCTCTCTTCCTCGCCTGTGAAGGGCAAGAGCCGCTTCATCTACAACAAGGATTTTCTCGACGCGCTCGATTACAATCGAATCGTACTGCGCGCCGAAGGCAAAAGCGAGGAGGCTCTCAACGAATGGGCCGACCTCTATGACGCGAAAGCGAAAGAGAAAGGATGCGAATAATGGCTACACGAATCCCCGATGAACTGCTCCCTGTAGTTGAATGGTGGGAGAAGGACGGAAAGCAAACGGTCTCCATTGTGGCGGCTGTCGGCATTGCCGTGCTTGCATGGTATGGTTTCAAGAACTGGCGCGAAAGCCGCCGCATTGCAGCCGGCGACGCAGTTGTCCTGAGCGAGGATGTCAGCGCGCTAGAGGAAGCGGTTTCTAGCTACGGATCGTCCGATGCCGGTGCGGCGCTCAAGCTCCGCCTTGCGAAGTCCTACTACGATGCGTCGAACTACCAGGGCGCGCTTGACCTCTATACCGAGCTCATCGGCAAGGCGCCAGCCGCATTTGCCGAAATCCCGCTTCTCGGAAAGGCCGAGTCCCTTGAGGCCCTCGAGCGCTTTGCCGACGCGGTCGAAGCGTACGATTCGTTCGTCTCCCAGTATCCCGAAAGCGCGTTTCTGCTTGGCGCGAAGATCGGCGCCGTCCGCTCGCTCGCGCAGGACGGCAAGAAGGACGAAGCGCAGAAGAGGCTTGCCGAGATCAAGGAGTCCGTCAAGGGCGACGAAGCGGCCGTTACGCGCGTCGAAGACGCGGAGGATCTTGTCCGCCGCTGGCGCAAGATTTCGCTCTTCGAGAAGGCGGACGCCGTCAGCGCGGCAATGAAGGACCTTGCGGCTCCCGACGCACCTGCTGCGGAAGCTCCCGCGCCCGCCGAAGTGCCTCCGGCTCCCGAGGCTCCTGCTGCTGAACAGTCCAAGTAATGACTGTTGTAAGAGAGGCGGCATGGGATGACGCCCCGCGTACCAAAACGCAGGGCGCCATTCGCGACATTACCAAGTTCCTCTCTTCCCTAGGCTGGGCCGCGCACATTCTCGCGGCCAGCTCTCTTTGTTTCCCCGCCGTCGTGTGCAGGAAGAACGGGCGTGCGGACCTTTCGAAGCAACTCTACACGACCGGCATCCGCACTCTCCCCGTCATCACCGTCGTAGCGCTTTTCATGGGGATGATCCTTGCGCTTCAGGTCGGGCTTGAGCTGCGCCGGTTCAACCAGGAGATATACCTTGGCGCGGCCGTGATGATTTCGCTCATACGCGAGATGGGGCCGTTCAGCTGCGGTGTCTGCCTTGCGGCGTGCGTCGGCTCTGCCATAGCCGCAGAACTAGGCACGATGAAGATCAACGACGAAGTCGCCGCGCTTGAGATCATGTCCATCTCGCCCATTCGCTTTCTCGCCGCGCCGCGCATACTGGCGCTTGTCATAATGGCGCCGATACTTGGGTTCTACTGCTGCGTCATCGGGACGATCGGCGGAGGCATCGTCGGCTCGACGCAGCTGGGCGTCGACTTCAGGCAGTACATGGCGAGCGCAATGTCCATCGCAGAGGTGAAGGACCTCTACGTCGGGCTCTTCAAGGCGCTCTTCTTCGGAATCATAGTCGGTACGGTGTCCGTCTCCGAAGGCTTCGGCACGACTCTCGGCGCGACGGGCGTCGGCAAGTCGACGCAGCGCAGCGTCATCGTGAGCTTTCTCCTCATACTCATGTTCGGCTACATGATAACGCGGGTCTTCTACAGGTAGGCAAGGCATGGCAGAAGCGCTTATCAGATTCGACAACGTCGTAAAGAAGTTCAACGGCACAGCCGTTCTGGACGGCGTTTCGTTCGACGTCTACAGGGGTGAGGTTCTCTGCGTCGTCGGGCCGTCGGGCACGGGCAAGTCCGTTACGCTGAAGCATCTTGTCCGCCTCATAACGCCTACCTCCGGGCGCGTCCTCATAGACGGCGTGGACATTGCGGCGTGCGACGACAAGACGCTTGTGAAAGTCCGCTCGCGCATAGGCTACCTCTTCCAGGGCGGCGCGTTGCTTGCGTGGATGACGGTTGCGGAGAACGTTGCGCTTCCGCTGGAGGAATGCACCTCGCTCGACGACGCTGAGATCGCGAAGCGCGTCGAGAAGGCTCTGGAGTCCGTCGAGCTTACAGCCGCCGCGAACAAGTACCCGGCAGAGATATCGGGCGGCATGCAGAAGCGCGCCGGACTTGCCCGCGCGATCGTGCGCGAGTCGAACGACGTGGTGCTTTACGACGAGCCGACCAGCGGACTCGATCCCGTGACGAGCGTCACGATCAACAGGCTCATCCGCAAGCTCAACCGCGAGCTGGGCATTACGTCCATCGTCGTCACGCACGACCTCCAGGGGGCGCTGGCGATTGCGGACAGGATTCTGCTTTTGAAGGGCGGCAAGGTCGTCGAATGCTCGACGCCCTCCGAATTCGTAAAGTCACAGTGCGGCGAGGTAAAGGAATTTCTGGCCGCGATGAAAGGGGAGATGCCATGAGTGCAAAAAAGAGCGACGCCTTTTCTGAGGCCATTGTCGGACTTTTCATGCTGGCGGTTCTCGCGCTTCTAGTCTACTTCACGGTCGTTATCTCCGGCGTGGACGTTCTTACTGGCCGTCAGAAGGTCATTGCCCATGTCGCGTTTCCGGAGGTGGGAGGGCTTAAGGACCGCGACAACGTGATGTACCGCGGAACAAAGGTCGGCTCAGTCGACTCGATCGACCTCACGCCGTCCAACCTCGTCGTCAACATCGAGATCGACAGGGCCGTCGTGATGCGCGAGGGCTACAGGATCGCAGTCTGCAACCTCTCGATGCTCGGCGGGTACTATCTTCTCCTTGAGGAAGGCGCGGGCGAAGAGCTCCCGCTCGAGACGACGATGTTCAAGGGCGAAAAGCCGACCAACTGGATGGACGACGTTTCGCGCATCGCGAAGAACCTGAACGAATTCACGTCCGGCGGCGAGCTCAAGAGCATCGTCACGAACTTCGAGGCCACGAGCGTCAAGGTGCGCGAAGTCGTGGAGCGCGTCGAACGCGGCGAGGGAACTGTCGGAAAGCTCCTTTCGTCCGACGACACGGTCTACAACGACCTAAAGTCCGGCGTTGCCGATCTCAAGACGACCGCCGCCAACGCGAGCGAAATCTCCGAGCGCCTCAAGAACGGCGAGGGCACGATCGGAAAGCTCCTTTCGTCCGACGAGTCCGTCTACAACGACCTCAAGGCCACGCTCGCCAACGCGAACGAGATTTCGGAGCGCCTCAAGAACGGCGAGGGTCTCGTCGGCAAGCTCTTCAAGGAAGACGACCCGATGTACCAGAACCTGCAGGACGCGATAGCGAGCTTCAAGAAGGCGTGCGACTCGATGGATCCGCAGGAGACGTTCGCAAGCGCGAACAAGCTTCTCGAAAACCTCAACGTAACCGCGGAGCGCCTGAAGAACGGAGAGGGCACCCTTGGCAAGCTCGCCGCGAGCGAAGAGCTCTACGACGAGGTGCAGGGCCTTGCGAAGGACTGCAGGCAGGTGCTGGACAACTTCCGCGACACGACGCCGATATCAACCTTCGGTTCGCTTATAATGGGCGGACTGTAATGCGCAACGCATCAGCTTGAAAAGACAACAAGAATGACTCAGCTCCCAGACTACAGAATCGGAAAGACGGTGTTCGGCAGCACGGCGTCGATCGCCGCGGCCTACGAGCGCTTCAGGAACCAGCCGATAGACGAAATGCGCCTCGCGGAAGACAGGTCGTGCCCCTATTCCACGAAGCGGCGCGGCCTTGCAGGCGAAGCGCCTGTCGCAGGCGTCGGAACGTTCGACGGAAACTTCAAGCAGACGCTTACCTTCGCGCCGAGCGCGAAGCCGGGCTGGTGGATCCGCCGGATGGACCACCCCGAGCAGCTCGACACGATGGTGGATATCTCCAATCTCTGGACGAGCGCGCAGAACCTCGTCATGCGCTCCGGTTCGGAACACAACTACCTGCGAATGGTGGAGCACATAATCGCGCTGAAGCTCGGGCTCGGCGTGGACGACGTGCTGCTCAAGGTCAACTCCGGCGATCCGCCCCTCTTCGAACAGTCCTCGCTTCCGCTCATCAAGGCGATGGAGCATGCAAAGATCGTTGAAAGCGACCGCGACGCTTCGTTCGTCACCGTCAAGGAGCCTGTTGCTTTCGGAGGCAGGCGCGGCGACTTCCTGCTGTTCCTCCCGGCCGAGAACGGCGAGCGCAACCTCCGCATCGACTGCGCGATAACGTGGAAGACGATAATCGGCTGCCAGCGCGTCCTCTTCGACGCGACGCCCGATACGTTCCGCTATGCCGCGCTTGCGCGCACGAACTGCACGCACAGGCAGTACGTCGCCGCGCTCACGATTGGCAAGCTCTTCGCCGCAACGCGCAACTGGGGCTATTCGAAGAGAAACATCCTCATCCACGGAAAGAAGAAGTTCTACAACGAGCCCCGGTTCCCCGTCGGCGAGAAGTTCCTCGAGCCGATTTGGCACCGAGCCACGCTGGACCTGATGGCCGCCCTCGCGCTGACCGGTCCCGACCGGTTTGTCGGCACGGTTGTGTCCTACAGGGCCGGCCATACACTTGACTGCGACGCCGTTCGCGCACTATACAGAAACGACCTAATATGTTCCCTCTGAAACTAGACAGACCCCTCGTTGTCTTCGACATCGAATCAACCGGCATCTCCCCCCGCAAGGACCGAATCATCGAACTGGCCGCAATCAAGGTAATGCCCGACGGACAGGAGATCGAAAAGTGCTGGCTCCTGAATCCGACGATTCCGATTCCGCCCGAGACGACAAAGATCCACGGCATCACGAACGAAATCGTCAAGGACTGCCCGACGTTCAGGGAGAAGGCGCGCGAGATATACGCATTCTTCGACGGATGCGACGTCTCGGGCTTCAACGCCGACCGCTTCGACATTCCTTGCATCGAGGAGGAGTTCGCGCGCTGCGGACTCAACTTCGGCTCGTCGATTCGCCGCCACGTCGACGTGCAGCGCATCTACCACCGCAAGGAGCCGCGCGACCTTACCGCCGCCGTCCGTTTCTACCTTGACCGCGACCACACCGGCGCACACGGCGCGGAGGCGGATACCCGCGCCACGCTCGAGGTCCTCAAGGCGCAGCTCAACCGCTACCACGACCTCCCGCAGACGACTGCGGAGATGGACGAGTTCCTTGCGCCGCACGATCCCATGAACGCGGACCGCAACGGATACCTTCGCTGGGTCGACGGCGAGCTAACGGTCAACTTCGGCAAGAAGAAGGGCGAGAGCCTGAAGAAGCTCCTCCTCAACGAGCCGAACTACCTGCGCTGGATCGTGAAGGGCGATTTCGACACGGAGGTCCGCGCGATAGTCCGCGATCTTCTCGAGAACGGAAAGCTTCCGCCGCGCCCGGTCTCGCCTGGAGTCGGCGCTTCGGCAAAAAGAGTTTAAATTCAACAAAAATTAAAAGGAGGGCGTTATGCCTGAAACAAATGCAGTTGCAGCGGCGGCACAGTCCGTCGAAGAAAACGCCGAGGCGTCCGGCAACGGACTCGTCGGCATGTTGATGGATGGGGTCGAGAGCGAGTATTCGGACGGATGCGAGCTGTGGAACCAGATAGTCGCCTGGCTTTCGGAGCGCGGCGTCTCGTTCTGCCTGAACGTTGTCATCTCCATTCTGATGCTGTTTGTCGGATGGCTCGTCATCCGCAGGATCGGAAACGCAGTCGGCAAGGCCGTCTCAAAGGCGCTTACCAAGAGCGGCAAGGACAACGCGCTGTTCGCGTCGTTCGTCGCATCCGTCACGACGAAGTCCTGCTGGGCGCTTCTCATCGTGATGATCCTCTCGCGCCTTGGCGTGAACGTTGGCCCGCTTGTCGCAGGCCTCGGCATCACGGGCTTCATCCTTGGCTTCGCGTTCCAGGAGTCGCTCGGCAACCTTGCGTCCGGAATGATGATTGCGATAAACCAGCCGTTCAAGGTCGGCGACTTCGTCGAGGCCGCGGGCTTTGCAGGCAGCATCGTCGAAGTCAACATGATGGCGACGGTCCTCTCCACGCCCGACAACAAGAAGGTCGTCATCCCCAACAAGAGCGCGTGGGGCAGCCCGATCGTCAACTACTCTGCGCTTGGACAGCGCCGCGTCGACATGCAGGTCGGAATCGCATACGGCTCCGACGTCGCCAAGGCGCGAGAGGTCATCAAGGCGACGGTCGCCAAGGTGCCTGGCGTTCTGCCCGTTCCCGCGCCTACTGTTGCCGTCGGCGGCCTGGACGAGAGCCAGGTCACGATCAATGTCCGTCCGTGGGCTGCATGCGCGGACTACTGGGACGTCTATTCGGGGACTCTTCAGTCCGTCAAGGAGGCGCTCGGCAAGGCCGGAATCGAAATCCCGTTCCCGCAGATCACGGTCAATCAGGCGAAGGCGTAGATGCACATCGTCTGGGACTGGAACGGAACTCTTCTGGACGATACGGAAGCGTGCATAGACGCGCTGAACGAAATGCTTGCGAAGAGGGGGCTCGAGCCGATAACGCTCGACTTCTACCGCAGGCATTTCGCCTTTCCCGTGCGGTCGTTCTACGAGCGCATAGGCGTGAAGCTTGCGAACGAGGACTGGGACAGGCTTGCGCGAGAGTACCACGACGCCTACCACGCGCGGCCAGCACGGCTTGCGCGCGGCACTTTTGCCGCGCTCGAGCGGGTCAAGGCGATGGGGGAAGGGCAGTCGATCCTTTCCGCGCTGCGCCAGGACATGCTGACGACCGACACCGCGAAGTTCGGGGTAGCGGGGTACATGCACCGTATCTGGGGGTCGGACAACCTTGACGGCGGCTCCAAGCTCGAGAGCGCGCGGCGCTTCTGCCGCGCCCTTGTGTCCGATGGCGTGGCTAGGGAAGACCTATCCGACATCGTGATGATCGGCGACGCGATCCACGACTGGGAAGTCGCGTCCGCCTTGGGCGTCAAATGCGTTCTTTTCTCGGGAGGCGGACATTCCCGCGAGCGGCTTCTTCCGCTTGCTCCGGTGGCAGACACGCCCGAGGAGGCGGTCGGGCTTGCCTGCGCCCTCTTTTCCTCGCATTCCCGCTCGGCGAAGTAAACCGCCGTAAGCCCATAAGTGGCGGTCCTGGCGGGACTCGAACCCACTACCCGCTGCTTAGAAGGCAGCTGCTCTGTCCAGATGAGCTACAGGACCTGAAATTGGCTAATATTTTACCAAAAAATCCCTCTCCACCGCAAGGGCGAGCAGGGACTTTTTCAGGGCCAACGCATCAAAAATTCCTTCTCCCCGCTGACGCGGTGTAGAGCGAATTTTTGATGCGTTGGAAGTGTTTCAGTAGCCAACAACCAGCGATCAGCGCCCAATCCGGGCGGTCGTGGCGCGCATCTTGGACTTTCAGGAGGTGTCCAAGGCGCATTCATCGGGCGCGCCCGTCTTTTTTGTGAACGCGCGGGCATCGAGCCCGCGCGGGTTCGATGCAGTCGCCTTGA
>SUWC01000144.1 GCA_015061665.1 Lentisphaerota bacterium
GGCTAGTTGGTGCGATGGCCGGTGTCCCGCCGCAGATACTGCTTGATGGTGATAGTTTGTTTACACATTTCAAAGGGGCGCTGACGGAGCAGTATGTACTTGAAGAATTGACAGCGTTGGGGTTGTCGCCCAATTACTGGTCGCCGGACAACATCAAGGCGGAGGTTGAATTCCTTCTCCAGATCGGGACAATGATATGCCCGCTTGAGGCAAAGGCCGAAACGAACCTGCGCGCGAAGTCGCTCAAGTCATACATTGACCGGTTCAACCCGCGCAAGGCCCTGCGTGTATCGATGTCCAAGTGGTCGTCCGGCGAACGAATCGACGACTATCCGCTCTATGCGATACCAGAGGCGATTGGAAATTTGATAAGGAACAATCATGGCTGACATGTGGGTAAGATCGGAAATTGAGTTGTCCGTGCGCATGTGGAAGCGGAAAGAAGTACAAGAAGTGTTGTGGCAGATAAGGGAGATGGAGGTATCGAAATGAGTGAGAGTCCGCTGACCAAAGACAAACTCGCCGCCGCGATTCAAAAGGCGCCGGCGGTGGAGGGGGTGATGAAGAAACTTGCGGGCAAGGTCGCGCGCGGCGTGCGACTGCCGGCGTCATTCACCGCGAGGGGGCTCGATTACGCGGCACAGCGCGAGCTGGAGCACTTACTTGGTACCATTGGGCAACGTCAACCGGACGGTTCCTTTTACATCCAACTGCACGAGTTCCTGCGTGGTCCTGAAATGTGGCGCGAGGCGATGGAATGCTTTGGCCTCGCCAGAGGAAGGGACGAGGGCGCCGACGACGAGGATGTCTTCGCGCGGCTGAAACTGATCATTCCAGACGGCGATTGGTATGTCGACAGAATGGCGGCGAGCGAAGAGATTCGGCGGTTCGTCGCGAAGCCGGAAAGAAGGCGAGAGTGGTTGACATTCGCGAAATGCGCTCTTGACCGCTTTTTGACTGTTCCACGCCCAATAACGACCCTCTCCCAGCTCGGATCTGACTGGTTTTCGGATAGCAAGAAGTTACGGAGCGGTCCGTGGCGCCACCAACTAGTCGCCCTATACGAAGCTATCCTGAACTGCTCGTCTGAAGATGAACGCAAGTTTCTGGAAGAATTTGGAATCGCTGACAATCCTTATACAAGCTGCGTGACGTTCTGCGCCCCGTTGTTATTTTGGATTGGCAACGAGGAGTTTGACTTTCCGAAGAAACTCTACGAAAAGCGCATGGCGTGCCAGCTGCCGCTTGAGACAGTTCTCGCAATTTCGCAAATCGCCTGGTGTGGCACCGTCAAGGAACTGACGACAAGTGAAAATGCGTCTCCGTTTCTTGATCTGGTGAAAGCTGGAGTCCCGTGCGTCTATACTGAGGGATATCCCAATATGGCCGTTTCGTGCATGCTGAAGCGCCTCTCCGGGTTTACCCTCAGGTGTACACATGATGGTGACGCCGACCTCGACGGATTCCGCATCGCCCAAAAGGTGTCCGACTGCATCCGAGTTTCATATTCGAGGCCGGTAAAGGCGCTTTATTGGGCGCAGCGCTCGAAAACGCCGGTTGGCATTCCGCTTTCGGACGAGCAGCGCAAGAGAGCTGAGGCTTTTCTTGCGAATGATCCAAATGGCCACATTGCCGCAGAAGTAAGGGAAATGCTTGCGTGGGGACGATGGATTGAACAAGAATCATTTGACTCGATTGAGGGCCTGAGCATGAGGGGATCAGCGCGGTGAGGCGGCGGCATGAGAGTTCGGCGGCAGATTTGTTCGCCGAGGTTGACGGTCACGCAGGACGTGTGACCCTACCGGCGGTCGCGGGGCGACCGCCCTACCGTGATGACGAGTCTGTTGGGGCCGTATCGCTGATAAGATCCCCGCTTGTGGATGAGACGAAGGAATGGCTTTCGGCACGTGCGCTTACGCTCGGCAACATGCTTGCGAGTGAACGCGCCGTCGAGTATGTCGCGATCCTGCGTGCGCTTGCTGGATTCCGCGCGGAACACGAGCCGGAGCCTCTGCATGAGGACGTGGAGCGGAAAGTTTGCGGCGAAGACGCCGAGGCGTCCGCATCTGCGACATTCAAGGGTGATATCCACCAGCTGAAGGAATGGAACCTCATCACGGAGCGCATCGAGAAGGAGCGATTGCGCGGCTATCGCGACAACCGGCGTGCGAAATTCCGCTATCGGATGTGCGATGACGCGGCGGCGTTCGTGGAATGGCTGGAGGACCGCCATGCACACGATCTCTTGCCCGGCGGCGGGGACGAGACGGGAAATCTTCTCGACATGCAGCGGTCGATCCTCGCCGAGCTCCGGCGGATGCTGCACCGTGTTGATGTTGCGCACGTCGGCTACGAGACGGCTGGCGACGTCCTCTTTCGTGTCGATCAGGTGTCGCGCTATGTCGATGCGACTGCGAAGACGCTGCAGGAGCTCAATCTGCGGCTCCTGAGTTTCGGCATTGCCGAATTCTCTGCGGAAGAGGCGAAGCCGATTGTCGATGAACTTGCGGTATTCCTTGAACGGTTCGGGAGACGCTTCGGGACGCTTCGCGAGGACATCCTGCGCGACGTCGAGGAGATGCGCCGCGACTGCCATGCGAAACGGTGGAAGGCGTGTGCGGATACGTTGGCGGCGGAGACCTCGCGGTTCCGGCATATCGCGTCCGTGAAGATCCCCGACGCGCAGCGTATTCTCGCCGACGCATCGCTTTTCTACGGCGCAGGCGGTACGCTGGTTTCGCTCATGTCGCGCATCGGCGATTCGGCGCGCAAGGTCTGGGGGAAGCTCAACGCGAAGCTGCGCGAACTGGAACGCCGCAACCACCGCATCGAGGATGTCGGCGCGCGTCTTGCGGAACTTGCGCGGCTTGACGAAGGGAACGTGCCTCATCGTTGGCTACAGCGGCTTCTTGAGCCTGCGGCGATGTGCGGCGACGCACAGGTGAGGCCGAACGGAGAGAAGTCAGTCGCACCGCTTCCCAAGAGATCGTCGAACGTCAAAACTCAGAAGATCATCTCTTGGATCACGCCGCGTAAGGTCGGGGAGCGTCCGGACGTCGCATCCATCGCGCAGGAACGTGCGAAGCACCTGAGAGATTGGATGACCGCGCGCGGAATCTATCCGTCGAGCGGGACGTCCGCGCTTTCAGGAGGCACCTATTCCGAGTTTGAGGATTTCCCCAACCTGATGAACGTCATCGAGCATGTCTGGCTGGGAGGTGGCGAGAAGGCTCGGAAACTCCTTAATGTCAACGGCACACCGACAGGAGGGCGAGCAAATGTCTCAATCGACCGGACTACGCTGGAGTTTGAAGACATCATGTTTGAACGAAGCTGAACGGCGAATCAGTCTTTGAAGCGCAACTGAAGGAGAGAGCAAATAATGAAATCAAACGCGAAGATGAAGTTCCAGAGCTGGAATACGACGGACGAGGAAGAACGCGCGAAACGGCGGGAGCGGGCCTCGGTCGAGTCGATGAAGGTGAGGGCAGTCGATGCCCCGGACGGCTTTGGCGTCTATGAGGTGTCGCATCCGGCGGCGGACAGGCGCACGGCGAAGTACCGCGTGGAGATACGCTCGCTGGATGAACCGATCAACACGTGCGACTGTCCTGACTTCGCGAAGAGCGGGCTTGGAACGTGCAAGCACATCGAGCGCGCCATGAAGAGCGCGGCGCGGAAATGCGGAAAGCTTCGCCGTTCGCCTCGCGCCGAGGTGTTCATGTGCCGTGATCCGTACGAGCCGAAGTTCGTTCCCGCAGAGGGGATGTCCATCGAGGCGAGGCGTGCGCTCGCCGGCTACTGCGACGCCGCTGGTCTCGTCAAAAACCGCACGGCCGCCGGGATCGACGCGTTCGTTCGCATGTGCGACCGGCTGAACGAGGTGAAGCCCGGCTCCGTCCGCGTTTCGGAGGAAGTGCGCAGACGGCTTGCGGAGCTCGTCAGACGCGACGCGCTCGCGCGTGCTGTCGAGGAGTTCCGCGAGATGCAGGGCGACGACGGACAATGGCCTTTCCTGAAGCGGACGCTCTATCCGTACCAGCGCGAAGGAGCGTTCCATCTCGCCGGGAAAGGTCGTGCGCTGCTCGCAGACGAAATGGGCCTTGGCAAGACCGTCCAGGCGATTGCCGCCGCGCTGCTCTTGCGCGAGACGGTTGGAATCACGCGCGTGCTCGTGGTCGTGCCGGCTTCGCTCAAGGGCGAATGGGAGGACCAGATACGCTTCTTCTCCGACGCCGAGACGGAACTCCTGTACGGGGAACGCCATGTA
>SUWC01000145.1 GCA_015061665.1 Lentisphaerota bacterium
CGCGCCGATGGTGACGATTTCCGTCTCCACGCCTTCTTCGGCGAACGTCTTTGCCATGATCTCCAGCCCGGCGCTCGTCGAACCGTCGGGATTGAAGCTTCCGTTGAGCATCAGCACTTTCATCGATTTATTCCTTTCGTGAGTTATCACTGCGGATAGCAGATCTCAAAGTCAAGGCGTTTGGAATAAAGTTCCCAGTAGGCGTCGGACACGCGTTCCGGGGAGAGGCGTTCTTCGGAACCGACAACGCCCATGATGTTGACAATGCCCGCGAATACGCCTGTGTCTTTCAGCTCCGAGTTGAGCATGAGCGCAAGTGCGCGGAGCGCGGACTTGTCCATCGACATGCAGGCGAAGTTCGCGTCTGCGCTAGGGTGGACGCCGAAGAGTCCGCCCGTGAAGATGATCGCCCCGGCGCCGCGTTCGCGCATCGCCGGAATGACGCATTTCGCGGCGATCTGCGCGCCCACGACGTCCGTCTTGAAGTGCGCGACCATCTCGTCGGGCGTCAGCTCGGACGCCTTGCCGCCTGCCATGAACGCGGCGTTGTACACAAGCACGTCGGGCGTCCCGATCCGGTCAATCGCCTCCGCGAGGGAGTTTGCGTCCGAGGCGTCTGCGGTCTCGCACGATGCCGCCAGACCGTCCTTTGCGAGTTCGGCAACCGCCGCCTCAAGCGCCTCCCTGCGCCGTGCGACAAGCACGGCCTTGAATCCCTCGCGGGCGAAGCGGCGGGCGATTGCGTTGCCCATTCCTTTCCCCGCGCCTATCACAACAACTGTTTTCATTTCGACCGCTCCTTGGATTATTTGAATTTTCCCATGTGAAGCCTTGCGAAGTCGATGTCTTCCTTCCTGTGCGGAGGCAGTCTCGATTTCGGGTGGCCGAGGGCCACCACGCACACCACTTCATAGCGTTCAGGCACTCCGAGCAGCTCGCATATCTCGCGGCTTGCCGATTTGCGCTGCCCGTCGCGCAGGCGTATCTGGTTCCAGCACGCGCCGATTCCGTATTGCTCCGCCGCAAGCAGCAGATACGTTGCCGCAACCGATCCGTCTTCAGGCCACAATTCGCCCTTGGATGTGTCGACCATCACGACCACTGACGCGGCCGAGGCGCGGACGGACGGCGCGCCGATGCGCTTGCAGGCGGCGAGCCTGGCGAGCTTCTCCCTTTCCTGCACGACTACGAACTCGACAGGGTTCTGTCCGTATGAAGACGGCGCGAGCATGGCGATTGCGATGATATTGGATATCGTCTCTGGCGAAATCGGCTCCGAAGTGTACTGCCTTATCGAACGCCGCGTCTCGGCAATCTTTAGGAGAGCGTCGGATCCAGGTGCTGGTGCTGCATGATCTTTCATTGCGGATACTCCCATGACGGCAATAACGGCGATTGCGGTCGTCAATGCGAGAATGGCTTTCATGTGACAACGTTCTTTGCATCCAATCGCCATCAGAACGCCCCCGTCTTGACGTGCGGGACGTAGGGGGCCTCGAGCGCGGCGATTTCCTCCGGCGAGAGCGCGATGTCGAGCGCGGAGACAGCCTCTTCGATGTGCTTCTCGCTCGTCGAGCCGACGATTGGCGCGGTAATGCCTGGCTTTGAGAGCATCCACGCAAGCGCCTCCTGCGCCATTGTGCGACCATGCGCGGCGGCGACCTTTTCAAGGTTGTCCACCACCACCTTGTCGAGCGCGTCCGTCGCGCCCCACACCATCGGCGAAACCTCGTCTATCGCGTTGCGGGCCGTCTTCGTGCCCCATGGGTGCGCGCACCTGCCGCCGGCGAGCGGACTCCACGGCACGACCGCCATCTTGCGGTCACGGCAGAGCGGAAGTATCTCGCGTTCCTCCTCGCGGTAGATGAGGTTGTACTGCGGCTGGAGCGAGACGAACTTCGTCCAGCCGTTGCGCTCGGCGATCTGCTGCATGCGCTCCAGCTGCCACGCGAAGATGGTGGAAGCGCCGATGTAGCGCGCCTTGCCCATCTTCACGACGTCGTGGAGCGCCTCCATGATCTCCTCCATCGGCGTGTTCGCATCAAGGCGGTGGATCTGGTAAAGATCAACGTAGTCCATGTTGAGGCGCTTGAGGGAGTGGTCGATCTCCGTCATAATGTTCTTGCGAGACGAACCGCCGCCGTTCGGCTTGCCGGGACGCATGTCGAAATGTACCTTTGTCGCGACGACGATCTCGTCGCGGTCGAGACCGAAGTCACGCACAAGCCGTCCCGTGATCTCCTCGCTCGAACCCATCTGATAGACGTTCGCCGTATCGAAGTAGTTGATGCCGAGCTCGATTGCCTTCTTGAAGAGCGGCTTCGCGTCGTCGTAGTCCCGCGCCCACGGGAAGACTCCGTTCTCCTTGCCGGGCTTGCCGAAGCTCATCATGCCGAGGCAGATGCGTGAGACATCCATACCCGTGTTGCCGAATTTTATGTATTGCATTGTTGTGTCCTTTACTTTGAGACTCCGTGATCCTTTAGCCACTTGGTCCTGGCGGACATTACGGCTTTGAGCAGCACTTTCATTTCATCCCTTTCTGTTGATGTCTTGTCTCACGCAAAGTCCGCAAAGTTCGCAAATGGGAAACAAAACCTCGCGGACTTTGCGAACTTGGCGTGAGACTTTATTTGCCTGCAATCCTCTCGTCGACGAACGCCTCGAGCGCCTTGGTGGCGGACTTGATGGACGATCCGGAAAACGCCTTGGGCGGCAGGATCTTTGCCGCGTCGCCCACGACTTCTGCAAACTCCTTGCCGACGCGCTCCATTCCGCCGCCGCCGTGCGTCTGGAAGATACCGACGGTCTTACCCTTGAGCGCGTCCTTGTTCCGCGCCACCCACGTGCGCACGGGCGGCGCCATCGTGCCCCACCAGTCGGGCGTGCCGACGAACACGACGTCGTATTTCGCGAGGTCGAGTCCCTCAATCGGCTTGATCGGGCGCAGCTTCTTGCCGTAGCACTCCGGCTTCGCCTCGTCGCAGCACTTGTTGAAGTCACTGTTATAGGACGTCTCGGCCTTGATCTCGAAGAGCGCCGCGCCCGCCTTCTTCGCGATCGTCTCCGCCGCGAAACGCGTGTTGCCGCTCCACGAGAAGTACACGACGGCAACCTTTCCAGCGGATACGGCTGTTTTCCCCGAAGTGTCCGTTCCACTTGCCGCCGCCTCTTTCGAGCAGCCCAGTCCGAGCGCGACAACGCCCGCGGCCAAGCCCATGTTCTTGATGAATGCTTTTCTGTTCATTTTCGTTTTTCCTTTTGGTTTGTTTTAGATGTTATCTCACGCAAAGTTCGCAAAGTACGCAAAGTAGTTATTTCAGAGATTGTTCACAACACGTTGGATTCCGTCCTTCAACGATGGCATGCCAAAGTTGATGACATATCCAAGCCTCTTATCCAAGAGACGCAAATAGGTTAGGCATTGTTTTGCGAAAACTAGTTCATTACGACAGACAGACTTAAGTTCAACTACTATTGCATCATCAACGAGCAAATCTACGCGAAACATATTCTCATAAGAAATCCCGTTGAATACGACCGTACCGTTCTTCTCTTCTTCCACACAATGGCCCAACCGGCGTAGTTCCGCGGCAAGGAAAATGCGATATGCCTTTTCAAGTAGTCCGCTCCCAAAACGAGAATGAATTGCAAATGCGGAATCAAGGACGTCTTTGCCTATCTTTTCAATATCCATATCTTCTCCTTAGCGCACTTCGCGAACTTTGCGTGAGGCAGTATCGGTAACATACGGCGCGAGGAGGTTTGGCAACTGGAGCTTTGCGAAGCGCCCGACCCACTCCTCCGGATCGAACTTCGCGTCGCTCATGCACCAGCACGTCATCATGCCATAGAGCTCGCTCATGAAAAGATGCACGAGCGTATCGACGGGGGTGTTCTTCTTCAGCAAGCCGTCCTTCACCGCGTCGTTGAGGAAATCCGTCAGGTGCCTGTGATCGTACGCGTACTTGCCGCCGCACATCTCCCCCGGAGAGTCCGCCGGGTTGATTACCTCGCGTACCCACTGGCGGCACAGCTCCACGCCGCCGCACGTCACGCCCTCCATGAATCCCTTGAAGTAGAACGCCAGCTTCTCGACGATTGTGCCGTTGTGCTCGCGCGCCTTGCGGTCCACGTCGCTGAACCACTCCTTGCAGCATTCGAAGATGATTTCCTCCTTGCGCTTGAAATAGACGTAGAAGGTGCCT
>SUWC01000035.1 GCA_015061665.1 Lentisphaerota bacterium
GTGGTCTCGACGATTGCGCGCGACCTCTCCGAAGGCGGCGCGAGGCGCGGCGAACGCTGGCGCGAGGATCTTGTCGCGAAGTCGGTGGCGAGATCGTTCGCCGGGATGTCGCTTGCGCTCGACGAGATGGGGGCGACAAGGCTTGTCGAAGAGCTCGCATCGTGCAGGATGCCGTATGTAAGCCCCGGCGGGAAGCCGACGATGATATTCACGTCGACGAACGAGCTCGACAGAAAGTTCGCGAAGAGCTGATGTCTCGTCCGCAGTCTTCGTGACGACTCCCGCCTCCTGCTTTCGGCCGCACTGTCACGCCGGCTCTACGAGAGGGTCGTCGATGCCGCGCTTTTCCGGGTCGTAGTTGACGCCCACGTAGAACACAGGCAGGGAGGAGTCCATCCACGGGTTGCCGTATTCCTTCGTCCTCGCCTGCTCCATCGCCTCCTGCGCGGTCTTGCCGTACTTGAACTCGAAGACGTACGTCCCAGCCTTGTCCTGCAGAACCGCGTCTGCGCGTCCGCGCGCGCTCTGGCGCTCGCCGGAGATGTCCGCGCCGATGAGCTTCATGAAGAGGAGGAAGTACCGCTTCGCCTCCCTCTCGCCGTCGATCTTCCATTCGTGCGGGACCGCCGCGAAAGCGGCCTTGAGGTTCTTCTTGAGGAGCGTCTCGACGCCCTTCTCGATGATGTCGTCCTGCGCGCATGCGAGTTCTTCGCTCCAGTCGGGCATTCCGTTTCGCAGCAGAGTCGCGACATACCCCTTTGCAAGCGAGCTTGACACCTCTTCGTTGGGGATGCCGAGCTCCAGGCGCCCGGAGGGTCGAACGCGCTTGATCGTCAGGTACCCGCCCTGGTAGAGCAGTGCCGTGAGCGGCATCGTCTCTGCGTCGCATACGTCAAGGTCAAGCTGGTCGGCCACCATCCCGTTCAAGTCGGCCGGTATCTCATCCGCCGCCTTGATGCGGTTGACGATCATCGTGGCGTGCCCCGTCGCCTCCCAGTAGTTCTTCAGCTCGCCGGTCTCAAGCGCATTTCCGAGGGACACGGGGTTGCAGACCTTCGCTTCCGACTTCGGCGAGAAGCGGTAGCCGTCGTACCAAGAAAGCAACGCCTTCTTCGCGGCCGCGAAGTCCATTCCGTTCCTTGCTGCGAACTCCTCTATGTTCTCTCTTAAAGGACCGTCAAGTTCCTCCGGCGTGTAGCCTAGGAGCGTCGCGAATCGCGGGTCCATCGTACGGTCCTTGAGATGGTTGAGGCCCGAGAATATCGAGAGCTTCGTCAGCTTCGTGACGCCGGTCAGCATCAGGAAGCGTATCGACCCCGAATTGACCTTGAGGCGGCAGTAGAAATCATGCAGGAAGAACCTCATCCAGCGCAGATATTCGGGGTCGTCAAGGACGCTCGTCATGGGCGCGTCGTATTCGTCCACCAGGACAACGACTTTGCCGTCGCCGGATGTCGCCGCCACCTTCCCGATCAACTCGTCGAACGCGAACCCGATGGAACCGGTGTCAAGCGGGCCGACGCCAAACGCATCCGCCGCCGCGCGAATCTGCCCGGCAAGCGCGATTTTCATCGCGTCACGGCCTTCTGACGGCGACAGGCGCGACATGTCGAAATGCAGAACAGGCCGAGGCTGCGTCCACCCTTCCCACGGAAGCGAGTCGAGGGCAAGCCCCTTGAAAAGCTCGCGCCGCCCCTCGAACATCGCCTTCAGGGTGGAGAGCATGAGCGACTTGCCGAAGCGCCGCGGACGGGAGATGAAGAGCTGTTGGTCGGCGTCGCTGCACATTTCGTAGAGAAGCGCCGTCTTGTCTATGTACATTCCCTTCCCGCCCTCGATCAGCGTTGGGAAATCGAACACGCCCGTAGTCGGAACCTTAATTCTTCTTTCAGCCGTTTCCATGTTGCATATTCTATCAAAATCACCGATGTGCTTCAATGGAGATTGCGCGCCGTGTGCCCGGTGGCTATGTGGTTCGCGCAGGCAATCGTGTTGACGAGGAGTTCGCCTGCGGGGGATTATTGTTTTCCCGTCATGAAGTAGCCCAGCATGATGCGACCGATGATCTGCTTGCCAAGCTCGCCGGAGTGGACAAAGTCGCGGCTGTAGTACTGGTTGGGCAGCCCCGAACCATAAAGCCACGTGTAGCAAGGCAAGAACTCGTCCCACCACTGCATCCTGTTCGCCGAGCAGAGCTTCTTCAGCGCTCCGTATTCCGTCTCCATCTCGCGCATCCTGAACTGCGACGGACCGAACGGCATCTTCGGAACCGGCGCGGCGGGATTCGCCTCGTCGTACGGACGCGTATCGACGGAAAGCGGCGAATTGACGAGCAGAACTTCGCAACCGAGGCGTTCGCGGGCGACCTTCGCTACGCGCACCATCGCGTCCGCGCCGGTCGGACCAACGTCCTTCCCGCCTTTCTCGTCGTGTTTCCTGTTGTTGGAGATGCCGCCGATTATCAGGAGGTCTGGCTTGTGGTCTACAACGTAAGGATAAAAGTTCTCGGCGAGAATGTAGTGCCAGCAGCCCGTCCCGCCGCGCATAGAAAGTATCCACTCGACGTTTGACTGCGGAAACTCGCGCTTGACGAGCGCGTGGAACTGCGAGTGGAACGTATCCTGTATGATCGAATCGCCGAGCATCACGATGCGCCACGGCTTGCCGGTCTTGAGCGCATCCATAGTGCGGGGGAGAAGAGCAGTCCAGTCGCCTTCCGGCGCAAAGTCGAGCGGCGCTTTCGCCGCGACCTCGCCGTAGATGCGATCGGCATACTCCGCCGCGTCCTCCCATGTCGCCGTCTCGATCTTGACGTTCGACACCTCCAGAGTGCACTTGTCGCCGTTCTTCTCGTTCATCTGCCACGGCTTCTGGAAGAACACCTCCAAGGTGTCCACCTCGTCCCATGCATACAAAACCCTCTCATAATGCCTCGCCGCGACTTCCCCTGCCTCTTCACTTTCAACTTTACACTTTACACTTTCAACTTTCGCTGGATACAGCGTATCATAGCAGTCGGGCAAGACCTTTCCCTGCTTGTCGTAGAAGAACACTCCCTGGTTGCAACGCTGCGGCTTGCCGCCCGGAACGCCGGGAGTGAAGACGTACTTGCAGTCGAATGAGAACTTGAAGTACGCGCCCTTCCCCTGCTCCTTGTGCGGAAGGCGAAGCTTCTTCGTCGTAAGCCGCCCTTTAGCCGTCTCGGACATCTCCACCGCGTCGAACTTCGCGCAGACGCGGTCGTTGTCGGTGAACGTCACGTTCCCGAACCTGAATCCCGGCGTCTTGTCCGTGACCGGACCCTTCGCCTCGAATATCGTCTCGGCGTTCGCCGTGACTGCAACGGCAACCGCTGCCGCAAGAATTATTACGCATCTAGTTCTCATTTTGGATTTTCCTTGTGCTGCTCTGACGAGCGGATTGCATTCTTCTCGCAACTTTGTTCATCGCAGGACATCCGACGAAGAATCGCCTTTTCAATCAGTTCGTGTCCTGCATTGTTGGGATGCAGCATGTCGCGCTCCTCGTTGCTGAAAAAGCGCGAGTGAGACTTCAGCATCGGAAACAGACCCGATTCGGCATTCAGATCAATCACATTCACCGCCCAGACGTTGCCGACCTCCTTCACTGCGGCAACGTAGTCGTCTATGAACAATCCGATTCCATTGGAATGCGATTCGTCCGGCTGAACATTCCCCGGGCCAAACGCCGCATACCCTCTGTGGATTGGCGTCATGACATAGATGGGCGTTCCCGGATAGTCGTCCTTAAGGCGGTTCATTACCTTGTTTATGCGCCCTCTTAAAGTCTCGTCGCCGAAAACGAACGAACGGCACTTCACGACTGTTGTGCCCTTCTTGCCGCGATCGACTTCTTTTTCCGCAACCGAAAACCATTCCCCTAGGGGAACGTCCGAATTGTAGTCGTTCGTCCCCGCAAAGACGAATATCGCCGAAATCCCCTGCGGATGCTCCCTCTTCAGAAGCTCGGCCTGGTGGAAAACCCCTGACCACTGAGCTCCGTTGCGTCCGTAGACAAGTGGGATTACGCCGACATCCCGCTCAAGGTAGTTCCAGTAATTTGACGTGCAGCCGATGTGGTTTTTGTCAGTGATCGAATCGCCGAGAAACGCCACTTTCGCCCCGGCGAACACACCGCCATCCGCGGCAACCGACAGCAACGCCGCCGCAAGAATTGTTCCGCATTTAATTCCCATTTGTTTCTCCTGTCAATGTTATAGAAAGCAGATTACGCCCTTCGCGCAACTTCGCCCAAGGAATGAAGTTGCTCGAAATTGTTTCTCCATTAAGCGCATAGCTGGCGCTTGTTCCAATGCCCGACATTTCCACGTCGAGCGTTTTGCCACGAAGAGAAAGTCCGCGCACGGCAAACGGCCTCCCGTCGTTCATTGGATTGAACCGGGCGCCGTCTTTCGAGGCACGAATCCCAAGCCAAAGATCGAGCGCGTCAGAAAGCCATCCCTTTGCTGCAAAGAACTGCTTGTTGCCAAGCTCGTCGGAATAGTCCGCCGGATCGCCGTTCATTACGTCGGCGGTCTGTCCTTCGGGATAGGTCAAGACGCGGGAGTGACGTGAGACGATGTTCCTGAAGTCGGCTATCGCATCAACGCGCCCCGCCGCGTTCATGGCGTTCCAGTACGTGCGATCCGTGACGGGATAATAGGAGCCGAGCTGGTTGCCGTCCGTGCACCACGACTTCGTTCGCCATCCGAACATGACGAGCCTGTCGCCCATAAAGAACTCGCGCTTTAGATAGTCTGCTGTCGTTTCCTTCGAGAAGCCCTTTGCGTCGCTATATATGTCGCGTCCGAACGGCGAGACGTGGAAAAAGCCGTAAAGCGGATAATGCTCGCGACGACACCCGTTTGCAACGTCCCACGAATCTGCCCACCAGCCTTTCTCCGCATTCCAGAGTTTGGCGGCAACGGCCTTGCCGATGGACTCTATATCCTCTGTACCCTCACCGGAAAGTTCACGCCACGCGCAAAGCCCCTGCCAGTACACTGCGCAGTTGATAAGCGCGATGTCGTCTTTCTGCTGGTCCACCGCATACGGGTTGTCGGGATAATAGCTATACTTGTGGGGAAGAAGATCGGAAGCATCAACAGACGCCTTCGCACGTTCGACGAGCTTTCTCGCAAAGCCCATGCACTCCGCCTTGAACGCCTCGTCGCCTGTTGCGTTTACGTAGTCGTTGAGCAGAACAACCCAGAAAAGCTGCACCGTCGGCGGCATAGTGTACGATTGCCCCGGCTTGTCGCTACCCTTGCCCTCGAACTTGAAAGCCGTTCCGTAGGCATGAAGAATGCCGGCCTCCTCGCTCGCGGTGTCGCGGAAAAACGACAACATCCTCTTCACCTCCGCCGCGCGTCCGCAGAATGCAAGTGTCCCCGCATGAACCATCGCGTCCCATCCCCACACCCAATACGTAGGAGAGGCTCGAAAAGCGCCGATGCCGTCCACTTCATGCGCCGCGCTCATCGGCGCGACATATCCTAGCCAACCGTCCACCATGGCATCGCCGGTCTCGAAACGGGCGTCCTCAGCGTGGCGTTTGCGGAAGTCCGCGAAAACGCGCTCGACTCTCGCTTCGGAAAGTTCTTCGCCATCCTTCCTGTCGAACACCCACCAGAATAGATGCTTGTCGCCCGGCTCCATCTCGTCCATGTTGAAGCGGAAGTTAGGCCGGTGGTCGCCGTTCCTGTAGGCGAGCGGCTGCGGTGGACGGTCGTTCAGCGGAAAGGAAACGGGGTTTGCGGACCCTATCTCCATCGTCACCCGCTCCCCGCCATCGAATTCCGCCTCGGCGACAAGCCGGCTCACGCATCCTGCAACTTTATACTTTACATTCTCAACATTCAACTTTCCACTTTCAACTCTCCACTTGGCCCCCTGCCCCATTCCGGCCTGCATCTGCACGATTCTGCAGCGGACAGACTTCTTCTGCGGATTTTCGATGACTATTATCCGGCGGAACACGGCATTCCCATCGAGGACGAACTCATGACGCAGCTTCACGTCCTCGATCACGCACTCACTCGCGTAGCCGAACGGATAGTGGACGGTGTTCTCGAACGTCAGCCGATACGGAACGTCGTCTATCAGAACATACGGCGCGAAACCGTGCATCCAGTGGCAGTTCTCTGCGGCGGATCGATAGAAGTTCTGCTTGTGGTATGGCTGCGAACCGACATAGTTCAGCTCAAAAAGCCCGGCTATGTCGGACACCTTCGCGGAGATGCGTCCCGACTGGTAGAAGTTGCGCCTGACGCCGAAGCCTTCGCGGGCAAACGGCAGCCCCTCCGCGTCAAATCCGTCGATCGCCGCAACAGTGCAAAAAGGCAGCGTCAGCAAGGCAAGAATTATTCCGCAAATTGTTCTCATTTAGCCCTTCCTCATATTCTCCGTTTCGGCGCGCTCGGTGATCGCGCCCTACCTTTCAACTTTTCAACCTTTCAACTTTTCAACTTTATTCAGTACACCTCAAACGAGAAGACCCTTTGTTCCGTAGTCTCACCCCAAGGGCGAGTCCAGACAACGCGGCAGGCATCACCTGCAATCGGCATATCAAATCGAAGGTCCAGCCAGCGGCGATAGTTGTCGCGGACAACCTTGACTGTTTTCCACTCACCCCCCGATCTTACCTGTACATTGAAGTCACGCGGCATCTCGTCGGGAAGCCGCCGCGCTTTCTTGGGTCCTATCCACCAGACGAGCCAGCGGTTGTCGTTCATATTCGTGTCGACGACGAGGCGGACTCCCGAAAACGTCGCTGGACTGTCGAATGAATATTCCGTAGTCTCGCCGGGCTTGAGCCATGCACCGTGTCCGCCGTCGAGTCTTATCCTGTCCATGCCGTCGCGCAGGACTTCATGCGAAATGCGCCCTTTCTTTGAAAGCGCCGTTATCTTCCTGTCGCGCCACGGAATGAACTGGTCCTGCCACTGGAGCGTGTCCTGGAGTTCGGCAAGATGATTCTTGTACACACCGCGCGGCGTCGTATTCTCTCGCACCGCAATCGCCGCCGCAGTACCGACGGCCTGCCCCATCACGGCGCACGTCGCCTGGACTCGCGTGGACGAAAGCGCCATGTGCGTGGCGGAAATGTCGCGTCCGGCGAACATAAGGTTCTCAACGTTCTTCGAATAGAGAGAGCGGTACGGAATGCCATAGACTTTCGGACAGGGGTTGAATACTGTCTGCTTCGGCGCGTACAAGCCCGAAGAGTAATGGTCGTCCATCGGCCAGCCGCCGTGCCCGATGTTGTCCCTGAACGCCTTTCCCTCGGCGAGAAGGTCGTTCTGGGTGAGGATATGGTCGCCGATGAATCGGATCGACTCGCGCTTCCCGGGGAGGGACGAGACGAACGTCCTCTCCCAGATGCGGCCCTTTGCATCGCGCCCGTCTTTGAGAACGCCCTTCTCCATCTCCCACTGTCCGTACGACCAGCGGAAAAGCTCGTCGCGTATATGGCTCGCCGCCTCTATCGTGTTGGTCTCACCACCCCATTCAAGCGATCCGCACGTCCAATAGCAGTCGCGCGAGCCGTCGAACGTATCGTTGCCGCGCTTGTATCCGTCGTACGGCCTTGCCGTTTCGGGCGTCGCCAGCGGCTCTGCGGCTACGCCGGTAGGCTCCTTGAATACATTAAGCGTCGACCCCATCACGGTGAGGTTCCCCTCCTCCGGCGCATACGACTCGCCGAAGTCGCGCCGGCTCTCGCGGCCCTTCATCCACTCGGCACCGGAAAGCCGTAGTATCCCGTCGCCCGAGCAATCGATGAATATCTTTGCCGCGACGGTGACGCGCGTGTAGCTGATTGAATCCCAGCCCGTCACTGAGACGATGCGGCTGCCGTTCGTCGCGCATTCCATGACGGACGTATTCAGCAAAACCGTAAGATTCGGTTCCCTTGCGCAGAAGTTCCAGAGGACATGATCCCAGACCTGCCAGCTGCAAGACGGGTTTCTGTATATGTTCTCGAGGCGAATCTCCTCGATAAGCCCGCCCTCGCGGTTCTCGAGAACCTTGCCGTTCGGCAGCACGTCGCCGTATGCGCCGCTCACTGGGACGCGGATCTCGCTCGACGCATTGCCGCCGAGCATGGGCCTGTCCTGCACAAGGACGACCTTCGCGCCGTTCCGCGCCGCCGCCACGCTCGCGCATATCCCGGCCATGCCGCCTCCGACTACGCACACCTCCGTCTCGTACGTCTTCTTCGCGACCGTCGGTTCGGTCGCCTCGGTATGCACTTCCGCGCCGTACGCGGCAAACACCATCACTTCAGCCGCGAGAATTGTTCTACAAAGGGTTCTCATTTAGTCTCCTCAATGTCATAGACTCGGACGTAATCGACCAGAAACTCGTCGCCGGACGCCACAGCAGCTTCAAGTTCGGGGACGCCCTTGCCGGTCATGTGATCGTTGCGGTACCACTTCGCCTCGGTCGTAAGCAATATGAATTCCTCCGTCTGCGAGACGGCTTCCCCTTCGCCCTGACCGACCTTCGGCCCGTGCTGGCGTCCGTCGATGTAGAGCGTGTAGCCGTCAGGCTCCCAGAGCATCCCGAACGTGTGGAACTGCGTCTTGTCGAGTTTGTAGATCGCGTCCTCGTTCTTCTTGACGCGTGGACATCTGAAGCCAAGATAGTCCGCGCCGTAGCCGTTGGCGTGGAAGCAGTGCGGAACCACCTCGCCGGGGTCGAACGACTCCATGATGTCGTGTTCGATTCCGGCACGGCGCGGATCGAGCGAACACCCCTGCATAGGGGTCTGCATCCAGAACGCCGACCACCATCCCGGCAGCTGCTGTAGACGACAGCGGCATTCGTAGTATCCGTAGCGGTGCATGAACTTCGGCTTCTCGCGTTTCGGAATCGGCCAGAAGCCCTTCGGGTTCTCCTGATGCGGGACATCCCAGACAAGTTCGCCCGTCTGCAGCTGCGGCGAGACGAACTGTCCGTCCGCGCGCTTGACGAGCTTCAGATGCAGAAGCCCGTCCTTCACATCCACCGCGCCGTCTTCGGGCGTTGCGAACCAGTGCGCGCGTCTGCCCCAGAAGTTCGTCCGGTAGCTCCACTTGGATTCATCCAGCCTATCACCGTCAAACTCGTCGTTCCAGACGAGGCTGAATTTCCTCCCCTTGGGCAGAAGCGACGGCTCGCGTCCCTCCACCGCCGAAACGCACTCGCATGTCGCAGTGGAATCCACGTCGAGCCTGACGGAGAATATCCTGTCTGCGTATCGGCGGACAGCATCCCCGAGGCCTTCGCGATGCGTGGCTCCGCTATGCCCCGGCCGCTTGACGTAGAACGGGTATTCGTCGCGGAAAAGAGAGGCGCAGTCCGGACGTTCCGCCTTGAGCGCGTAGAAGTCGGCCCAGGCGCGGTCGTAGTCCGCCGCTGCTCTGGAAATCAACGCCCTGTCCGGCTCGCATCCGCGTTTCTCCGCCTCGTAGCCCTTGAAGATGACCGTGCATCCGTGCAGCATGATGCGATGCAGGATCTCGCCGTAGCGCGCCGACGTCGAGAGATATGAGGCAACGGCCTCATCGGAGGCACGTATACCGCCGGCGAGCCCGACGATCTCCTTCCAGATGCAGACAGCCTCGGCCATCTCTCCGAGACGGGCGTCCAGCAGTCCATCCGCGATCAGACCGTCCATCGTCTTGCGCAGCTCGTCTATCCCGCCGAGGCAGTCGTCTCGCATCCAGCCGACGAAGAGCCAGTTGTCCGGCTCTTTCATGTACGCCGGGAGCGCATCCCCGCAGAGAAGCATCGTTCCCCGGCCTCGGATGATCGCCTTCTGCGACAGCAGACACAGTCTGCGGAAGTCCGCCAGCGATTCGGGCGCGATGCCGGACTTCTCCGCAAACGACCGGAACGCGGTCTCCTCGCCGTCTTCAGGATGCCTGGCCCAGCGCGACAGGACGTATGCGTTCATGTCGCACCAGAACTCGTTGCGCAGATAGGGCCCCTGTCCGCCGCCGCCGCGGCTCCAGGTCCACACGCCCGCGAAAAGCGGCGACTTGGCGAACTCCGCGAGGCACTTCATTCCTGCGTCGCCCGCGTTCTCCTCGAATCCATCTATCACGGACTGGCCGATGTAGTTGGGGAAGGCGCCCTTTCCCTCGTACTCGCGCGCGCACTGCACCTCGACGATCTGCCTGTGTCGCCCGATGCCGAGAGTGGGGTTGAAGCGGAACGTACGCAAGTAGTCGCCCTTCGTGTGCTTGACAGCCATGACGAGGTTCGTGTGCGGCTCGACGCGCTCCGTGACGTCAAGGTAGTAGTCGGGGCGCGTGTGGAAGAAGCCGAAGTCCCATGTGCGGTAATAGACCTGCTTGCCGCGCTTGACGCAGACCTCGTCGCGCAGGAGATTCATCAGCGCGGCGTGGATTCCCTTCGACTCCTCGTATGCGTTCTTGTAGTCTACGGGGCCGTTCCCCGTGTGGTAGGGGGTGTTGTTCAGATAGGTCTCGCCTGTGCGCACTACGAGCCCATCAAGTTCCGGCACCACCTCGAACAGCTCGTCGAGCATGATGCGGTGCAGCTTCCTCGTCAGCGGCCTGGAGAAGGATATGCGCCCGTCTGGGCCGCACACATCGTCGCGGTACAGTTCGACAAGCCGCTTCGGAAAGACGATTATGTCCATGAAGTAGTAGCACTTCAGCCCTGCGGCATGGCACTTGCGGCACTTTTCGCGCATCCGGTCCCTTGCTGCCATGACCCACGCGCGCTCTGGGGAGCCTTCCGGGAATACGCGCCTGTCGAAGGAGTCAAACGTGACGGCGCACTGCGGAAACACAAACTCGTTGACGACCATCGCATCGTAGCCGTACGACGCGAGCGTGCCGGGGTCTGTGAATGCGGTCCTCGTGAAAGGTTCGCCGGGGTTGTGGTGAACCATGTCCATAACCTCGGCGCGCGATTCCGCGCCATGCACGGAAAGCGCCATCGCCGCCGCAAGAATTGTTCCGCACAGGATTCTCATTTCAGGAGTCCCTTTCTCAAAACGTCAAAATCATCCGCCGTCATTGGCGTGGGACCTGAAAACTCGTCGTCGTTCATCTCGAAGAGGTTTCCAACATGGACAGGAACGCCGAGTCTGCGTGCCGAGCCGAGCCATTCGGCGAATGTCGTCCTGCATCCGAAATGCTGCATGTCATAGACAGGCAATACGCCAGGCGCCGTCGCCATAAGCATCCTGGCGCGGTTCTCGTGTTCGCGAGGGTTGTCTCCGGCAACATCGTACGTCCTGTTGAGATCCATGTACTCCGCAAGGAACCAGTTGCCGGCGCATCCGCAGTGCTGCGCGTCCGGCTTGTATTTCCGCATCTCAGACGTAAAAAGCACATAGAGCCGACGGAAGTAGTTTTCCTCGCCACGCCATGCGGGGTCTTGTGCAGGAAGGTCAAAATGTATCTTGTCGGCCTGGTAGTCGGTCTTAACGCCGTCAAGGTCGTAGCATCCCGGCTCAGAAGAGAAAAGCCTCCGCATTGTCGGCTTCAGCCATTCCTCCTGCGCAGACTTCTTGGAAAAGTCGGCCATCCATCGCCCATGGCAGTTGCGCTTCCCTTCAAGCATCGTGTTGTGGCGTCCAATCGCCTTTTCGCAGTTCTCGTCGCGGCATTCGCTCCACGTCCACCACACCATCACCTTGAAGCCCATCGCATGAAGCCGGTCGACCATCCCCCTGAAATCGGGGAACCGCGACGGATCGGCGCGGAAGTCCATCGTGTTCAGCATCCACCCGCCGTCGATGAGAATTGTGCGTATAGGCAGTCTTTCGCGCTTGATGCGTTCCGCCGCGTCCATCACCATCTTCTCGTTCAGCACTAGCCAGCTCTTGCCGCGTATAGATGGATTCGCAAGCGACTGTTTCTTGAGGTCTGCATCGGGGATGTATCCCGAAAGAAGCATCTGGTCGCCCCATGTGCAGTAGTAGTGTTCGCTATGCCACGGAACGGCCTTGCGCTTTGACGGATCGGCAATCTTGCCGTCCGTGGCGAGGTCTTCCGCAAAAAGCCGCCACGACGCATGCACGTCGCCGCCACGATCAAACGCAAAGTAGAACTCCGGCGACTTCCAGGTCTCGCCCGCCTTCATCCCCCAGCCCCATTCTCCGTCACCGTAGTGAAGATAGAATCCGGAAAGAATCCACTTCCCACCCTGCGCATATAGCCCGTACCCGCCGACCGGCGCTTCGGTCGTTCCGACAAGCAGATGCGCGTCGTTTCGGGTAAAAAGCATCGCACTCGGATGAGGCGCAAACTGCCAGTCCTTGGAATACGTATTGCAGGCAAACTCCCGCGCCCCGAGCACAACACGCTCGAACACCTGATCTGTCGCGTGCTGGTTGCGGTAGTTGTTGATTTCGTAGAAGAGTGTCTTCGTACCCGACGGGAGGATTTCGAGGCGGTTCATGATCACGTCTTCGTCCGGAACGAACTCACCCTTGACGAGAAAACCTCTGCGATGGGGCGTTGCCGTCACAATGCCGCGCCCGAGCTTCACGCTCTTGAACTCAAGCCGCACCACGCCGCCCTCGCCAACCGTCTTCGCGATGAGCGCGGCATCCTTCGCGAAGTCCGGCAGCATCAGTCGCGCCTCGGGAATAGAGAAAAGTTTTTCGCCACGCGCAGAATCGACCAGCACGAGTGCCCCGTCCGGCTGGCACTTGAATGCGACTGCGGCGGCATCGCCCCCGGCCTCGCACCGCTCGTCACCGAACGCGTTCAGAGCGAACACCGCCGCAAGAATTGCTCCGCACCGTAATCTCATTTGGCTTTTCACTTTTCGTTGTTCCTTTGTATTGCGGCAAGCGCAACCTGGACTGGCGACGGCTCCTCCTTCTGCGTCCAGTCCTGCGAATTGATCCATTCCTGCGCAGCGAAGACCGTTTCCGCCGCTGTCACGTAATCGACGCGGCCAAGCTCCACGACAAGCCGGATGCTGCGGTCAATCAGCTTCTTGTTGCTCATCGACACGTAGCTCATCCAGTTCCCTGCAACGCGTCCCATTGCCGCCATCGTGCCAGTCGAAAGGCAGTTGAACGCAAGCTTCACTGCAAGGTGCTTCCATATTTCAAGTGGCGAGTCGGCTATAGGGAATTCGAAGCGGAACTCCAACTTTTCCGGCCATGAGGCGGCAAGACGATTCGCGGCACCTACGAAATCATGCGTCTCGCCAGGAACGCGCAGCACAACCGCCGCCGCGCGAGCAAAGCCCTCGATGCGCTCGGGCGCGGGTTCGTTGCCGATCATGTAGGTGACGAGGTTGGAATACTTGATGGCAGGAGGATTGTCAATGAATGTCTGCGGCATTCCAAGGGAGCGGGCGTCGTCTGCCGTGAAGTCAAGGCAACGCGGATGTCGGCGCATCATCTCACTCCAGCATTCTTCCGTTGAGTGGAGTGGGTTCTTGACGAATGCCCACGACTGCGCAAGGCCTTTCTCTTGGCTGGAGCGGATCGGCGGAATCATGAACGTAGGCGCACGCTCCGTGTTGTCGGTGAAGAGATCGAGCATACACTTGTCGGCAATGTACGTGATACGCCCGCCCGCCTCATAGACTCCCTTCTCGAACTCGATTGCCTTTACGAGCCCGGCGCGGCCTTCCGGCGATTCAAGCCCCGCAAGAAGATTCTCGAACAACTGCGCATAGTCTTCCGTCGTCTCTTTCGCGAAGCGCGGCAGCACGCGGCAGAGAGCCGCTTCAAGGGCGCAGGAGCAAAGCACCTGCTCGGAACTCGTCGCCTGCATCCGCGTAGAACCGGCAACGGACATTGACCCGCAGTAGAGGTCGATCACCGTAACCTTCGGATTGTCTATCGCCTCGCGACAACGGTCGAGGTGCCTGCGCAGGAGGTAGGCTGGATTGTTGAAGACGAGAAAACACTTTGCGCCGTGTTCGGTGGCATACATGAGCGAACCCAAGACGGATGATGTTTCGCCACCCTCGGTGATTGCGACAAAGGTATCTCCTTCGCCAACATCAAGCGCAGAGGCCTGGCGACGACCACCTTCCGCAAAGTCCTCGAAGAACTCGACGGAGCGGATGAGCGCGAAGTCGCCGCCTGTCATGATGGACGCCGAGCGATCGGCAAGTGCGCGTTCCTTGTCCGACAGTTCTGCTACGCGGCGATGGAAGAAGTCACGCCACATAGATTCAAGGAGAATCGAAAGACGCCCTGTCGCACCGCAGCCTGAGAATATGATACGTCCCTTGGGACCTGTCACGGACGCTACCATGGAATCGACGAGCGCGGCAAATCTTCGCCCAGCGAAGATATGGCGCATCGTGATCGGCATCTGCCTGTCGCCACGCTGCAGACACTGAACACCCGCAAGCGTGGAACGCTTGAAGTCGTCCTCAAGTGTCGCCGTTATGGGATTCGACTGCTCGGTCGGCAGAAAGCCCAGCTGAAACTGCTTCTCGTTGTCGATAAAGCTGCGAGCCTTGGCCTTCGCCGAGTCTGAGCATCGGAATGCACCACTGAAAGATGTCGCCTCAGCATCAGCGCACAGGCATATGTTTTTTGTTTTCATATTGCACATTATACTATTCCCTGCTTGGTGTTGACGAACTGGACATTCAGACCTTAGACCAACGGACGACCGCCGCAGCGAGAATTGTTTCGCATGCTGTTCTCATTTTACCGGCAGTCCTTTTTATCATTTCATTAATATGGGCAGCATATCAATGACATTTTGGCGAGTTTCACTCATACTCCAGAGTGCCATCGTCATCGAACGCCACCCCGCAGTACCAAACGGATCCGGTGCCGGCCATGGTACGCACAAGGATTGTGTTCACGCCTTTCTTGAGCCATGTACGGCGCGATTCGTATTTACCTGCCGCGCCTTCCATCTTCCCGACGACTTCGCGCCCATTGATCCAAATCTTCCCATACCAGTCGTTGGTCCAGTGGATCGTCACCGAGCGGTTCGAGGGCGACTTCACGGTCGCCGCGAGGTAGGAGACACAAGTCTCGCCCTTGAAATTGCAGGGCGTCGTCGCCGCCATGTCCACCACACGCTCGCCCTCGCCAAGCGTCACCTCGCGCCACTTCACGTGCTCCCCGCCTGCGCCATCGTATTCGGCCGCGAAATCGATCTTGCCTGTCTCTGGTGAGAAAGTCCTGTCATACTCGCGCCGTGTCAAGCCGTTTCTCTTCATGTCGATCATCTCGCCGCCGAACGGCCCCGCCACGCGCCACTTGCGGACCGGACGCGGCAGACGCACGTCTACGTCCTCCTGCGGAGCGGGGCGGATTCCCTCCGGCCAGCCGAACTTCTTGTACCACCAGGAGTGGTTCTCGCGGAAGTCCGCAAGCTCCGCCTTGAGGCGGAAGATGTCGCCGGATCGCGCCGCCTCGGCGACCGGCTCCACGGCCTCCGCGTAAGACAACGAAATGTCTCGCCTCGAGAACGCGCCGGCGCCGGGGCAGTATTCCTCGCCTCCGCCCGCGACGAACTCGCGGGAATCCCCCGCCTGCCTCGCGATGGACTTGAGATGCGCCCATTCGCGCAGAACCGCCGTTTTTTCCGCCTCGCCCATCGGCGCATCGAACGACAGAAGCGTCCCCGCGCCCTTCGCGCGGAAGTATCCCGGCATGAAGGGGGTGAGGTATATCTCACGCAGTGTTTTTTTGGCAAGATTTACAGGATTAACAGGATTGCCAGTCACGGAATCGACAAGCGAAGAAGGATCATGATCAAAATTCAATACGATGCGGCGATTAGTGTCCGTGCGGTTCACCGCCCAGAAGAGAACGTCGTCGCCATCCTTCGCCCACCAGACGGCGACAGGCGCATTCGCGCCGCCGCATCTGCGCCAGTCGGCCCTGTACGGTATCGCCCGGAACACTCGCGTGAACTCGCGTAGCGCCTCGTCCAGCGGCGGGAGGCTCCAATGTCCGCCGGACCAGATTATGTCGAGGCGATTCGACGCAAGAGCCTGCGCTGCCGGTTCCAGGTTGTAGGGAGCGCATAGCGAGCTGTTGTCGCAGCAGAGCGAAAAGGGATGTATTGTTTTCCTGTGGATGAAGAACGGTCCGAAGAAATGCGGATCGAGGGCGTTCAGCTCAAGGCGCGGTCCGAAAAGATACACATTGTCTGAATCAAACCCCAGGCCGCGCTCCCCCATGAACACGTCGCGATCAAGCCCCGACCCGTCTTCAATGCGGTTCCACGACTCGTTCACGACGAAGAACCTTGCCTGCGGCGCGCCTTCGCGAAGGGCCGCCAGCATCTCCTTCTGTAGCGAGCGGCAGACCTCCGAGCGCCAGGCGTTCCACTCGGTGCCGTGATCTTCGCGGATGCGGCGTTTCCGCGCAGCAAAAGCCATCTCGTTCGTCCCGACCGATTCGAGTGCGATGCCTGTCGCCTTGCAGAACTCGCCGACGGTGAAGTCGTCAAAGCCAGTGTCTTCGCCCCAGAACCACGGCTCAATGCTTCCAGGCCAGCCTTTCCAGAAGCGGTGGCGGATTCCGCCGAACGACCTGTAGCGTCCGTAGCGGCGTCCGAACTCGCGGCAGAATTCGACCTGATTGCTCCTCGCCGCCGGATGTGCCGGATTCGGCAGCAACGTCCCGTTCAAGAAGCTGCGCGGCGCGCCGTCGGCCTTCTCGGAGAGATACATTCCGGTTGTGTCCCCGCCGAAGCCATAGCGTTGCGAAACCGCCGTCGCCCACTCCTGACCGATCTGCACCATGCCGTTCACCATGAAATCGGCGGCTAGCGCGACGCCGCGCCGTTCCGCGCACTGCAGCATGAGCGCGAACACGTCGCGGTCGAACGGATCACGCGCACTGTCCTTCGCCTCGCCCGCGTAGATGTCGCGGAGCGGCTTGATCATCAGCTGTGCATAGCCCTGGTACGCCTGCATGCCGTAGGACAGCACAGGGTAGGCAACCACCGTGCCGCCGCGCCAGGCCTCCACTTCGAAGGCCCTGTCCCAAGTTGTCTTCAAATCGCTCCACTCGTGGCGGGCGTTCGCCTTCTGCTTCTCCCAGGTGCGCTTCGCCGAGTCGTCCGGAAGCGGCGGTGTGGTACGCTCGTTTGGCCCGATATTGATCTGCTCGCCGTCCCAGCCGAGGCCGCGCGAGAGACTCCATCCGCATGCCGGATCCTCGAGAGGCGGCAGCCCGCCGGGGCACTCGTAAAGCGAGATCGTCGAAGCTGCGCCGCGCCGGCTCTTCAGCGACACCCCCATGTCCTTACCCTTCGACATGCCGGAGGTGTTGCACACCATCACGTCGATTGCATCCTCGTTGGGCCAGACAGGAATCTTCAGCTCGCTCCACGCTCCCGCAGCCGGACCGCACCCGGAGAGGATCGCCCAGATGGCGCAGCGCATGACGCGCCTGTCAAACGCCGCGACGAAGGTCACGCGGCGCAAGTCGTTGGGGACGCGCACGGAAAGGACGTGCGTTTTGCCGGGATTCTCGACCTTGAGCGTGTAGCCAAACCAATCGAAGGCATAGTGGCCAAAGGCGCCGGGAGCGTCCTTCCCCGCCGGTTTCCATTCGCCGGACTTGTTCTTGCCCGCGGCAGTGTAGTAGTTCTTGTGTACGCCCTGCGGCCCGCAAAGGCGGTATGCGCCATCGGGTGTCTCGACGATCTCGCTCTTCCCTCCCTCGCGGAAGTGATGCGCTCCGCCCGCCGGCTCGGTGCAGTCGACTGCGTCAATTAGGATGGGGTTTTTACCGCAGAGACGCGGAGTCGCAGAGGTCGTTGATTCCATATTTTCTTTGCGCCCAATATCCGTCACGACGAAATCCCACGGTCCTTCGACAACTTCTCCTTTGTCATCCTTGATGACATACGTGAACGAGCCCTCCTGCGGGCATGGGTATTCAAAGCGGACAGGCGTTTCGCTGACGGCAAGCGCCTGCGACCAGACTGGGGAATCCTTGCCCGCAGGTCGCACCTCCATCGAAAATTCTCCGCGTCTCTGCGCCTCTGCGTTAAGACCACCGGCGCATCCGGCGACTACGAGCGGCTCGCCCATGACGCGCGCCATTGAATCGGGGTCGCGGCCCTCCATCCAGAAACCGACTTCGCCTCCCGACAGTCTCGACGCACCCGCGCGGACGCCCGGCGTTTTGTCGTTGCCGCGCATGCTGGCCTCCATTGTGTCGATCATGGGAATAGAATCGCCTTGGATGCGCAGGTCGAAGACGTGACTTCCGCTCTCCAGCCACCGAAAACGGCGGATGCGCCCTTCGGAATCGACCTTCGCGTCGTTGTCCACACTGCCGCGCGTAAACACAATCTGAACACCATCGAGAAATGCCTTGACGGGACGTTTTCCGCTTCCAGGCAAAATGTCGATCGCATACAGCCCCGGTACCGCGACGTTGAAGTCCCAAGTGCGGTAGCCATGCGCAACATGGCGCGCATCCTCGTAAAGGAACTCGCGGTCGAAGTCCGCGCCTATGGAAACGCCGCAAAGCGCGAGCGTGAAAAATAAAGACACTGTTTTCATAGTCGTTTCTTTCAACTTTTCAACCTTTCAACTTCTTATTCGCCCATTCCAAGGACGACTTCCGATTTCACGCGGCGTTCGGGATGCAGAAACGCACCGATGCCGTCGGGGTTGCCGAAGACGGCCTCGGAGAAGTCGTCGCGAAGCAGGTTTCCCGGCTTCGCGACTTCGCCCTTCGCGGAGACGAGACGCACAGGCCGCGCAACGGCGTCACGTCCCTCTACGAGGACATACCGCAGCGACGCCTCACCGCTGCCGTCGTATTCGACTTTGACCTCGGTCGGCATCTCCGCCGACGAGAATGTCGCGAAGCGCGAAAACGCCGCCCATTCCCCGTCGCCGGGCTTCCAGCCGCCCTTCGCGAGTTCCCGCCATTCCCCGGAGAACCTGCCGCTGACAGTCCACGACGGCCGCCCGTAGAAGTCGACGAGCGTAAGGCAAAGTTCGAGCCTCTTTTCGTCCGCAGCGGCTACGCCCGGATTAGTGCCAAGGATTGCGTCGATTCCGCCAATGGAGTCATCCAGCAAGGTCGCACATCTGTCCTTTTTGCCCTGCCGCCACTTTGCGGACTGAACAATGCGGCGTTCACGGATTGCCGCAAGACGCCTCCGCACTTCCTTCAACATTGCGACCGCTTCATCGACATCCTCCTGCGTCCGCCGCGGATCAGTCAAAAGTCCAGAGCAGCGCACGAAGGATTCGTGCGCAAGGCCAGTCTCTCCGCGCAAGACGATATCGTCCAGAAGCGCGCGTTCGCACAGGGGGTCGTCATCGACCTCGCCGGAGCCAGGCTTCAGCGCCGACGCCTTCAAGAGCTCGACCGCGAGGGCGTCCGCCGTGGCGCGGACGCCGCGCCGCAGACAGGTAACGCGGGCGAACGATTCCGGCACGGCGCGCGGCGGGGCGCTTTCGAGGATTTCCGCAGCTGCAAGCACCTCCGCCTGTGTCAAGGACGGAAACACGCGACGCACCGCCTCCTCGAAGGCGTCGTGCAGCTGCCACCTGGACGGCTCCTCGTCCATGAGGACTCTCGCAAGGATGCGCGGGAGGCTTCCTCCGTGGTGGCTGAACATCAACTCCTCCCACTGCGTGACGAGAAAGCCAACGGATTTGTGCCGCCGGTCGTAGTTGGCCAACGTCCGCATATTTTCCGAACTGAACCAGCATGCGGTCATGGCGTCGAAACCAAGCCGACCATAGAGCGAAAGCCAATCCGTGCGTTCGTGGCCGTGGAAGTTGAAGCGCGGCCCCAGCGTGGAAATGTTGCGCCCGTAGTTCCATTGGACCATGACAATGTCGCGGGGAATCTTTTCGATTGCGCCGCGGTGGAAGCCGAGGAAGTCGTCCCACATCATCATCCGCTTGCCGTTCCTGCGGCAGACGGAATCGGTCCATCCGACAAACGAGGCGAAAAGCGAATCGCCACCGTCCGAGGCGGCAAGCGGGGCGCAGCGCGCGCAGCGACCCATGTTCCATGCCTCGTCAAAACCGACGTGGAAATACGGCCCGGGGAAGATTTCGCAGAGTTCGGCGACATGGCGCTCGAGGAAGTCGCGCGTCGCGGGATTTGAAAGGCAGAAAGTCTGCGGCTTCGCGTCGGGATCGGGATATCCGTCTGACCTCTCCTCGCAGAAGGCGTCATGCTTTCCGTCCGCGAAGAACTGGTCGGCATGCCCGAGCAACGAAACGGCGGGGACGAGCGCAATGCCAAGTTCGTCAGCGCGCTTCGCCCATGCCCGCATCTCATCTGGCGAATAGCCTTCCCCTTCCTGCATCGAGAATACCGATGTCGAGGCCCTGCCCTTAAGGTACAGCACGACCGTGTTCACGCCGTAAGACGAGACGCGCTCCATCCACCGCGAGACGAACTCTGGCGTCTCCGGCTGTTTCGCAAGATCGAGCAGTGCGGCGCGGATGCGACCCCCGCAAGGCGAGAAATCCCTCACTGACGGAGGAACACGATCCATTGCGTCCGCCGAAACGCTCAAGACGCCGGCAAGCAGCGCGATAGCAAGTTTCATTGTCTGGCCCTTTACCTAACGAAGATCATCAGTCCGGCGTTTGACGCAAAGAACTCGTAGCAGCCGATATCGACGATGGCCGCGTCGTCCACCTTGTCATCGGGGTTGATGCGAAGGTTTTTCCCGCCAAGGTCAACGGCCGTCGCCGTCATCCAGTCGCGGTTCACGCCCGCGTTGCGCAGAATGCTTCCCTTTGACGGCATCAGGTCACCCGCCGCATAGTCGGCAAAGAGGTCTGCTGTTGTTAGGGATGTATTGACAATGTTGCCGTTCGCGCCATCAGCAAGCAGCGCGTAGGTTGACGTGGCGTTTTCGAAGCAGTTGGTGCAGCCATTGCGGATAACCCCCTTCTTGCTACTGTTTGCAGGGCATGGCAAGTTCCTCGTCTCGTCACCGACCTTGTTGTCGAGAAAGGCGCAATTCACTATCGCCCAGCCATCTATTGAATCTGTCATGGCGCCAATTCCTCCCGCTTGGTATCCATTCGTCGCCGTTCGGCATGTGTTCCCCGCGAACGTGCAGCTTTCCACAACGGTCGGATACGCCGTCTTGCTGTCCCGAAAAAGCGCCGATGCCCGCCCCGACGCGCTTTCGTTTATGTTCGTGAGAAACAGGCAGTTCCGCACAAGGGTGTTGACGCCGGACATTCCAAGCATAGCGCCGAGATCCCCGGCATAGGAGTCCATCGTATGGTTCCCCTCGAAACGGCAGTTGATGGCGGAGCTATTGGCGTTGAGTTCCGCACAGCAGTAGTCGCCGCCGGAGATGTTGCGGAAGAAGGTGCAGCGCTCCATCGTCAAAACACGAGCGTAGAGAACGTATCCACCGCCTGCCGTGTTCCCCTCAAACTCGCAGTCGTAGGCAAATATCGTACGGAGCGAGGATGTGTTGCTCGTGTAGTGAGCCGCGACGGCCCCTTGTCCGGAGGAAACGTTAGCACGGAACGTGCAGTTGGAAAAGGTAAAAACGGGAGTGCTGCTCGAATTGCTCAGGCCCGACGCAACCACGCCACCATGCGCAGCAGAGTTGGCGGTAAAGGAGCATCCAACAAAGTCGTATGGTGTCCCCACGTCATTTGCGACAATCCATACGCCGCCGTCCTCGCCCTCCGTTGCGGAGTTGCGGGCGAAGGTGCAACCTATGGCGAAGACGCCGCCGCCGGACCCCGCACGTGCCAGATTATCCTTGAACACGCATTTCTCCAGAACCACGCGGCGCGATCCGTCTGTGGCATTGTTGCGACCGCGAAGGGCGACGGAGTTGCAGCGGCGGAACTCGCAATTCCGGAACGTAACGTTGCCGACCGAACAATCCGCCACGACGCCGCCGGCATACCCCCCCGAACAGTCCTCAAACACGCAGTGATCGACAGTATCGCCAGAAGCGGCGTAAAGCGCCCCGCCACTCTGGTATAACCTGGCACTGGTGCTGGTGTTCGAGTTCGTGCAGGCACGGAACACAAGGTTCGTGAAGAGGTTGTTGCCGGCTGTGGTAATCGGGACGGGGGTACTCTCGTTCGAGCCGACCAATATGCCCGAAGCGGAAGTGTAGCTGGTATTTCGGATTGTGAAGTTCGCGAAGGTGAGTCCTGTCGCCCCCTTCACGACAAAGGCGCGGCACGAGCCCTGTCCGTCGATCACCACATCCGCCGCCGTATCGCCGTCGCCTACGAAAGAAAGGTCGTTCTTCGTGACAGTCGTTCCGCTTGCGAGCGCATAAACGCCCGGTGCGATGTGAATCGTGTCGCCATCCGATGCCAGAGCATGCGCCTTTGAGATGGTTGCGACTGGGGCAGCCTCGCTTCCGGCTGCGGTATCTACGCCGTTAGTGGCGACGTACCAGTCTGTCGCCTGTGCGCCGAGCGCGGCGAAGAGCGCGACAGTCGCGGCAAATGCGGCGCGGCGTGACGGAATGCAAGCAGCAGCACAGTGCACTATTCTGCCGATTTTCATCTTGTTGACCCACATATCATACCTCCATTTTTGTGCAAAACTACATTTCACCCTGCAACCAAGCAGGGCTTTTGCGCAAATTATACCCGATTTTCCCCTCTCCCGACAACCATCCTAAAGTATGGTGTCGGGGATTTTATTCTTTTCTTTGTTTTGCCCGCTCCGCGGCAACCGGCTAAGGAGAAAGGACGGACGAATTATTGTGGATCAATAACCGTCAGATTGGAAAAATAATCTCGGTAAAATCCCTTGTCTCTCGTCAACAAGCAGTCCGCGCACTCCATCGCGTGGGCTCCTACAAGGAAATCCGCCACCACCCTTCTTGGCGGTACAGGCTTTCTACGCTTCGCCTCTCTCCATAATTCCGATGCCAATGTTGCAGCCCTTTTAGTCATTGGCGAAAACTGGAGGCCGAGCGTTTCCATTGCATCTGCAAATTGGCCCATGTCGTCAAAGGCTGCACCTGTCTCAGACCAAACCACATCACATACGATGACATCCCCCGACATGAGCGCGCGCGACAACGCGACGAATGAAGCCTGACGATATTGTGAATCGTCAAGAAATACATCAAGCAGAATGTTCGTGTCGACTGCAGTTACCATTGATCATACCCTCGAAGTTCGCTCACGACATCATCTGTTCGCCTGTCAGTCTTTATGCAGCCAACAAATTGAGAAAGACGGTTTGCCCTACCGGCATGCAAACGGCTTAGTTCGCGTTTCAAGTAATCGAACAGTATCCGTTCAAGAGTTGTACCCTGAATGGTTGCATACCCTTCCGCATCTTTCGCCATCGCCGGCGGCAAATCTACAGTTATGCTCATTCCAAATACTCCTTTCTGTCGCACATTATACCATATTCACTCGCCCGCGTGTTGGCAGACCAGACTTATCACAAAACATGAGCCATTTTAAGTCGTTATCCGCAAAAATGAGCCCGTACCGAATTTCCCCTCTCCCGACAACCATCCTAAAGTATGGTGTCGGCAATCGCCGCCGCAGCCCGTTACTTTAGCCACGGATCCGCCCGAGTGTTTCTCCCTTCAGCTACCGCGCACTTGTGAAGCGCTGCAACCTGCTGCGCGGTGCCTCTGGACGAGAAAGACACAGCAATCCACCTGCCTTTTGCAGCTTTGACTTCTACGGTTTAAAACTCGCAATGAAACCGTCTAAGTTTCATTACAAGATCTTTGAGTTGCATTCCCTGCATAACAAAACTCCATTTCGCAAGTTTTGGTTGTCTTATACCATGTTTTACCCATGGAACGCAACCGTTTTGCGACAACCACCCATGAGCCATTTTAAGTCGTTATCCGCGAAAAATGAGCCCATACCGATTTCCCCCTCTCCCGGCAACCATCCTAAAGTATGGGGTGCGGGAGGGAATCTATGGCTTGAGCGCGGACAACGGACATACGATTACGCCGTCTTTCTTTCTCCTGTACACAACCTCGCCGACAGCCGTAAGAACCATCTTGAAAGACGGTACCTTCATCTTCGCGGTATCGACTATCTTGGCCAGTCCGTTCAATGTCGCCGCCCCCTCCTCGATCAAGGTATCCCCACCCAGCTTTATCTCGACAAGGCCATATGTCCCGTTTCTGAGATGGACGATAGCATCGCATTCGAGTCCGTTTTTGTCGAGGTAGTGGCTGACAGTGCCATAGGACGACTCTGCATATACCCGCAAATCGCGAACAGCCATCACCTCGAACAGTCTGCCGAAGGAACGCAGGTCGTTCATGAGATCTCCGGGGCCTAAACCCAAAGCAGCCGACGCTATTGACGGATCTGTGAAGTAGCGAGTATCTGAAGTCCGTACAACCGCCTTTGACAGCAAGTTTGGACACCAAGCCGGCATGTCTTCCACGACAAATATCTTCTTCAAGGCGTTGACATAGGAATATATGGTATCCTCGTCCAGTCCTCTTGTATCATGCTCCTTCATGTCCAGCCGTATTGCAGACAAGTTGGACTGCGTACCTTGAAGCCTCGCGTATGATCGCATCAACCGCATGACACGTTCAGGATCGCGGGGAATCTTGTCGACACGCGATATGTCGGCGTTGACAACTGCATCGTAGTAGTCAAATGACCTCATAAGGGCGATTCTCTCGCGCTGACCAATCGCCTGAGGCCAGCCACCTCTGCACACGAGAAAGGCGATCCGCTGCAAATCAAGCAGCTTGCATTCGCCCTCAACGAGCGCATCGCCGCGCAAAAGCGCAGACAGAGATACGCTTCCGCACGAGTCGCCAGACTCCCACAATGTCATAGGGCGCATCGTCATGCGTGAAATTCGCCCAGTGCCGGAATGCGATATTTCCGATGTGTCAGGAGGAACAGACGATCCCGTGAGGATGAAATGTCCAAACCCTGCCCTATGGTCAACCTGAAAACGAACTGCATCCCAAAAACGCGGAAATTCCTGCCACTCGTCAATAAGCCTCGGTGAATCACCCTCCAGCAGTTGCTTTACATTGATCTCTGCCAACTGAATGTTCCTCTTCTTCGAGTCGGGATCTCCCATGTAAAGGACACTTTTTGCAACCTGCTCGCATGTTGTGGTCTTGCCACACCATTTCGCTCCTTCAACCAAAACCGCGCCAGCACCTTCAAGCCTGTCAGCAAGAAGATCATCAGCAATTCGTTTGCAGTATTTTTCTGTCATTTGGTGAGCAGTATATCAAATAATGCTCCGCCGCACAATAGCTATTCGGTAGTTTGGCGCAATCCCATTCGGTAGTTTGGCGTAATCCCATTCGGTAGTTTGGCGCATTTGCATTCGGTTTTAGCCGCAAAGAACAGGAGAAGCCGACTTATCACAAAACATGAGCCAATTTAAGGCGTTGTCCGCAAAAAAATGAGCCATCCCGAACCCTACGCCATCCTGCGGCGGACGGCGAGCGACGCGGCCTCGGCGCGGTTTGAGACGCCGAGTTTCTCGAAAAGGAGACGTATGTGGTCTTTGACGGTCGGCAGGGCTATGCCGTATTTCACGGAGATGTCGTTGTTCGTAAACCCCTGCGATATATCCACGAGTATCTCGCGCTGGCGCGGCGTGAGGCTGTCGATCGCGTCGTCCTCTTCGATGAGTCCCTTGAGCGACTGCGAGACGAACGTCCCGCCGGAGGCAACCGTGCGGATGGCGCCCACTAGCTCTTCCGGGTCTATGTCTTTTGTCGCGGCTCCACGTGCGCCGGACTTGAGCGCAGTGCGAATCGCCTCCGCCTCGCCGAATGTCGTAAGCAGTAGGATTTTCGCGTCCGGATCGTTCCTTATGATCTTGAGCGTCGCTTCCAGTCCGTCCATCCCGGGCATGACGAGATCCATGACTATCGCATCCGGCTGGCACCGTCCTGCGAGAGCGACGGCCTCCTCGCCGTTTTCCGCCTCGCCGACGACTTCGATCCCCCCATATTCCGCCATGAGCGCAGAAAGCCCCTTGCGAAGAACCGCATGGTCGTCCGCAAGAAGAACTCTTATACGCTTTGATTGTTTCATGGATCGTCTCCTTTCGGGGCCTGCTCCTCGCGAACGACAAAGCGCATTGCCGTCCCTTTGCCTGGTTCGCTTTCCAGCTCGAGTTCGCCGCCGAACATCCTGATGCGCTCGCGCGCGCCCTGAAGCCCGAAATGCCCTTCGTCAACGCCCGGGCGCGCGGCCACGTCGAATCCGCATCCGTCGTCCCTGACCGAAAACGCGAATCCGTCCCCGCTGCGCGAACCCGACACGAAAACATTTCTCGCTCCGCCGTGGCGTACCGCATTTATGACGCCCTCGCGCACGGCGCAGACGACCGCGTGGGCGAAGCTTTCGGAAAAACGCCTTTCTCCGACGTCGATGTCGAGATGAAGCGACGCGCCGTGCAGGTGCGGCTTCGCCGCCTTTGCGATCGCGTCCGCCAGATTCTCTCCGGCGGCAAGCCCGTTCCTGAGATCCCACAGGTTGTCCCGCAGCTGGGACAGACACGAATGGAGCGAGACGGAGGCTATATCGACCTTCCGCTCCGTATCCGCGTCGCCGCGCCGCTTCGCCGACATCGCGGCAGTCTTCAGATGGAACATCGCACCGGCCAGATTCTGCGCGATCGTGTCGTGAAGCTCCGTCGCGAGCGCGTTGCGTTCGCGCATGCGCATCTCGGACGCAAGACGCGCCGCGTCCGCCTTGCGGTAGTTTCCGAAAAGTTCGTTCACGCGGCGGTGCAGCGTCACGTTCCACGCGAGGGCGGCAAGAACGGCGACCGCCAGCAGAAACGCGATGACGCCGACGTGCGCGGCAGTCCACCACGACGGGCTTTCCACCAGGCGCAAGTCGTCCACGCCTCGCATTGCGACAAAGAACCCCTTCATGCGCGGAAACGGCGCGTTGGGACGCCAGTTTTCGGTATCCATCACGCATACGCCCGTCGCCTCGACAAGGCAGCCGGGCTCCACTTTTTCGCGCAGCCCGTCCGCCGCTTCCGACTCGACCGCGACCAGCCGTCCTCCGCAATCGAGGTAGAACGCCGGGCCTTCGTCCGGCACCTTTGCCACAACGCCCTTCAGCCGTATGACGCGTCCGTGGAAATCCGCCTCGATGCGCATGACACCGCCCGTCTGGGACACTATATCGCCGGGCGAGACGTCGACCGCTTCTTCCAACGTCCCTTTCCCCACTTCGCTCTTCCCTTTTACCTCTTCCCCCTTCCGCCATATCGCGCGCGTGAAGTTTATGCGGTAGAGGTCCGTTTCGGGGAACCCTGCGATCTCGACGGATTCGCCGGCGGACGGAGGGGACTGATCTTCCGAGAGATCGACATTGGAGACGTGTCCGCTGCGCGACCGGATCAGCATGCGCCGTCCGTCCCAGACGGCAAGGACGCGGCCGCTCGCGCGGCGGCGGCCGAGCAGCGCGTATTGCGAAGGATGCTCGCGGCGGAACGGCGGCATCTCAGGCACGGCGAACGGATCGTCCGGCGCCGGCCTCACGATGTCGATTCCGCCAGTCTGCGCGACGTGGAGCGTACGCCCGATCTGTCTGCGGTTCTTGTGGACATACGGCGACACGTTTCCGGTTGCGACGATCTCCGCGCCGATGAGTCGGCGCATGTCGTCGCCTTCCCCATCGCGTACCGCGCAGTATACGAGCGCTTCGCCGGAGCGGAGCGTCAAATACCGGAAGCGAGGATCGTTCTCGTCGGGAAACACATCGCTGACGACCCCGCGCAAGCTGACGGTCAGATAATCGCATTCGCCGGACATGAAGCGCGCGGAGGTGACTTCGCCAACCGGACGAGGCGGCTCGCCAGGCGCGACAAACGCATAGCCGTCGCAGAAGAAATAGGCGCTGTCGAACTCGCGGCTGATCCATCCGCGAAACCGCCCCGTGCCGTACGGCACGACATCGGCCACATGGACGCTGTTCGTGAAGTAGAGCGGAATCGCCCCGGTTCCGTCCCGCACGACAAGGCCGATACCCGATGCCGACAATCGCGTTACAGCATGCGCCGTCACGTCGAAGTGCTCTTCGGCTCCGTCGTTCGTGGTGGATATCTCGACAAGCCGTGCACAGTTCGTGACAACGCCCGCCGCGCCCTCCGCCGCAAGGCAAAGAACCGCAAACGCCAACGACACGACAGCCTCGGAAAGCAATCTCATCAGTATCAAATGATATCAAATTCCACGAATTTCAGCAATCGGCATTCACGTAAAAAACGAACCAGTGCTGGCGGGAACCGCCGTGAACGACTACGAGAACTTCGTTGTCCCCCTTCTTCAACCTGAGCGGAAAAGGCGTCGGCTTCCACCCGGAACGGACGTCAAGCGCCTTCTCGCCGTTGACAAAGACCTCGCCCCACCAGTCCGCTCCGAACGCCGCGTAGACCGTCCGCTCGCAGTCGCTCGAGAACTTCCGCCGCGCAAACGCATAGCCTATCCGCTTGACGGGAGCGGAATAGTTCAGGTTGATCCGCACATCCGGCTTGTCGGCCTTGTCGTTCTCGTCCCCGACGGGGATGAACTCCGCCGCTTCCGCTTCCGCGAGAAGGTCTCTCGCAAAAATCTCGCCGACCGTCTTCGCATCGAATCCAGTCGCATAGAATCTGCTCGGAAACACTCCGGCGACATCCCACGATTTCGGCGGCACGGCTTTCCAGACGGGAGAAACCCTTTTTGCATATACGCCTTTCGCCCCGCAGGGAAGCGCAAACGTTTTAGTTTCCCCGGCCTCCGCCGTGCAGTCGATCGAATGCGTATCCTTGAAGCCTTCCGGGTTTACATAGCCAATCTCGACTTTCCATATTCCACCGGCAGGAAAAGAGACGGGAATGTTGCCGATGTTGCCAGTGTTGCCAATTCCATTGTTGTCAATTTCCACAATCTCCACCTCTCCCGTCGGCGGGGCCTCTCTGTCCGAATCTTCTCCCAGCACCGGCGCTTCGCCGGGCTTCACTTCGACATCATGGCGTCCGCCAAGCCAGTTGCACGGCCTCGCGTTACGCTTGAACGCTACGCGGTAAACGCCGTCGGCGACTTTCACCATCTCCGCCGCGTTGTCCAACGCCGGACATATTTTCTCGTTGCGGCTGAAGCTCTCAAATGTGTGAAGCCAGTACGTGCCGTTTGCTTTCGTGACGACGCCCGCCTCGTGCGTCGCCTCCGTCCAGTCGTCACGCTCCGCGCCGTATATCGACTCCGGACAGCGCGCCACATATTCACCTAGCCCCTCGAACGCCCTGACGCACTCCTCCGGCACGGAACCGTCGGCTCGCGGCCCGATGTTTACGAGGATGTTTCCGCCGAAGCGCGCGCAGTGGAGAAGCGAGCGGACGAGCGTCTCCGTACTCTTCCAGTCCACGTCGTCCTTCACATATCCCCAGCTCCGGTTGCACGTGATGCAGCTTTCCCACATCCTGCCGCGCGGCGGAGGCGTCAGGCGCTGCTCGGGCGTCGAATAGTCCTCCGGAACGCTTGAGCGGTCGTTTATCAATATGTCCGGCTGGAGCGACCGCACCATGGCGTTCAGATTTTTTATGCGCCACATTCTCTCCATCGCTTCGGCATCCGTGGAGCCGGGCGCGCTGCATCCGTCGTACCAGAGATAGTCGATCCTGCCGTAGTTCGCCATAAGCTCGCGTAGCGCCTCGTGGGTCGTGCGCACCTGGGCGTCCCACACCTTCCGGTCGAATACGCCGCCCGGAGAATGGTCGTACTGCCAGTTCATGATGGAGAAATAGAATCCGACGCGCAGCCCATCTTCGCGGCAGGCGTCCGCAAACTCCCGGACGAAATCGCGTTTCGCCGCCGTCTTGACGGAGTTGAAATCCGTCGTCTTCGTGTCGAACAGGCAGAAGCCGTCGTGATGCCGCGTCGTGAGGACGGCATAGCGGCATCCGGCGCGTTTCGCAAGCCGCACCCACTCGCGCGGCGAAAACGACGCGGGAGGACAAAACTCGTCGGCGAGCCTGTCGTACTGCGCAGCGGGGATGTTTTCGCGGTTCATAAGCCACTCTCCCTTGGCGGGAATGGAATAGAGTCCCCAGTGGATGAACATTCCAAGCTTGTCCTCCCGCATGCGTTTCAATCTCGCCTCTTTGCGATCTTTGTGTTCTTTGCGGCTAAAACCCTCTATCCTGAATGACAGCGTCTGCTCCGCATCGGGACCGAGCGCCATAAACTCAAGCTCGATATAGCCCGTCTGGGCGGATCCCGTCCATTTCGACGGCTCTGCTTTCTTTCCGGTCGTATAGACTATCGCGCGGGACGGTTTCCCGAACGCGCCGAGGTGTCGTGCGGCGGCGGACTGTTCTATCACAAGCCGTCCGACTCCGGGAATCGTCGCCGCAAGCGCATCGCCGTCAAGCGTGACTCGCGCGTTCTTCGGCGCGCTCGATAGATCGAGCGCAGCCCATCCGCCGGAACCGGGCGGGGAAAGCGGCGGACATCCCAAGAAATACTCTGCACGCCCGTCTCCGGCGAGACGCGCCTCGACTCTGTCAACCAGCGGAATCTGCGTCACGCTCCATACGCGACGGCGATCGTCATTGTACACAAACGGCAAATTGCAATTGTCATTTGTGTTCATTTGTGATTTGTGAACATTTGAGATTTGTGAACAATCACAGAGTTTCTCCCTGAGCAAGAGCCTGTCGCCCGTCAGCGTGAATTCGCGTTCGAGCGCAACGGTCCATCCGCAGGCGGAATGGAATCCGGAACGGAGAAGAATGTTCGTCGCGTCGGCCCTGACGACATCAAGCGGCGCGGAGTCGAACCATGCGGGAGGCGGCCAACCCCTGCCGTCGGACGAAAAACTCTTCCAGTAGTCCGAGCCGATGGTGCCGACCCAGGTCTTTTCCCCGCCGACGTTCTTCCAGATTCTCGCGCATTTCGCATCGACCGAATTGGTCGAAGCGGACGGATTCGTCCAGAGCGCATTCTTGCCGCCCGTGCGTCCGAAGAACATGAGACGTCCGCCCCACGCCGGCGACACCTCGGCGCGTAGCGCGTCGTTTTGCAGAACCAGCGTTTCTGCGAAGTCCGACGACAGCGCCGGTCCTATGGCAGCCACCGCGATCGCGGCGCAAATATAACCTTTTTTCATTTTCAGCATGATGTACAATTGAGTTTCCCCAATTATACATCATACTACAGAATACGCACAATCATCCGAAAGTACGGGAACATGGCGGTTGCCGCACGGGATTTCGATTTCAGTTCTCAGTCATTTTCCCGTAAGGAAATAGCCCAGCATCACGCGACCGATGATCTGCTTGCCGTATTCGCCGGAATGGACAAAGTCGCGGCTGTAGTACTGGTTCGGCAGCCCCGAACCGTAAAGCCACGTGTAGCACGGCACGAACTCGTACTTCGCGTCGAACGAGAACTTGAAGTACGCGCCTTTGCCGGTCTCCTTGTGCCACGCAGGTGGCATTCGTGTCTTGGCGGGCGGCGGAACTCGCAGGGTTGAAGCAGAGACTTGACGACGGGCCAGGCGAAGCCTGAGGCCCGGCGGCAAGGCGATGGTTCAAATCGCGCTTGCGCGATTCGCCGCCCGGCCAAGGTTCGTGGTCGCGCGCCAGCGCCAAGCAAACATGCCGGCATGGGTCATGCAGAGACTATTGCCTCTGCAGCTCTTCGCGAACTCGATTCGCAAAAAGCTAGATGTCGCGCCCTTCTCCGCTGCGGCGCGAGGCGAGAAGCCAGAGAATGAACGGGCCGCCGAATATGGCGCATATCACCCCGACGCCCACGTTCGGAAGAAGCGTCGCGGCAACGGCCTGGGCAATCACGAGGAAGACGCCGCCGAACAACGCCGAGAACGGCAGAAGCCGCTCCATCCTTGGCCCGAACACGCGCCGCACGAAATGCGGCACGACCAGCCCCACGAAACCGACCGCTCCGGCGAGCGACACGGAGACAGCCGTCGCGAGCGACACCGCGCCGATCGCGACAATCATCGCCGTGCGCGTGTCGACACCGAGGCATTCGGCCTCGTCATGGCCGAGCTCCATGACGTTGAGCTCCCTGCGGAAGAGGCAGAGCACGGCCATCACCAGCGCGAGCACGGCGATTCCTGCAGCGAGAGCCGCCGGCCCGACTTCCGAAAGCGAGCCGTAGAGCCATTTGGTGAGGCGGGTAAACTCCTCGGGCGGGCAGTACGATAGGACGAGCCAGTCGAGCGAACCGGTAAAGCCGCCAACGACGAAGCCGGCGATGACGACGGTCGAGAAGTTCGACCTCATCTGCGCGTCCGACCCGTTGGCATCGCGCGCCC
>SUWC01000146.1 GCA_015061665.1 Lentisphaerota bacterium
TCGTCTCATAGACCAGTTCATCCTGCAACGCAGCGACGTCAGCCGTCTTGCCGCACACGCCGCATACCGTGCAGCCCTTGTTTCCTGCAGTCTCCTGGCATTGCCAGCAAAACATCTTCTGTTCGTTCATTTTCAAATTCTCCTGTTTGAAGTGATGAAATTCTGCGCGTTATTCCGTTTCCCTTATTGCGGCCACGGGGCATCCCTCGATAGCCTGCTTTACCGACTCGCCGTTTGCGTCGGTCGTGTCAGAGACGGCCTCCGCCTTGCCGTCCGCGTTCATTGCGAACACGTCAGGCGCGATGCTTGTGCAAAGGCCGCAGCCTATGCATAGTTCCTGGTCAACATACGCTCTCATCTTGATTCTCCTTTTGTTTGTCAATCCAATGTTAGCAGCAAAGCCATCTTGAACGGCTTTTCGGCGCGGACCCAATGTGCGCCGTTCTTGGCGAACGCAAAGTTCTCCCCTGCTTTGATGGTGTGTTCCTTGCCCTCGTAGCCGATCACGCCCTCGCCGTCGAGCGCGAAGATCAGCGCCTCGCCCGGCGCGGCGTGTTCGCTCAAACCCGTACCGGCGGCGAAACTCATCAATACGAACTTCAACTTCGGCTCGTTGATGATGTCCTTGTTGACGATGCGCCCCTCCGCGTAGGGAAGAACGTCCTTGAGCGCGAATGCCTCGCCTGGATTCAGTTTCATTTTGTGTTCCTTTCCTGTTTCGATTTCCGTATAGACTATGCCCGCCTCCGTCTTTACGCCCACCGGCTGGCCGACAGGCGTGACAAAAGCACCTCCCTTTGCGACCTTTGCGTTTCTTTCGCCTAAAACCTCTCCTTCGCCGTCCATGACTATCCACAATTTATGGTAGTCGTATGTTTCGGGGCTGATATTCGTTCCGGCCGCGAGGGCGAAATGGGAGATTCGCCGCCCGCCAACTTCGGCAACGGCCTTCGAGACCGTGCAGCCGTCAACCGGCGCATTCTCCGCCGCTATCGAAAAAACCTCTCCTTTGCGTTCGTTCATGGCGTCTCCTTCACGAATCGATTATCCGCCCGTCGAGCGAGATTGTCACGACCTGCCACGGGATGAACTTCCCGCTTGCCTGCAACGCCTTCTTCGTGGCCAGTTCAAGACCGCCGCAGCACGGAACCTCCATGCGGACGATTGTCACGGACTTGATGTCGTTCTCGCGGATGATTTCCGTCAGCTTCTCCGAGTAGTCCACGGGGTCGAGCTTGGGGCATCCGACAATCGTCACTTTGCCGCGCATGAAGTCACGATGGAACGCGGCGTATGCGTAGGCCGTGCAGTCGGCGGCGATGAGTAGCTTCGCGCCCTTGAAGAACGGCGCGGTCGCAGGTACAAGCCGTATCTGGCACGGCCACTGGGCGAGTTCGCTGGTAGGGACGCGCTCCTGCGCGTCCGCTCCGGACGCAGATGGCTGCGGCACTTCCTTGCGGTTGAACTGGCGCATCGCCTTGCCGGGGCAACCGCCGGGCGGAGGCGTCTTGCCCGCGAGCGACATTCCGCCAGCCTTCATCTGCTCTTGCATTTTCGCCATCTTCCTTTCTTGCACAGCCTTTTCGTCATACGCCACCGCATCGCGCTCAACTATCCTTATCGCGCCCGTCGGGCATTCCGGGAGGCAATCGCCCATGCCGTCGCAGTAGTCGTCCTTGACGAGCCGCGCCTTGCCGTCCACGATTGCGATTGCGCCCTCGTGGCAGGCGTTCGCACACAGCCCGCACCCATTGCACTTCGCCTCATCGATCTCGACAATCTTTCTTTTCATGTCTCTTGCCTCCTGTTTCTTGTTGACGGCGCGTATTATACCAAAACCGATTTGTGAAATATGTTGGCACGCCAACATTTCACGAAATTATGATACAATATCCGCCATGCAACAGGAAAGCACATATCTCGCGACGCTGGCCAAACGGTCGCTGCTCTTCGACGGAATCGGGATCGACAACCTTTCTGCGCTCTTCTCGTGCCTCGGCGCACGGCGTGTGCGCCTTGTGAAAGGCGAACCGCTCATGCGCACGGGTGAAAAGGCAGACCGTTTCGGCGTCGTCCTGTCCGGTTCGCTTGCCGTCTCAACCTACGATGCGAACGGCAAGCGGACACTGATCAAGCTCATAAGTGCGCCCGAAAGCGTGGCGGCAGCGCAGGCGTTGTCAGGCGCGGATGCAATAAGCGTTGACGTGGAAGCCAGCGAAGAGAGCGAAGTTCTGTTGCTCAAGGCCGCCCGCATCGTCACGCCGTGCGAAAACGCCTGCGCGTTCCACACCCGCATCGTCAGGAATATCATGCGTACGCTCGCAGTGAAAACGCTGGAGCTGAACCGCAAGATAGACATCCTATCCCGACGTGCGACAGCAGACCGCCTCATGGCGTACCTCTACTCCTTCTCAAAGCAGAACGCCTCGCGTGAGTTTGACATACCGCTCGACAGACAGGGACTCGCCGACTACCTCTGCGTCGAGCGCAGCGCTCTCTCCGACGAAATCAGCCGACTGTGCAGAGCTGGGGTCATATCCTCGCGCAAGTCTCATTTCGCGCTGCTCAAGGCATAACACAAAAAAAGAGCGGACGGCCTGTTCCGCAGAAAAACCTCGCGCCGAAAGGAAATTGACGCTCGGAAAAATGCGGGGACCGTCCGCGAGCGGAGGTAGGTTGTCTCCGCCCTTGAAATGTCGCGGGTCTACGCCAGCAGGACGTTCATCCGCTCGCCGATTGCCGCGAGGCGGCTGATCGTGAACAGGAAGTCCGCTCCGTCCTCGTAGGCGGCAATCGCCTCACGCGCCTCGGCGCGGAGGGCCTTGAACTCTGCCGTGCTTCTGATCAGGTCTTTCATAGTCGTTCTCCTTTCTGGAGTTGCCTTTACATGATGCCATAATTGGCGTTTGAAATCAAGGGCGAACCGCGCCGGACGGCGCGGGTCGCCCCGTCGGGTCAGCTGTGGAGCCAGAGGTCGTACCAGTAGTCGTACTTGGTCCCGTAGAGCCTCGCGAGCTCGCGGAACACGATCTCGCGCTGGACCGACTCGCTGCAGTCGCAGATGTCGTAGAAGTTCTCTCCGCCGTGCATCCGGCGGTTCACCTCCGCGAAGGTCACGTCCTTACGGAAGTCGCCGATCATCGGCTTCTCCTCCGGGCACGTCCGCAGAAGCCATGCTCGTATCCTGCGCTCCGCGCCCTTGGGGTCGGCGAGGGGCTTGCGCCCGCCCGCGCCGTTGTTGTTCTTCTTGCTCATCGTCTGTTCCTTTCTGTTTTGTCCCGGAAGGCCTATCCCTCCGTTGTTTTTCACGCCCATACTATGCCGTAACTCTGCGACTACATCAAGCGGCCTCTTGAAAATAAATAATCTTTTAGGCCGTTGACTATGATGCCGCGCTATGGCATAATGGACGTGGTGCTTACTTGCCGAGGGGCGGATCGCCGTGCGGCTCGATTCTTCGCCGCCCCTCGCGGGGGCGCGAATCGAGTCCCTATCCCATCGTCCGACAGTATGCCGTAATTCCGCAAGCATAGCAACGGCCTTTTTCATAGTTTTTTCGATCCTCCCTTCGGGGCCTTCTTCGCCGCGTCCGCGCACCGCTTCGCGCCAACGGCGGCGGCGTCCGCCCACGTGACGCTCCCCTGCGCGGGCGGAACCCAGATGCCCCTCGCCCGCGTGTAGGAGAACAGCGGGTCGCCCTTGCGGTGGAAGGCGTCGCGGATGCCGTGCCACTGCGCCCCCGCCGAGCAGATGAGGCGGTATGCCTCCGGGTACTTCTTACCGTCGCGCTCGCGCTTCGCCGCCTCCGTCATCACGTAAGTGAACGCCGAGACCTTGTGGACGGGATCGATCATCGCGTCCAGCTCCACGCACCCGTAGGTGCGCGGGTAGCCCTCGTAGGCGTCGAGGTGGAGAATCTCGGTCTGCGTGAGGAGGTAGAGGACGCCGTCGACCCGCCCGCCCCTCGACCGTTCGATGTCCGCGTAGAGACGCTCCTTGAGCCGCCACCCGAGGATGACGGCAGGGCCGACCGTCCGCGCCTGCGGGATGCGCTCGCGGATGCGGTCGGGATTCATGTTCGATCCGTACGCGAAGTAAAATCTGTTCATCGTTCTTTTCCTTTCCGTTGGGGTTTGCCCCGTCCCCCTCGCGGGGGGCGGGGCGTTCCGCTTCAGCCGTTCGCCTC
>SUWC01000036.1 GCA_015061665.1 Lentisphaerota bacterium
CTAAGGAGTCAGCCCCTCAGGGGGCGATGGTGAAACACGAGGCTTGCCTCGTGCATCAAGTTCGCCGAACTCGCATCAATGTGTTCCACGTCCCTTCCGAATCGCCGGAAGCATTGGCATCGGTATTCATCGCCACTTCGATCGCATACCAAGAAAGTTGAGGTAGATAAATGGGTACAGGTCGTACACTTCGCAAAGAGTCACATGTCCGTCCGTGCAAAACGCCGGCAGGCAAGGCTCGTAAAAACGCGGCGCAGCGTCGTCGTCTAGTCAAGTTTGGAATGGACGAGGCCACTGTCAAGGCCATGGGCGATGAGGCAGTTCGCGTTCTCGTCCAGCGTCCCACCGTCGTCAAGAAGCTCGTCGCCAAGAAGGCGTAATCGAGTCGGTCGGACGACTTCGCTCGGCGCAGCGAGATGAAAAAGCTTTTTTGCTCCGTAGACGAGCAGTTCGTGAGTCCCCTCTTCGAGGTTTTCGATGGAGGGGATTTCATTTTGTCCTCATATCACGACATCGAGGAGCGCCAGACCCAGATACAGCTGTTCTTCCCCGACGAAGGGCAGTCCGAAGACGCAGGCCGCAGGCTTCGGGATGCGCTGTCCATAGTCGGCGTCGATGCAGAGCTCAAGCTCGTCGACGTTCCTGACGAGGACTGGAAGCTGAGCTACAGGCGCCACTTCAAGACCGAGCGCATCGGGCGCAGGCTTCTCGTAGTTCCAACATGGGAGCTGTCCGACGCCAAGCCATCGCCCTCCGACGTGGTTGTCACGCTCGACCCCGGGATGGCCTTCGGCACCGGCAAGCATGAAACTACGCGCGCTTGCCTGGAGTATGTCGACGAACTGGCTCCAGAGCCAGGGGCTGCTCCAAGGTCCTTCCTGGACATGGGATGCGGCAGCGGAATCCTCTCGATCGCAGCGGCAAAGCTCGGATACTCGCCTGTGGCGGGGTTTGACATCGATGCGGACGCAGTGGCCGCTTCGCGCGAAAACGCCGAGATCAACGGAGTGCGCGTCGACTACCGCGAGTTCGCGCTCGGCAAGGGGGCTGTCACGCTCGACGAGTCCATAGAAGCCGCAAAAGGGCTCTACCCCGACCTCGCGCTGCAGGGCAGGGACTGCAAGTCTGGCCCGGGACAGGTCTTCGCGCCCTCAGACGTTGTCGTCGCAAACATACTCGGCCCGCTTCTGATAGCGTTTGCCGAGGAGATTGCAGGCTACGCAAAGGACAAGCTCGTCGTCTCCGGCATACTTACCGAACTTTACCCAGAAGTGGCCCAGGCGTTCGAAAAGCTAGGCTTTCGCGAGCTCACCCGCAGGACATACGGCGAGTGGACGTCCGCCCTATTGACGCGTCGAGCCTAATTTTGATATACTATTATTTCCAGCTTTTCGTGGAGGGTTGTTTCTCCACAAGGAAAGCGGAAGAAAAGGAAAGAAAACAATGGAAGCATACGCAGTTCTGGAAACCGGCGGCAAGCAGGTGCTTGTCCATGTCGGCGACAAGATCGAGATTGAAAAGATCGCGGTCGAAGCAGGTCAGGATGCCGTGCTGACGACGGTTTGCGCCGTGTCGGACGGAACGACCCTCAAGGTTGGCGCCCCCTATGTCGAGGGAGCTTCGGTCACGCTGGCCGTCGATGGAGTCAAGCGCGGCAAGAAGGTCATCAACTTCAAGGCGAAGCGCAGGAAGGGCGAGCGCCGGAAAGTCGGCCACCGCCAGTCGCTCACTGTTGCAACCGTCAAGGCAATCGCGTAAGGAGGATTGAAAAATGGCTACTTCCGCATCAGCTCGCAACGGACGCGACTCCAACCCCAAGTATCTCGGCGTCAAGGCGTACGACGGCCAGTTCCTCACAGCCGGCTCGATCATCGTCCGCCAGCGCGGAACGAAGTTCCATCCCGGCAAGAACGTCGGCCAGGGACGTGACTTCACGCTCTTCGCTCTCAAGGACGGCAAGGTCAAGTTCACGAAGGACGGCAAGGTCGTCACCATCGTCGAACAGGCTTGATTGGACGCCATGCGTCAAGGAGAAAGGGTTGCCTTCACAGCACGGCAACCCTTTTTTCATACCCTCGGACTAGACTTTACCCGTCCGTTTTGGTATACTCCTTAAATAATCATCTGTCATAAGTTCAGAGGAAAACAGAAATGTCGAAGGAATCGCTAGTTCGAAACAATATATGGAAATGGCTGTCACTGGGCTTGATCGCCGCGGTCGCCGTTCATGTCACATACCCGCTGAAGGAGAAGATTCGCTATGGTCTCGATCTCAAGGGCGGCACCAGCTTTACGCTGGGAGTCGACACCGACAAGCTCGCAGACGACATCATTGCGGCCGATCCTTCGGTGACCAACATTCCCGGCGCGGTCGAGAGGAAGATCGAAGAGACGCTCAAGGGCTGCGACGACCGCATCGTTTCGGTCATCCGCAAGCGCGTCGACTCCATGGGCACGAACGAGCCCGTGATTCAGTCGCTTCCGAAGAAGCACCAGCTCGTCGTCCAGCTTCCCGGCGTCGATGCGGACGTCAGCAAGGCGGCTAAGGCCCGTCTCCAGAGCGCGGCGTTCCTTGAATTCCGTCTTACCCATCCGAAGGACGACCAGCTCGTCGCCAAGCTCCTCGACAAGGATACGGCTCCCGAGGGCTACGTCAAGAAGGGCAACGGCTACGCCCGCGTAGCGAACTACTCCGAAATCGCAGCGACGCCCGGTCACACCGCTCGCGTCCAGGCGTTCGGCACGACGGACGACCGCTACCGCATGATGCTCGAGAAGAACGGCGACGGAACGTACTCCCCGCACTTCGTCTCGCGCAACCGCGAGCTTTCGGGCGACGAACTCGAGCGCGCCGGATGGGCGCGCGACGACCTTAAGGGCGGCTTCCAGGTCACCTTCGAACTTACCTCCGAGGGCGGCCGCAAGTTCTCGCAGCTTACGCGCGCCTACAAGCCCAACGGCACCAAGAACCACACGGACAGGGGTCGCTGCCTTGCTATCATCCTCGACGGCGAGCTTATCTCCGCTCCCCAGATCCAGTCCGAAATCGGCTCGTCCGGCGTCATCACGGGACGCTTCGACCTCCAGGGCGCGAAGCAGCTCGCGGACGACCTGAACGCCGGTGCGCTTCCCGCGCCGCTCAGGATCCTCGCCGAGAGCACCGTAGCCCCGACCGTCGGCGACGACGCGATTCGCTCGGGCATCTGGGCGGCTTCGATAGGCTTCCTCCTCGTCGCGGTGTTCATGTTCATCTACTACTTCTACGTCGGCCTTGTCGCTGACATCGCGCTTTTCCTCGACGTCGTGCTTCTGCCTACGGCCCTTGTGGTCGTCGCGAACATCCTCGGCGTCTTCGCTCGCGATCCGTCGATGGGCGGTTCTGGCTCGATCCAGCTGCCGGTTCTTACGATGCCCGGTATCGCAGGCCTTGTCCTTACGCTCGGCATGGCGGTCGACGCGAACGTGCTGATCTTCGAGCGCATCCGCGAGGAGTTCCTTGGCGGGGCCAACGTCGGCTCGGCCGTCAAGAACGGCTACGCGCGCGCGTTCACCGCGATCTTCGACTCCAACCTCACGACGATCATCACGGGCATAATCCTCTTCGTCGTCGGCACGGGCCCTGTCCGCGGCTTCGCGATCATGCTTACTTCCGGTGTCGTCATCTCGATGTTCACGGCGCTCGTCGTAACGCGCCTCGTGTTCGACCACTGCACGAAGCCTGGCAGCACAAAGCCCTTCAAGATGCTTCAGTTCTTCAAGGAGCCGAAGTTCGACTTCATGAAGTTCGGCAAGTACACGACCATCGCCTCCGCGGCGATCATCGCCGTCTCGCTCGCGATCTTCGGCATCCGCTTCATGGTCAACAGGGCGAGCGTTCTTGCCGTCGACCTCACGGGCGGAACGTCCATCGTCTACGACATGACGCAGGACTCCGCCAAGCAGCCCTCCGTCGGCGAAATCCGCAAGGCCCTCAACGATTTCGACAACGCGGCCGTCATCCAGTACCAGACGGGCGTCGGCAACACGACGCTCCTCGTCAAGACCGGCGAGACGTCCGAGACCGCAAAGGGCAGCAAGGTCGAGAACCGCGACGTCGGCGCCCATGTCACGGGCCTGCTTTCCGCGAAGTTCCCCGAGGCCGGTTTCAAGACCGCGTCCGTCGAGGAAGTCGGTTCGATGGTCGGCAAGGACCTCAAGGATTCCGGCACGAAGGCCGTCCTCTTCTCGCTTATCGCGATACTCGTCTACGTCGGCTTCCGCTTCAAGTTCGGATTCGGCCTCGGCGGACTCGTCGCGCTGGCGCACGACGCGCTCATCTCTCTCGGACTCTTCTCGCTGTGCGGGCGCCAAGTCTCGCTGATCGTGATCACCGCGCTTCTGACGATCATCGGCTACTCGATCAACGATACCGTTGTCGTCTTCGACCGCATCCGCGAGCTCCTGAAGAAGGACGACCGCATGAGCTTCTACGATCTCTGCAACGCAGCGATCAACTCCTGCCTCTCGCGCACGGTCATAACGTCCGTCACGACGCTCTTCGCGGTCCTCGCCCTCTTCGCATTCGGCAACGGCTCGATCTTCGACTTCGCGCTCGTGATGCTCATCGGCGTAATCGCCGGCACCTATTCGTCCGTCTTCATCGCGACGCCCATCATGTTCTGGTGGTACCGCGGCAAGCGCCCCTCCTTCGACGAGAGCAAGGAGGGCTCCGAGCAGGCAGCCGAGCAGCCGGCAATCGGATAATCGGACTATGATCATAAATCCAAAAGACAACGTCGAGGTTCGCGAAGACGGACACAAGTACGCGCTTCGCGACATCTCGGCAGGTGAGAACATCATCAAGTACGGCATGCCCATCGGGCATGCCGTTGCGCCTATTGCGAAGGGCGAGCATGTTCACGTCCACAACGTGAAGACCAATCTCGGCGAGGTGCTTGAGTATCGCTACGAGCCGGACTTCACCGACGTGGAGCGCAAGCCGGCGCCCATGATCAAGGCGTTCCGCCATCCAGACGGACGCGTCGGCATCCGCAACGACATCTGGGTCGTGCCGCTCGTCGGTTGCGTCAACCGCCTTGCAGAGCGCCTTGCGCAGTCCTGCGGCGGACTCTCGCTCCAGCATCCCTACGGCTGCTCGCAGATGGGAAAGGACCACGAGACGACGGCCAACATGCTTGCCGCCTTCGTGCGCCACCCGAACGCAGGAGGCGTCCTCGTCGTTTCCCTTGGATGCGAGAACAACACGCTGGATAGCTTCAAGGTTCGCCTGGGGCTATCCCCGGAGGATACGGACGGCTCGAAGATCGGTCTCAACCTCCGCTTCCTTCGCGCACAGGACCCGGGCGATGAAATCGAGCGCGGCAAGGCGTTGATCGCCGAACTCCTTGAGGCCCGCCCGAAGGAACGCGTCGACGTGCCTGTTTCGGAACTCGTCGTCGGACTCAAGTGCGGCGGTTCGGACGGGTTCTCGGGCCTTACGGCGAACCCGCTTGTCGGTCGCTTCTCCGACTGGATGGCGGCGCGCGGCGGTTCGACGATCCTTACCGAAGTGCCTGAGATGTTCGGCGCCGAGACGCTCCTCATGAAGCGCTGCCGTTCGCGCTCCGTCTTCGACAAGTGCGTGAAGATGATAAACGACTTCAAGGACTACTACGCGTCCCACAACCAGGTCTGCTACGAGAATCCATCGCCTGGCAACAAGGCTGGCGGCATAACGACGCTTGAGGACAAGTCGCTTGGCTGCGTCCAGAAGGGCGGCAGCTCGCCTGTCGAGGACGTGCTTCTCTACGGAGAGCGCGTGAAGTGCCACGGACTTTCGCTCATGACGGGGCCTGGCAACGACCTTGTCGCCGCGACAGTCCTTGCCGCCGCCGGTGCGCACATGATCCTCTTCACGACTGGACGCGGCACGCCTTTCGGCTGCGTCGTCCCGACGCTGAAGGTCGCTTCCAACGACCGCCTCGCCGAGGCAAAGCCAAACTGGGTGGACTGGAACGCGATGTCCAATCCAGACGTCGAGGACTTTGCGAAGAAGGTGATGCGCGTCGCCTCGGGCGAGGAGCTCGCAAAGAACGAGATCAACGGCGCCCAGGGAATAGCGATATTCAAGGACGGCGTGACGCTCTGAGCGTCCCTTCCTGCGCAGGCCGTATTGCATTGGGCTCGATGTAGTATTTTGTCCGTGGGTATGCTATAATATCTTGAAACAAGGCAAGGAAAATACAATGAGCGAATGCAATCATGACTGCGCAAGCTGCGCGTCGAAGAAGGAAGGCACATGCGGGGGCGAACAGGACTTCCGCGCGAAGGCGAACGAGGGATCCAACGTCAGGAAGGTCGTCGCCGTGATGAGTGGAAAGGGCGGCGTCGGCAAGAGCCTGGTCACCGAACTCCTCGCTGTCTGCGCGGCAAAGCGCGGACTCAAGGTCGGCGTGCTTGACGCAGACGTCACGGGGCCGTCCATCCCAACCGCCTTCGGCGTAACGGACAAGGCGCAGACGGACGGCACCAGCCTCTTCCCCATCGAGTCCTCCAAGCTCAAGGTGAAGGTGATGTCCATCAACCTCCTCGTCGAGAACCCGAACGATCCCGTCGTCTGGCGCGGACCGGTTCTCGCTGGCGTCGTGAAGCAGTTCTGGAGCGACGTTGCATGGGGCGATCTGGACGTCATGTTCGTCGACATGCCGCCTGGGACCGGCGATGTTCCGCTTACCGTGTTCCAGTCGCTTCCCGTTGACGCCGCCGTTGTCGTGACTTCCCCGCAGGACCTCGTCGCGATGATCGTCGGCAAGGCGGTGCGAATGGCCGACATGATGAAAATCCCCGTGAAGGGCCTCGTCGAGAACATGGCCAGCTTCAGGTGTCCGGACTGCGGGAAGGTCCATCGCATCTTCGGCGAGGGGAACGGAGAGGTCACCGCCGGAACGTACGGAATTCCAGAATACGTCTCGCTTCCGATCGATCCGGCGCTTGCGGCTTCGGTCGACGCCGGCAAGGTCGAGGAAGTCGACGCTTCAGCGCTGAACACGATCCTTGACGCAGTGCTTTCCTCAGCCAAGCCCGCTGAATCTAAGTGATGAAGCGCAACTCAAGAAGGACGGCCGCGTTCATCGTGGCGAGATGGCTGGCGACGAAGCAGTTTCCGTCAGAAATGCTTCCCGACGGCGAGGATCGCGCATTCGTGCAGGACATGGTCTACACGGTCGTGCGTCGGATGCGTCCGCTTCGCGCCGTTCTCGGCAAGCTCCTTCGGCAGTGGCCCAAGGGCGAGCTTGAGGCACTGCTCTACGTCGGGGCTGCGCAGATCCTCTACATGCCCGAGATCCCCGACTTCGCCTGCGTCAACGAAACGGTATCCGCCGCGCGCGAGTGCGAGAACCCGTCCATACCGAAGGTCGCGAACGGAGTCCTCCGCAACCTCATACGCAGGCGCGCCGAGTTCGAGGACATGATTGCCAAGTCCCCGCTGGAGGAGCGCGAGAGCTTCCCCTCCGAGCTTGTGCGCCGCTGGCGCGCGCGCTATGGGGAGGAAGGCGCTGCGAAGCTATGCGCGTGGCACAACGAGCCAGCGGAGACGTATCTTGCATACCGCGACGGACGCTTCGAGAAGCTCGGGCGCGGGCGGAAGGTGTCCGAAGTGGACGGCTATTCGGACGGCCTGTTCATCGTTCAGGACCCAGGCACCGCGCTTGCGGTCGCTCTTGTCGACGCAAAGGCGGGTGACACAGTGCTTGACGCATGCGCGGCACCTGGCGGCAAGACGGTGCAGCTGGCGTGGCGCGGCGCGAACGTAGTCGCCTGCGACGTCAATCCGCAGCGCAGGCGCAGGCTGGAGGAGAACGTGGCGCGGCTTGGACTCGGTGGGTCCGTTCAAATCGGCGACTTGTCCGAGATTGAGTCGCAATCCCCCTGTCCCCGCTTTTCAAAGATCCTTGTCGACGCTCCGTGCAGCAACACGGGCGTGCTGAGGCGTCGTCCAGACGCGCGCTGGAACTGGAGCGTGGACAAGCTGTCCGCGCTCGTGCGGCTCCAGGCGGAGATTCTGGACCGCTGTGCGCGCCTTGCCGCGCCTGGGGGAAGCCTTGTCTACTCCACGTGTTCGAACGAGCCCGAGGAGAATGCGAAGCAGGTGGAGGCGTTCCTTGTCCGTCACCCCGACTTCGAGAAGGTAGAGGAGCGCGAGTCGGTCCCTCACGAAACGGGGCACGACGGCGCCTACGCATGCCTTTTGCGTAAGGCTCTTGCCTAGAGTAGTTTTTGGCTCTTCCGAGTTTTTCCCCGCCCTTGCCTTTGGCGGGGACGATGTGTTATAATGAAGGTGTTCCGACAGGAGACAATCCTGCCACGGAACCAAAGATTTCCCGCGCGGAAGGGGGCGAAGAACAGTAGCCTACCCCGCGGACAAGAAAGCATGGAGTTGGTGAAGTAGTCATGGTCAGAGACATGCTCAATCTCGCCATATGACAAGGAGGTGCGGCGTCTCGCCGCGCCACGCTGAAGTAAACCCAAATTGTTGTTGATCAGTAGAATATTTTCCTAGGGGCCATTCAGTCGCATGATTGCCTTTGTATGTCCGGCCGTCGCTAGTCGCAGCGTCTCGCTTGTGCAGCATTGCTCGGATCCGTGCGCGGTCCTCCCCTGTCCATAACCGGCTTCTCGCCAGTGAGTCTAGCCATTTTGGTCGGGTGCCATCCCGTAGCGTCTTCTGTTCCCTGTTCCCCGTTCCCTGTTCCACAATTTCGACCGATTTGACAAAGAATCGTCCAAAGTAGTACAATATTACTGTCTTGCGGGCGACTGCACGACACTGATCTTACGATACTCCCGAAGGCCCAACTGCTCCGGGACCGGCGGCACGCGCATGCGGAGTCCGCAACAGCGGGTGGCAACATCCATCGATATACTCAACACTGTGCACGAGGAATTTGATATAATTGCAGAAACACATAAGAAGGAAATGAGAATCTATCTCGATAATTGCTGTTACAACCGTCCGTTCGATGAACAGGCGCAGTTGCGCGTTCGTCTTGAAACGGTGACTAAACTCGCTGTCCAGTTGTTGATGGCGACTCGGGCAGTGGAATATGCGTGGTCGGGAGTCTTGGACTACGAGATTTCTTTCAACCCATTTCCAAAGAGGCAGACATCGATTATGTGGTGGAAGGAAGGCGCGGCAGTGTATGTTGAAACCACTGATGAGATCATTAGGCGCGGAGAAGAGATTGAACAGCTTGGGGTCAAGCCGAAAGACGCATTGCATCTGGCGTCGGCAGAAAAGGCGAATTGCGATATGTTCTTGACAACAGACAGAGGGATATTGAAGAAGGTCCCGGTACTTGGGCGAATGAAAGTAGTAAACCCAATTCAATTCATCTCGGAGGAGTACAATGCAAATCTCTGACAACGAGCTAACCATGAGGGGCATGAATCTGCTTAAAGAGGCGTTTGGTCCTGTTGACGCCGAGCGATTCGTTTATGTCATGACCCGCGACGGATTCGACTACACTGAGTGGCAGCGCAATCTCTTCAATGGCGAAACCGTGAGATCGCTTGGCGAGAAAATCAAGGCGTTTGCTGCTGCGAAGCGCCAATGATAAAGTAGCTAAAAAGCCTCGTAGACTCTCGAAAGCGTCGGTGGAAAGCAAATCAGCGTCATCAATAAGCCTATATCGCGCGCGGGCTCGATGTCCGCGCGCATCAGCACGAATTATCGGGCGCGGGCAGATACTGAGCGAGACGATTGCCAATTCCCAGCCTCAATAAGCGCCACGTCCGCTCGACTTTTCTCTCTTTAAAAGGGAAGTAAACGTTAAGCAAAATTTAGAACGCGGAGCTCGTCATTTTTATTGGGGAGCTAGCTGACAGCAAAATCCCAGTGCGAAGCTTCCATCTTTTGCGGAGGGAGCGAGAGCCGACCGGCGCACGAGAGGACGGGCGCGAAGATGCCGCCTTTGAAAACGCTGCACGCAACCAGTGATCTTCGCCGAGGCAAGGCTGACTCGTAGAGGCTTCTTGTCTACGCGCTAAAGGCGGCTAATTCGCGGACTCCGGGTCGGGCGAGCGGGTCGGGCTCGCTCCCGTAGCGCTTTGGTTTTGCCGCTATTGCCAATTTTGGGGTGATTTGGTATCATATTGGTGTTCCGACAGGGGGCAATCCTGCCACGGAACCATAGATTTCCCGCGCGGAAGGGGGCGAAGAACAGTAGCCTACCCCGCGGACATGGGACGCGTCAGAGGTGAAGCCTGAGAAACTAAGCCAAAGAACGACGCACGAAGAGGACACTGCCAGTCCGTGCAGTTTCGCCTCCTTCGGTGTATCGTTCGAAGGTTCTCTCAGGCACCTACCTCTGATGCATCGGAGGAGGTGTCATTTTCCTCTCGCCAAATCCGATCGCAACAGGGAGGGGAAAGGGCGCGTCGAACTTTCAACCGAGCCAAGTTTGCCGAGCCGTCAAACAAGGCGCGGAGGAAAGGTTATTCCATTATGGAAGCTTACGCACGGATTAAAGAGGTTGTTAATACCCTAAAAGAGGTTGTCGGTCAAGAGTGTGCCTCGTGTGTTGTCAAGGTGGAATGGGATGAGGAAGCCTTAAAGTATAAAGGACAAATTGAATTTAATCGTGCGTTTGGATGTGGAAAATTTATGGATTTCTTGAGAGACGTATTCCCTTATATAACCATGATAATAATTGCTAGTATTGTTGGATGTCGATTTGGAGGCTGTACCTCCATTGAGGATAAAAACAAGATTACATCCGATGTGCAGGTTCATAATATTGAAGCTTGTGCCTCTGTTCATATAAATAAGGAGGCAGGGAAATGAGTAAAGTAAAAGAAGAGAAATTGGCCGATGTAGAATGCAAATCTTGCGAAGGAACCGTAGGGTATTCTGACATATATAAAGGCCTGTGGAAGTGTCGCGATTTTGAGCTTGCCCATTATTGGCAACGCTCTGTATTTCTTACTGCATTTCTGCTTGCATGTTATGCCGGATATGGTGCTTTGATTGCACAGTGTGCAACTGCGGAAACGGTTAAGTTGCCTATTGGAATTGTGAATGGCATTGCATTCGGAATTTGTGTTGTTGGAATAATTTTGTCATTACTTTGGATTATGATGGCCAAGGGGTCAAAGGCGTGGTATGAGATATACGAGGCCGCAATCAGTGCATTTGTGGATCGCTACGCCAAGACCCGAGAAGCGTTTGCAGAGGATTTGGCGAATGTGGCTGGATTTTATATTCGCGATGTAGGGGAGTTTGAGCAACCAAAGAAGTCTGATTGGCTATGGAATTCTGTTGGCGGCAGATATTCTGTATCGCGCATTAATGTCGCATTAGGGCATTTATCTGTGGTAATATGGTTTGGTCTTGCAATTGTGCACATCTCTATTGCAGGAGCTAATGTAACATCTATGGCAGAATTGCAGAGCCGTTGCCGCTTATGTGCTGATCCTGCGTTAATGTGTGCAGCAGGAATTGTTGCGTTGCTATTGTTCTGGGTATATGCCAGGCTAGTGCTTAAGAGTACACATCTCAATTAATGCTGTATGTGAAAGGAGGTCGCCATGTCTTTAAAGTATGCTGAGATATTGAACTTTGATTCGATCATACGAGATTGGCTTGAAATAGCCAACGAACTGTTTGGTGCTCAAGGCTGTCTAGGAATAACCTCGCCTATGATTCGCCCGTACGTTGAGGGTGGTGCAATGAAGAACATAGTTTCATTGCTTGATGTGATGAGAACGATTAGGGATGACTTGCCTGAAGATAAAAGGAAGAACTTCGAGAATCGGTGTCTTTGGGATACGTGTGTTCAGTACGAGACACAAAATTTTGTGCTAAAAGAATTGTGTGATTCATTTGAGAATATACAGGATGACAAGAATCGTAAAGATAGTACTGCTGTGAAAAAGGTTTGTTGTATTGGTGCGCTAATATTAATTGGTGTCTACCGATTGTTAGGGGCAACAGTGACTGTTGATGGAATCACATGGACTTATACTGTTCATTCCGGTGAGGCATCATTGGGCGGGGGTTCGTCATCTAGTAGTGCAGTGCCATCGTCAACTGCTGGGACGTTGACAATCCCATCTTTGCTTGGTGGTTGTCCGGTAACGAGCATTGGGGAATATGCGTTCTACAATTGCAGTAGGCTTACGGGCGTGACGATACCGAATAGCGTGACGAACATCGGCAAGGCCGCGTTCTCCGGTTGCAGCGGTCTTACGAGCATGATTATCCCCGACAGTGTGACTAATATTGGTTCATCTGCTTTTTTCCGTTGCAGCGGGCTCGAAGATATGACATTGCCGTTTGTCGGTGCTTGCCGTGGCAATACAGGGAGCGGTGATTCGCTTTTCGGTTATATCTTCGGATCACCATCCACTGTTAACGAACCGAGCACTAGGCAATACTATGCGTCGTCATTTTCATCGGTCTACTGTATACCGTCGAAGTTGAGAAAGGTGGAGATTACGGGCGAGACGGTATTGGGATACGGCGCGTTCTATGGCTGTAGCGGGCTGACGAGTGTTACGATGCCGAACAGCGTGACTAGTATCGGGTCTTCTGCGTTCTACGACTGTAGAGGCTTGACGAGCGTGACGATACCGAACAGCGTGACGAACATTGGAGCTTCTGCGTTCTTCGGTTGCAGCGGGCTAGCGAGCGTGACGATACCGAACAGCGTGACGAACATCGGAGCTTCTGCGTTCTCTGGATGTAGTGGACTCGAAGATATGACATTGCCGTTTGTCGGTGCTTGCCGTGGCAATACAGGGAGCGGTGATTCGCTTTTCGGCCATATCTTCGGATCATCATTCTATAGTGGCGGTACGAACGCTAGGCAATACTATACGTCGTCATCTTCATCAGTATACTGTATACCGTCGAAGTTGAGAAAGGTGGAGATTACGGACGAGACGGTCTTGGGATACGGCGCGTTCTACAACTGCAGCGGGCTCACGAGTGTTGCGATTCCGAACCGCGTGACTAATATTGGTTCTGATGCGTTCTACAATTGCACCAACCTTACGAGCGTATACATCACAGATCTCGCGAAGTGGTGTGATATTTCGTTTGACAATTATTATGCCAATCCGCTCATATATGCGAAGAAATTGTTTCTTAATGGATCATTGGTTGAAAACTTGACGATGCCGGACAGCGTGACGCGCATCGGGTCTTATGCGTTCTACAACTTCAGCGGTCTTAAGAATGTGAGGATGCCGAATAGTCTGACGAATATTGGTTTGTCAGCGTTCTCAGGCTGTAGCGGGCTGACGAGCGTGACGATACCAAACAGCGTGAAGAGTATCGGGTCTTCTGCGTTCTACGGCTGTAGAGGCTTGACGAGCGTGATGATACCGAATAGTGTGACGAACATCGGAGTTTCTGCGTTTTCTGGCTGTGGTGGGCTAGAAGAGATGACTCTACCGTTTGTCGGTGCTCGCCGTGGCAATACAGGGAGCAGTGATTCGCTTTTCGGACATATCTTCGGATCATCATCCTATAGTGGCGGTACGAGCACTTGGCAATGCTATACGTCGTCATCTTCATTAAACTGCTATATACCGTCGAAGTTGAGAAAGGTGGAGATTACGGGCGAGACGGTCTTGGGATACGGCGCGTTCTACAACTGCAGCGGGCTCACGAGTGTTGCGATTCCGAACAGCGTGACGAACATTGGAGCTTCTGCATTCTTCGGTTGCAGCGGGCTAGCGAGCGTGACGATACCGAACAGCGTGACGGACATCGGAGCTTCTGCCTTCTCCGGTTGCAGCGGGCTAGCGAGCGTGACGATACCGAACAGCGTGACGAACATCGGAGCTTCTGCGTTCTCCGGTTGCAGCGGGCTAGCGAGCGTGACGATACCGAACAGCGTGACGGACATCGGAGCTTCTGCGTTCTCTGGATGTAGCGGACTAGCGAGCGTGACGATACCGAACAGCGTGACGGACATCGGAGCTTCTGCGTTCTCTGGATGTAGCGGACTCGAGAGCATAACTTTACCTTTTGTTGGGGCAAGGAGAGACTCTACAGGTACAAGTGGTTCGCCATTAGGTTATATTTTTGGAACGGCGTCATATTCGGGAGGAACAATGACGGACCAGCTTTGGAAAGATAAAAGTGGGTATGGAAGAAACTCGACGTATTGCATTCCGACCATGCTGAATACAATTGTACTAACGGACGAGTCTCGAATGATATACGGCGCGTTTTCTGGTTGTAACTGGCTCACAAGTGTGACGATGCCTAATAGTGTGACGAATATTGGCGCCTATGCTTTTTATGGTTGCAGCGGGCTCACGAGTGTTACGATACCGACCAGCGTGACAAGTATTGGTTCATCAGCGTTCTCCGGCTGCAGCGGGATTACGAGTGTTGCGATACCGAACAGCGTGACGAACATTGGAGCTTCTGCGTTCTTCGGTTGCAGCGGGCTAGCGAGCGTGACGATACCGAACAGCGTGACGAACATCGGAGCTTCTGCGTTCTTCGGTTGCAGCGGGCTAGCGAGCGTGACGATACCGAACAGTGTGACGAGTATTGGGGATTCTGCGTTCTCCGGCTGCAGTGGTCTTACGAGCGTCACGATATCAGGCTGTGTGACGGAAATCGGAGAGTCTGCATTCAACAACTGCAGCGGGTTGACGAAAGTGACGATCCCCGACAGTGTGACGAGAATCGGGTATGCAGCGTTTTCAGGTTGTAGCGGACTCGAGGAGATAACTTTGCCATTTGTTGGCCCGTGTCGTGGTGGCACAGGCTTGCCAGATTATGTGTTTGGCTATATTTTCGGAGGGTCGCCATATGATGGAGGGTCCGAGATATGTCAGCAATACGACGTTTCGTCATGGTCAACGGTAAAGCTATATATTCCGACTTCATTGAAGACGGTTGTGCTGACGGACGAGGGAACAATCGGATGTGGAGCGTTCTCTGGTTGCAGCGGGCTTATGAGTGTGACAATACCGAACAGTGTGACTGAAATCGGTGATTATGCGTTTAGTGGTTGCTACGGGCTTACAAGTCAGATTATACCTAACAGCGTGTTGAACATCGGGGCGAATGTCTTTTATGGTTGCAATGATATTATGAGTGTAGTAATACCGCAAAGTGTATGCGATTGCGGACTTTCATCGGTTTTCCCAGATTCTTATAAAGGCATAAGGGATGTTGTTGTTCAGAATGGCGTTACAAATATCAGTTCAGTGGCTTTTGCTGGTTGCGAGGGTTTGTCTACGCTGATGCTTCCTCCAACTCTAGAAAGCATTGAAGCAAGCTCGTTTTATGATTGTACAGCATTGACGCGCGTAGATATATCCGATGGCTTTGCTTGGTGTGACATAGCGTTCAGAGATAGATATTCAAATCCCCTTTGCCATGCGCATGATTTGTTCGTTAATGGAGCGCCTGTTAATGACATAAGTCAGCGAACAACCATTTCCGACTATGCTTTTGCTGGGTGTACGAATTTGCAGGCGGAAGTGTGGGGCGGGTATAAGGTTCTGGATGGATGGTTGATTGGCTATACGGATGAAGCGGAAGAAACGATTCCCGATGCAGACAAGCTAAAGGGGATTTGCAGCGAGGCGTTGAAGGGTTGCACTGCGCTGAGGCGGCTGGAGTTTGGCGACGACTCGCGGCTTGTACTAATCGGCGCGGAGGCGTTGAAGGGCTGCACGGAGCTGAAGACGCTCGTCCTGCCGCCGAGTTTGACGCGAATCGGCGACGAGGCGTGTATGGGCTGCTCGTATCTCGACAATGTAATAGTACCGGGTAGCGTTAAGTCTATCGGCAACTGCGCTTTCAAGAACTGCACCGGTTTCACGTGGGCGCAGATTGAGCATGGCGTTGAGTCCATTGGCGAGGAGGCATTCTACGGTTGCTGGATGATTACGGAAGTGGACATCCCGTCGTCCGTTTCATCTATTGGGGTTAATGCCTTTGGCGGCGACAGCTTGATAACCAAGGTCGCTTTGCGAGGTGATATCCGAAAGATGTCTGAGATATTCTCGACCTATGATCAAATCACCGAGGCGACGGTCAAGCCCGGAACAGGCGCAATAGTGGATGGCCTGTTCGGTGGATGCTGGAGCCTGGATAATGTTGCGTTCCTGGGCAACTGTCCTGCGCTTGCAAACGATGGACGAAACATCTATTCCAATACGTCGTATGTCGTCACTTATGTTGATAATGATTCAACGGGATGGGACGGTACGCCAGGATCGCACGCTTTGCCTATGAAGTGGCCATTAGTGGGCAACTATCGTCGAGAAATCACGTATGCTGAGGAAATTGTTGCTCCTAGCGTCGTTTCTTTTGATGCGAACGGGGGATATCCAAATATGCAGAATCTGGATCAATATTCGGAGGAGAATATGTATTTCCCAGATGAACCGACGAAGGCAGACAACGTGTTTGACGGATGGTACACGCAGAAGGTGGGAGGAATGCGCGTCACGACGGATACCGTGTTCGTGCATGGCGTCTACAATATGCTTTACGCTCATTGGAAGCCCGTGATGTGCAACGTCACTTTAAATGCCAATGGCGGTACTGTAGAGGATGTGGAGACTGGGGATGGCAAGGCGAGCATGAAGGTGGCGGTTGCGAAGGGTACAGCTGTCGGGGTGTTGCTGACGCCGAAGCGGACGGGTTACGCGTTTGCGGGATGGTATACCAAGAAGAGCGGCGGAACGAAGATTTCGGCGAAGACGAAGATCACGAAAAACGTGACGTACTACGCAAGGTGGACGGTTAAGAAGTATTCCGTTTCGGTGGCTAAGAGCGGGAAGGGGACGGTGAAGGGCGCCGGCTCGAAGGCGTACAAGTCGAAGGTGACGCTTACTGCGACGGCAAGCAAGGGATATGTTTTTGTTGGATGGTATAGGGAACAGGTAACAAGGGACGGGGAACAGGGAACAGAGGAAGTGTTGGTGAACAGGAATGCGAAGTATACGTTTACTATGCCGGCGGAAGCGGTGAAGCTGAAGGCGAGGTTCATAACGACGGCGGCGGACAAGGCGGCGATCGGGCTGTCCGTTGGCGGCGTCGGGGTTGGTGCGATGGATGGCGGGTCTGGGCAATCCGTCCTACCGGCGCTGACGAATACCTGCGGCATTGTGATGGACCCCGTGAGCGTGGTGTCCGAGGGCGTAACGCCGACGAGCGTGACTGTGACGGGACTTCCCGCCGGACTCAAGTACGACGCGAACAAGGGCAGAATAACGGGCGTCCCGACGACAGCGAAGACCTACACCGTAAAGTTCACCGTGAAGTCGCGCGGCGCATCGCGTGCGTGGACCCAGAAATGGACCATCAAGGCGCTTCAGAAGTTTGCGCGCGGGACGTTCAACGGATGGACGCGGCGCGTTGAGGAGAATGCGCCCTACCAGCGCAAGGTCACGGTGAGTGTAACTACGGCGGGCAAGATCACGGCGAAGGTCGGGTCGTTGTCGTTCTCTGGCACGGGATGGTCGCGGCGCGTTGTGGACAACGCGCCCTACCGAGAGACGTATGTTGCGAATCTGCGTGCCGTACGGACCGTGGGGACGGGGAAGAGTGCGAAGAAGTACACGGACGTGCTGACGCTGACGCTCGACCCAGCGGCGGAATGGACCGAAGACCAGCTCACGGGACGTGTTGCGACGTTCAACGGGACGATTTCGCTTGCGGATGCGGTTGCATCGCTGGAGGGTGAGGTTGCGCTTGTTCCATCGAATGTTGATATCGATGTCTCGGCGCGGCGGAATCCGTTCGGCGACAATGCCGAAGCGAAGGCGATTGCTGCGGATCTTGCCGCGCTAGGAACGCAGAAGATTGTCGACGGCGATGGAGTCAGTTGGAACGTCAAGGTTGCGACCAGCGGCGTTGCGACGATAACGCGCACGACGGGCTCTGGCAAGAACAAGAAGACGATAAGCGCGACAGCGGTCGTCGAACTGGCGAATGACGGCGATGGCTACTCCGCCTCCGCCAGGTTCCTCGTCAGCGGCAAGGTAGTCGAGATTGACTGGCAATAGCATCGGAGAAAGTTTTGATGCGCATCATTTGTTTCTGCGATGCGCTGCAAATGATTTTTTGGTGCGCTTCAAAACGCGCGTTTTGGTGCGCACCAAAGTGAGTTGCAGGGAGGCGGCTGACGGCGCGCGCGGGGTGGCGGAGCGAGACGCTCCACCTCCTTGTCTTTGTAGATGAAACTCCGAAGGCTTGAAAAGGTGCACCACTAACGTTTCGCATTTTGCTTCGCGCAATTCAGCCGATTCCGGTTGCTTGTTTTGAAGTTTGGGGTCTGTGGCGAAGCCCCAGCTGAAAACGCTTTTGATATTATTTCAAAAAGGCGGTTTAGATGCGCGAAGCTTAGGCGAAGTGTCAACGAAGCCCATTTTTCAAACCATCGGAGTTCATTCATTGATGGTGGCGAGTAGCAATCGGTGACCGACGAGAACAAGTCGCAGATGCGGTTCGTTCTGGGTCGGGGTTGTGTTGCCGTAGGGGTCAGTTCCAGTACGTGTCGCGAGAGCGGATGAGCATGGCGCAGTCCATTATCGCAAGGACGTGGATTTCATCGGCGACATGTTCATAGACGATGCGGTACGGACCGCACATCGTCTGCCGGAGGCGGTCGAAGTCTAAATTGTCATCGGCTTTCCATTCCGTCGAGCATTTTCTCGATTTCGTCAAAGGACTCTTCCTCGGTGAGGCATTCGCCGCTTTCGAATTGCTTGCGTGAGATGGCTATGGCTTTTGCCAGCTCCGCTTTCGCGCGTAGCGTTTCTATTTCGTCCCAGGTGTTTTCGAAGTCGGCGACGCTCATCATTACGCTTGTGCTTCGCCCGTTCTGTGTGATCACTATTGGACGGTGTGTGCGAGCTGTCCGCGCAAAGCAGTCGTTGAGTGTGCGCCGGTACTCAGTAAATGGCACAACATCCTCGTCAAGACGCGGCCGTTCAATGGTTTTTGACTTTGTAGGCATATCTGTTTCTCCGTTTCAGACAAACAATATGGTACACTATTCTGTACCGTCTGTCAATGGTGATGTTGTTGGATTTGATACTTTGCGGCGAGTGGCAGGCGGTGGCGGAGCGAGACGCTCCACCTCCTCTTTGTAGATGAAACTCCGATGGCTTGAAAAGGTGCTCCACTAACGTTTCGTATTTTGCTTCGCGCAATTAAGCTGCTTCTGGTTGCTTGTTTTGAAGTTTGGGGTCTGGGGCGAAGCCCTAGCTGAAAACGCTTTTGATATTAGTTCAAAAAGGCGGTTTAGATGCGCGAAGCTTAGGCGAAGTGTTAACGAAGCCCATTTTTCAAACCATCGGAGTTCATTCATTGATGGTGGCGAGTTGTTCTACACGATCTACACGGCTAAATAGTCTTCGGCGAGCGTTAGCGAAGCCGGTCTGCGTAGTCCGTGGTTAAAATACTTCGATTCCCATGGAGACGCGCCGTCTTGCGGCGACGACTAGTCGGAATGATGTTTTTTTGCTAAAATATTCTCAAAGACGTGAGTAATGACCCTTCCTCTTCCTGGGGATGACCGATGAGAATATTTCTTTTTATTGACGCGCTGGGCTGGGACATTGTCGGAAAGACCGACTATCTCAGGGACCTGCTGCCGCATCGTCGCGCCGTGACGATGCAGTTCGGCTATTCCAGCAGCGCGATTCCGACGATCCTGTCTGGAGTGCGACCCGACCGCCACGGGCATCTCGGGCTTTTCGCGTTCGCGCCGGAGCGCTCGCCGTTCAAGCGCGTCGCCGCGTTCATGCGGCTGCTGCGCCCGAAGTCCTTCTGGAACAGGGGTCGCGTGCGCGGGTGGCTCTCGCGCGCCGTAAAGCGCGCGCTTGGCTTCACGGGCTATTTCCAGCTGTACCAGATGACCGCCGAGAAGCTGCCGTACATGGACTACTGCGAGCGGAAGAACCTGTTCGTGCAAGGAGGCATGGCGCCGGTGGAGAACCTCGCGGATGCGCTGAAGCGCTCTGGCGCGACGTACCACATCTCCGACTGGCATCTTACGGACGGGCGCAACCTCGAAATCGGGGAGCGCGAAATCGCGAAGGGGACGGACTTCATCTTCCTTTATACGGCGGAGATGGACGCGCTCAGGCACGACAGCGTGACGCCCGAGACGTGGAAGCGCGTCGAGGCGAAGCTCGCGTGGTACCGCGTCAACATCGAGCGCCTCGTCGAGGCGGCGAAGGCGACGGGGCGGGAGTGGTCGCTCACGGTGTTTTCCGACCACGGCATGACGCCGCTGTCGAAGACGGTCGACATAAAGTCCGCCGTCGAGGCCACGCGCCTCAGGTTCGGCGTGGACTACGGCGCGTGCTACGACTCGACGATGTTCCGCGTCCACTACCTCAAGCTCGGCTCGCGGGCGACGATAGAGTCCGCCCTTGCGCCGTTTGCGGACGACGGCCACTGGCTCACCGAGGACGAGGAGCGTCGCAATGGGATATGGCGCGAGGACAGGGCGTTCGGCGACGCGATATTCCTCGTGAACCCCGGCGTGCAGATCGTGCCCTGCGACATGGGGCTTAAGCCGCTTTCGGGAATGCACGGGTACGATCCCGAAGACATCCACTCCAAGGCGGCGATAATGTCGACCGATCCCATACCGGACTGGCTCGACGGCGTCTACGACTATTTCAGGCTGATGAAGGAATCCATTCCGAAGGGAACTGCGAAATGAACGAGTTCATTGGACACAAGGCCCTGCTTGCCGACGATAGCGAGCAGTCCCGTGAGGAAATCGCGTCGATCATGCGCGAGTTCGGGATGGAATGCGACGTCGTGGGGAACGGCGAGGAGATGCTCGAGCGTCTCAATGCGTCCGGTCAGGGCGAGTATTCCTTCGTTCTGGCTGACGTCACGTTGCCGTACAAGACGGGCTTGGAGGCGTGCGCCGAGTTCCGCTCTTCGGAACACCCCGACGCGAAGACGTTGCCGATCTTCGGCATTGCCGCGAGCGAGGACGATGTTCTTTTCGACCGCGCGGTCGCGGCTGGGTTCAACGGAATGACGCAGAAGCCCGTCAGCAAGGAGCTGCTTTTCGCCCGGCTCACGCTCGTGCTGAACGGTTCGCAATCCAGCCGCAAGTTCGCAAGGAGCGTGCGCTCGGCGATTGAGGCGGCGAAGTCCAAGAACTTCTTCTTCTCCGCCGTCAGCCACGACATCCGCACGCCGCTCAACGCCATCATCGGCTTCTCGCAGCTGCTCAAGATCGGCTTCCCCACGAAGGAGGAGGCGGACAAGGCGATCGACTCGATCCTCGTGAGCGGAAAGACCCTCCTTCAGCTGATCAACGACGTGCTGGACCTTTCCAAACTGGAGGCAGGGAAGATGACGATCGAACCCGAGCCGACGGACTGCTGCAGGCTTGTCGACGAAATAATCGTCTCGTTCCGCGCCGCCAACACGAAGAAGGGGCTGGACATCCGCGCTAAGGCTGGGCCGATGCCCAAGCTCATGATCGACCCGCAGCGGCTGAGGCAGATAGTCTTCAACCTTGTCGGAAACGCCGTGAAGTTCACGGAGAAGGGCTACGTCGAGGTGAGGCTCGAGTTCGACGAGTACGCCGACGGCGAGAGCGGGACGCTTCGGCTCGAGGTGGACGACACGGGCTGCGGGATAAGCGAGGAGGACCAGAGGCGCCTGGCCTCGCCCTATGTGCAGGTGGGATCCAGCCGCGCCAAGAGGCTCGGCACCGGGCTGGGGCTGTCGATCTGCCGCCAGCTCACGATCGCCATGAACGGACAGCTCGAGCTGCAGTCCGCGCTTGGCTGCGGCACGACCTTCTTCGTAACACTGCCCAACATGAAGATATGCGATCCGCTTGCGCACGCAAAGAAGTCGGCGACCCAGCGCATCGCCGTCAACCTGGACATCGGCGCGGACCTTTCCGACAGGCGCGTCCTGATAGTCGACGACGCGCGCATGAACCGAATCGTCCTCACGACGATGCTCTCGCGCCTGGGCTTCAGCGACATCGTGAGCGCGGAGAACGGAGTGGAGGCTCTGGACATAATAGCCGAGGAGCATCCCAAGAAGCCCTTCAGCTACATTTTCACCGACATGTGGATGCCCGAGCTGGACGGAGAGGGCCTGATAAAGGAGATTCGCAAGATCCCCGAGCTGGCCGATCTGCCGGTCTACGCCGTCACGGCGGACATAGAGGTGCAGAAGGACTACGGCGAACTAGGCTTCACGGGCGTTCTCCTCAAGCCGATCACGTTCGAGACCATCAAGAACGCGCTGGGCATCATTTGACGCTGCCGCTCGGGACGTCCCTCTTCGCCGCATCTTGAAATGCGCCCACGCCCGCGCAACTTTTGGTATACTATAAGCAGAACCGCGACTGTATTTCGCGGGCACAGAAAGGATACGCCATGCCACATCTTCTCGACGACGAGTACCTGAGACCTTATGAATCCGCAATACGCGGGCGCGCTGATCACGCGAAGGCGCGTGCCAGGGAGCTGGCGGGCAGCCAGTCGCTCGCCGACTGGGCGAGCGCCCACGAGTACTTCGGGCTCCACAAGCGCAACGGCAAGTGGTCGTTCCGCGAATGGGCGCCCAACGCGACCTCAATGTGGCTCGTCGGCGACTTCTCGAAGTGGAAGATCGACCCTCGGTTCGAGTGCTTCCGCATTCCTGGGACGGATCACTGGGGCTGCGACATTCCGTCCAGGCTGATAAAGCACGGCGACAACTACCGCCTCGAGATGCGTTGGGATGGAGGCCACGGCGAGCGCATCCCCGCATACGCGCGCTACGTCCGTCAGGACCCTGAGTCCAAGCTCTTCTGCGCGCAGGTCTACGCGCCGCGCCAGAAGTACGTCTGGAAGCACAAGGCGCCGCCGCGTCCGAAGGTGCCGTTCATCTACGAGGCCCACGTCGGAATGGCGTCCGAGGACGAGAAGGTCGCGACGTACACCGAGTTCCGCGACAACGTGCTTCCCCGCATCAAGGCGGCGGGCTACAACGTCGTCCAGCTCATGGCGATCATGGAGCACCCGTACTACGGCAGCTTCGGCTACCACGTCAGCTCCTTCTTCGCCGCGTCCAGCAGATTCGGCACGCCGAACGAGCTCAAGTCGCTCATCGACACGGCCCACGGAATGGGCCTCACCGTGATCATGGACCTCGTCCACTCGCACGCAGTCAAGAACGAGCGCGACGGGCTTTCGCTGTTCGACGGAACTGACTACCAGTACTTCCATTCCGGAGCGAAGGGCTGGCACCGCGCCTGGGACAGCCGCTGCTTCGACTACGGCAAGACGGACGTCCTGCACTTCCTCCTCTCCAACTGCAGGTTCTGGCTCGACGAATACCGCTTCGACGGCTACCGCTTCGACGGCGTGACGTCCATGCTCTTCTGGGACCACGGTCTCGGCGAGGCCTTCACAAACTACGGGATGTACTTCAACGGCTCGATGGACGACGACGCGTGGTGCTACCTCAACCTGGCCAACCGCGTGATCCACGAGGTAAACTCGAACGCCATCACGATAGCGGAGGACGTCAGCGGAATGCCGGGCTGCGCCGCGCCCGTCGAGGACTGCGGAATCGGATTCGACTTCCGCATGGCCATGGGCGAGCCCGACTACTGGTTCCGTCTCGCCGAGAAGGTGCGCGACGACGACTGGTCGATGGGCGGACTCTTCTGGGAGCTCACGAACAAGCGCGCCGAGGAGAAGGTCGTCAGCTATGTCGAGAGCCACGACCAGGCGCTCGTCGGCGGCAAGACATTCTTCTTCCAGCTCGCCGACGCCGCGATCTACTGGGGCATGGCGAAGGGGCAGAACGGACTCGAGGTCGAGCGCGCGATAGCGCTCCACAAGATGGCCCGCCTCGCCACCTGCGCGCTGAACGGCGGCGCGTACCTCAACTTCATGGGCAACGAATTCGGCCACCCCGAGTGGATCGACTTCCCGCGCCTGGAGAACGGCTGGAGCTACCACCACGCGCGCCGCCAGTGGTCGCTCAGGGACGATCCGAACCTCCGCTTCAAGGGACTTGCCGATTTCGACGCCGTCATGCTAGAGGCGATGAAGGGCGGATGCCTCGCGAGCGCGCCAGTGCTGCTGGCGGCGAACGAGCCGGACAAGGTGCTCGCCTTCACGCGCGGAGACCTGCTCTTCGCCTTCAACTTCAACCCGACGAAGTCGTTCGCCGACTACGGCGTGATCGTGCCGCCCGCGACGAAGTGGCGCCATCTCTTCGACTCGGACGAGGAGCGCTTCGGAGGACAGAACCGCATTGCGTCCGGCGGAGAGTACATCCCCGAAATGGTCGAGGACAGGGGCGAGCTTGTCCAGCAGATAAAGCTCTACCTCCCCGCCCGCACGGCAGTAGTCCTGCGCCGAGCTTGAGGATCCGCGATGAAGGCCTGGATACAGCGCGTAACCGAGGCGTCCGTCGATGTCGAAGGGGAGCGCATCGCCGAAATAGGACGGGGCTACCTCGTCCTTTTCGGCGTTACGCACGGCGACACCGAGGACCTTGTGCGCAAGCTTGCGAAGCGAATCGTTGCGCTGCGCATATTCGAGGACGAGAACGGCAAGACCAACCGCTCCATAGTCGACGTCGGGGGATCGGTGATCGTCGTCTCCCAGTTCACTCTCTACGCCGACACGGAGCACGGGCACCGACCTGGCTTCTCCGCCGCCGCGCGGCCAGAGCTTGCCGAGCCTCTTTACGGACTCCTCGTCTCCGAACTACGCGCCGCGCTTGGACGCGACCGCGTCGGAACAGGGCGTTTCGGCGCGGAGATGAAGGTGCGCCTGCTCAATGACGGACCGTTCTCCGTCGAGCTCGTCGAACCCCGTGGCTCATGATGTCCGCAAATAGTCGCCCAAAGCCGCCTTCAAATATTGTATAATATAAAAAAGGCCGGAGTGATGGAATGGCAGACATAGGGGACTTAAAATCCCTTGCCCAGTCTCGGGCGTACGGGTTCGACCCCCGTCTCCGGCACCAAGCTAAAACGATGCCAAACGAAAAGATTCTCGTCATCAAGCACGGCGCCCTTGGCGACTTCGTGAACGCGATGGGGAAGATGCGAGCGATACGCGACCGTCATCCCCATGCATCGCTTACGCTTATAACCCAGCGCTTTCTCGTCGGGCTTGCGCAGGGGACGGGGTGGTTCGACGAAATCGTGGTCGACGACCGCGGCTATTCCCCGGCGTCCTGGTGGCGCATCATCAAGCGGACGCTCGCCGACAGGCGTTTCGACGCGATTTACGACCTTCAGTCCAACAACAGGACGCTTGTCCGCTACCGCCTCCTCGCCCTATGGGGAACTTCCAACCCCATGCGCTGGGGGCGCGTCAGGAAAAACGGCTTCGACTTCTACGTCACTCCCGCCAAGATTCCGTTTCTGCCCCGTTTCTCGCGAATCGAGCATGTCGACATGGCATTCCCGAAGGTAGACCTTTCAGGCATCCACGGCAAGGGAGAGAACTTCGGCCTGCTGCCCGAGCGCTATGCGCTGCTGATCCCGGGCTGCTCGGCGGGAAACGAGCAGAAGCGCTGGCCGCCTGACCGCTTCCGCAGGCTCTCCGAGTGGCTGGGTGCCCGCGGCGTGAAGTCCGTCGTCCTTGGGACGAAGGCCGAGGCCGCCGAGATTTCCGCAGTCTGCGACGGCAATCCGCATGCCGTCAACTTCATGGGCAAAAGCGAGATCGCGGACATCCCGCAGATCGCCGCCAGGGCGGTACTCGTTGTCGGCAACGATACTGGCCCCTCCCACATCGCGCGGCGGATGGGCGTCCCGACGATTCTTCTTTTCACCGAATACGACGCCTCGCGCGCCGCGCCGAAGAACGCTTCCAACGTCGTGTCGCTTGTCGGGCGCGGTATAGCCGACATTCCCTATGACAAAGTCGAGAAAACCGCCGAGGAGGTGCTTGCGAAATGAAGAGAACGGATAGCCTCAAGAACTGCCTCAGGCGCTTCGCGTCCGTCCGCGTCCTTTGCGTCGGCGACATGATGCTTGACTCTTTCGTCTACGGTGACGTAGACCGCATCTCGCCGGAGGCGCCAGTCCCCGTGTTCAGGTGGCGCAGCGAGAAGGAGGCCCTCGGAGGCGTCGGAAACGTCGCGGCGAACCTGCGCGCGCTCGGCGTGGGCGTGTCGCTCGTCTGCCGCGTCGGCGAAGACGAGGCGGGCGCGCGGGTGCGCGAACTCCTGTGCGACGCCGGAGTGTCGCTCGCGGCGACAGTACGCGTGGACGTCCCGACGATCCGCAAGGTCCGATTCGTGTCGATGAACAGCCATCTCCTGCGCATGGACCGCGAGACCGTCGCATGGCCCGACGAGGCCGAGGGGGAGTCCGTCGCGAAGTCCGTGGCGTCCGCACTGGAGGAGGGCGTCAACCTGGTTCTGCTGTCCGACTACGCCAAGGGACTGCTCTCGCCGTCGCTCTGCGCGAAGATAATCGCCATGTGCCGCGAGCGGGGCGTTCCGGTGTTCGTCGACCCGAAGGGGACGGACTACTCCAAGTACGCGGGAGCGACGCTCGTGAAGCCGAACAGGCGCGAGCTCGAGGCCGCGCTGGGCGAGAAGGTGGACCTTTCCAGCCCTGATTTCGCTGACCGCGTCGCTTCCGCCGCGCGTCGCCTCGCCGAGAAGGCCGGGCTTGTGGACGTAATGGTGACGCTTAGCGAGCGCGGCATGGTGTATTCGCCGGCGGATGGGTCGCCTGCGATCCACCTCGCCACGGAGAGCCGCGAGGTGAGCGATGTTTCGGGCGCAGGCGACACGACGATTGCGACGCTCGCCGCAGCCACTGCGGTAGGCGCGTCCGTTCGCGACGCGATGACGCTTGCGAACGTGGCGGCCGGCATTGTCGTCGGCAAGGTCGGAACGGCCGTCGTGACGCCGGAGGAGATACTGCGCAAGCTGCTCCGCAAGGAGGCTTCGGGGATGCCGTTCGAGTCCAAGGTGCTCGCTCGCGGCGAAGCCGCAGAGCAGGTCGCGAAGTGGCGCGAGGCGGGACTTCGCGTCGGCTTCACGAACGGATGCTTCGACTGCCTGCACTGCGGGCATCTCTCGTCGCTCTACCAGGCGAAGGCATACTGCGACAGGCTTGTCGTCGCGATAAACACCGACGCGTCCGTCCGCCGCCTGAAGGGGCCTGCGCGTCCGATACAGGACGAGCGCACGCGCGCGCTTGTTCTGGCCGGGCTGGAGCTCGTCGACGCCGTGGTGCTTTTCGGCGAGGACACCGCGCTGGACGTCGTGCGCGAGCTGAGGCCCGACGTGATCGCGAAGGAGGGCTATGCGATAGAGAACTGGCCAGAGGCGCAGTTCGTCGTTTCGTACGGCGGCGAGGCGGCGGTTCTTGAGAGGGTGGACGGCTATTCCACCTCTGAAATGGTGAAAAGGATGGAGGCAAGAAAGTGAAATGCTTCATAGAGTCGCAGTGCGACGAGATATCCGCGAATTTCCTTGAGCTCAAGGGACTGTCCGGCGCGATCGCCGATGCAGCCGTCCTCTGCTCGAACGCCCTGGCGGCGGGAGGCAAGGTGATGTTCTGCGGCAACGGCGGAAGCGCGGCGGACGCGCAGCACCTTGCGGCGGAGCTGACGGGGCGCTACGAGATGGACCGCCCCGGCATGGCGGGGCTTGCGCTTACGACGGATACCTCGGCCCTTACCGCGATATCGAACGACTACGGCTACGAGCGCGTCTTTGCACGCCAGGTCGAGGCGCTCGGGCGTCCAGGCGACGTGCTTGTCGCGATTTCCACCAGCGGAAACTCGCCTAACGTCGTCGCCGCGGCGGAGACGGCGCGCAAGCTCGGTGTGAAGACGGTGGCGCTTGCCGGTGCAGGCGGTGGCAAGCTGGCGTCGGTATGCGACGTGGTGCTTGCAGTGCCTGCGACGCGCGCGAGCCATGTACAGGAGATGCACATCGCCGTCGGGCACATGATATGCGGGCTTGTTGAGCGCGCGGCGAACGGCTGACGACAAAGCTTTAGGAAGAGAACGAGATGTCCATAGGAAAGGCGATCGAGAATTTCGCGAATTCGATACGGTCCTCAATCGGCGCATGGCGCTGCCGGACCAAATGGCGGACCGTCGAGCCCAAGAAGATTGTCTTCGACCAGTTTCACGGCGGCGGTTTCGGATGCAACCAGAAGTACATCGCGCTTGAGCTCCTCAGGCGCAGGAGCGACCTCGATCTCGTGTGGCTTGCGCGCGACACGAAGTCCGCCGGACTCCTAGATGGAATCCGCGTCGTTCCGTGGAGGGGCTGGGACGCCGTGAGGGAGCTTGCGACGGCAAAGGTGTGGTGCTCCAACCACAACCTCGGCAATTTCATCAGCCACCGCGGTCTCGTCAAGAAAAGCGGACAGCTCTATTTCCAGACATGGCACGGTTCGTTCGGCATAAAGCGCTGCACGGACACCCTTGCGCCCAAGGAAACGGCGATGCTTGACGGTTTCTTCGCCAACTGCGACTGGGAGGCGTCGCTTGCGCGCGGGTGGTTTGGCGAGGGGCCTGCCGTCCACGTCATTGGGCATCCACGCAACGATGTGGTCGTGCGGTCGCGCGCTCGGGCGTTTCCATCCGCCGAGATGACGCTTCTGTACGCGCCGACGTTTCGCGACGACGGGGACATGGAGCCGTATCTTACGGACTTCACCGGCGTCGTCGAGGCGCTTGAGCGCAGGTGGGGCGGAAAGTGGAAGGTCCAGGCGAGGCTTCATCCGAACATGAAAAAGAAGGGTCGTCGCCTGAAGTTCAAGGGCGACGTCGAGGATGTAACCGATTATCCGGACATCCAGGAGCTGCTTGCGCAGGCGGATGTCGTCATCTCCGACTACTCGAGCTGCATTTTCGACTTTGCGCTTTCGCGCCGTCCTGCGTTCCTGTATGTCCCCGACCGCGAGAAGTACGAGACCGAGAGGGGCTTCTACTATCCGCTTTCCGAGACGCCGTTCCCAGTGGTGGAGGGTCCGGACGAACTTGCCGCGGCCATCAAGTACTTTGATGGCGACGAGTATGCCGAAGCCGTAGAGGGATTTTTGTCCGAGAAGGGCAATGCCGACGACGGCAATGCGTCCTCGCGCGCTGCGGACGTCATCCTTGGCGCAATGGGCCGAGACTAGCAAGCGGCGTTTTTGGCGAATGCGCGCTTTCTGGCGTCCTTCGCCTTGCTGCTTCCCTTGAGAGAAAGGCCGATCCATCTGAAGAAGGATGAAATCCGCTCGGCTCCAGGGGCGCGAACCTTCAAGGGACGGCTCTTCGCCGACGTCAGTTTTCCCTTGGCCTTGTCGACGTCATCCGACTTCGGCAGCTTTTCAAGAATCTTCAGAAGCGACTTGACGTCTTCCCATTTGCCAGGCTCGAAAACGTAGTCCTCGCCGAGTCCCTCCATCATGGCGCGGAAATGCTTGCGGACGAATTTTTTCTCCTTCTTGTATCCCTTGCGCAGAATCGCCATGTCGAAGCCGGTCAGCACGATGCGTCCATCCCTGGTCACTAGAACGTTTTCCGGCCGGACGTCGCGATGCACGACGTCCGCCTTGCGCAGTCCGTCGGATATTTCCACGAAAGCGCGAGCAACGGCGTCGGCTGTCTTTCCGACAACGCCTCCCTCGCGCGACATGAGGTCCGCAAGAGTCTCCCCGTCGGCTAGCTCGGACACAAGGTACGCTCCCGAAGGCGCCATTCGCCAGGTCACGGGGCGCAGCGCGTGTTCGGGGCAGGCGAGGTAGAACGCCTGCATGGACCTGAACTGCGTGTCGAACGTGTCGCTCTTGCGGGGGGAGTATTCGACTCGGCGCAGTTCGCCGTCCAGCGTTCCCGTGAACGCAAATTTCGGCAGCGTTGCGTGCCAAGCCGGGATCGAGCGCGGCGGTTTTGCCGCGCTCAGGCCTTCGACGCCGATCAGGTCGCGCGCTTCGGACGCGAGGTCGGCGCGCGCATCAAGGACCGCGTTGAAGTAGACCGTCGTGTCCTTGGGCTTCGACGCGCGGTAGCCGCGTTCGGACATAAACCGCCCGAGCATGTCGAGCAGTCCTGCCGCGCTCGCCTCTCCTTTGCCTTCGATCGTCCTAAGGGCCTTGCAGAGGTTTGGCGTTGCGACCTTCTTCTGCAGAAGCGCGTGGTATGCGAGGGATGGCAGGGCGTCTTCCTCTCCTGGAGTGTAGAATCCGCGCTCGTTCTTCACACGCCGCTTCAGGATGTCGCGCTCCCACGCCTCGCAGTAGTATCCGTCGCCTATGTAGCGCAGGTCGAGACGCACGTGGCTTCCCGCGACGTCGATCTCGTAGTGGGGACGGTAGGGCAGGTGCGGATAGACCTTGCGCGCGTGCAGGATCCACGCCGCGTTGCGGCAGTCCTCGCAAAGGACGTCGATGTCAGTGTCGCGTTCGCGCACGTAGTTGTCCGGGAGATGGTCGTATCCGCGCAGGACGACGTAGCTCATCGTTCGGTTCAGCGTCTCGAAAGCGTCGCGCAGCGACTCCCAGCGTCCGCGCCCGGGGATTGTGCGCGGCGATTTTGCCGCGTGGGCGCCGCTTTGCCAGTCCTCGTAGGGGATGGACGTAAGGAGCCAGAGGTCGTGCCTCGCCTCTTCGACGGAGTTCGATGCGTGGACGATGTGGCTGCCTCCTATCCACTCGCGGTAGCGGCGTTTCATCTGGTAGACAAGCTCGTTCAGGCGCTCCATGCCGCGTTCGGTGCGCCTGAAGGCGTAGCGGCACCGTTTGTCGCGGACGACTACGCACAGGAACTTGCCGGCTCCGGCGTCCCTTACCTTACGCTCGGGGCTTGGCAGGTAGGTTCCGTAGAACTCCTGAAACGCCGTGGCCGCATCGCCAGGCCATTCCAGTTCAAGCGTACGCACGACTTCGACGTGCTTTGGTATGTCGGCAAGTATCCTCTCCTCGGCGACCCTTGCCTTTTCCCAAAGTACAATAAGGTGAATCTCGCCGTCGTTTTTCATTGTGCGTCGAATCCTTTCGATGGTACGCATTGCTCGATGTAGTCGGCCAGCGCGTCAAACGCGACGGCGCGGCAGTCGAGGTCGATTATGTGCAGTTTAGCCTTGCGGCGTTTCCTTCCGAACTTGAATGGAATCGTGAGCCGGTACTTGAGCTTCTTAAGTTCCAGGGTCGCCCTGTCGGGCCGCATGGTCCGTGCCCGCTCGCGCCAGTCGGGCTCGGGCAGTTCGGGGAAGAGCCTGTCGACCGTGTCGCTGCCGGTGCGCGGCAGTTTTGCCGCGCCCGACGCGCCGTCCGCCGGCGAGACGGTGAACGCGAAGCCTTCCTTCGTCGGCTTGGAGTGCCAGACGATGCATCCGAGCTCCGATTCGATGCGCGAGATGGCGGCTTCTTCGTCCTCGCCGCGTGCGGGCGAGGCCTCGACGATGCGCGCGCCTTCGTTAAAGCGCAGGTACTCGCGCACGCCGTAGTTTTCGACTGATTCGGCGATGCGCCCCTGCCTGAAGGCGCGGAAAGTGCTGCCGCCGTGGGTGCCGAAGTAGACGCGCCCGTATTCCGCGAAGCGGCATGGGCGCGAGTAGGCTGTGCAGCAGGCGAGGCGGTGTGCGCCGTTGAGAAGCTCCATGGTGGCTGTCTCGATCGGAATGGGCGGCGTGGAGAAGTCGAAGCCTGTACGGAAGATGCTTTCGGCAAGGCGTCGGAAGGACGACATGAAGTCGGCAGGAGTCCGGCGCAGGGGCTCGTCCTCGAAGAAGGAGAGCCTTGCGCGCTGCATCTCGAGGTAGTTCGTCTCGGCGAGGCGGATGGACTCCGCGTCCCCTCCTGCCCATGCCTCGGCGAGGCGGATCTTGAAGATCAGGTCGAATTTGCGGCTATGGCGCACGATGTCGGCCGGATCCGCGTCGAAAACGCGAATCGGCGTCGTTTCCTCCCACCTTGGGGCCTTCTGCCTTTTGTTCGCCATATATGGTCTATAGTATAGCATATTCGCCGCTTCTATGGCCGCATGGGCGCTACGGCCAACGCATCAAAAATTCCTTCTCCCCGCTGACGCGGTGTAGAACGAATTTTTGATGCGTTGGAAGTGTTTCAGCAGCCAACAACCAGCGATCAGCGCCCAATCCGGGCGGTCGTG
>SUWC01000037.1 GCA_015061665.1 Lentisphaerota bacterium
ATGCCGCAGGCGTGAACACCAGGCTGCCTGACGCATCCTTCAAGCTTCTCGGCTATGCGGAGAATCTTCTTCTCCAATGGTGTGCCCTGTTCGTATGCATTACGCAGTTCTTTCGATTCTGACAACGACTGTTTGAATGTGACCTTGGGAACATTAGGAACATGACAAGCCAATCGGTTGGCCTCCCGCACCGGCATTTCCAACACACGTGCCACGTCCTTTATCGCACTCCGTGGTGCCATTTGCCCAAAAGTGACGATGTGGGCAACGTGGTCGCTCCCGTATTTATCGCAAAGATATTTGATAACCTTCCCACGCCCAGCATCCTCAAAATCAATGTCAATGTCCGGCATTGAGATTCTGTCGGGATTGAGGAAACGTTCAAAGAGGAGCTTGTGCTTAATCGGGTCTACGGAGGTTATTCCAAGTGCATACGCAACAGCCGAACCGGTCGCAGAACCGCGTGCAGGGCCGACCCACACGCCCATTCGCCGTGCCGCCTCCACGTAGTCGTGGACGATAAGGAAGTAACTTGGGAACCCCATCGTCTTGATGACATGCAACTCGAAGTCGATCCGCTCTACGATTTCCGGCGGCGTCGGTTCGCCCCAACGCTTCTTCATACCCTCATATGCGAGCGAGGCGAGGTAGTCCGCCTCGTTACTGCCGCCCTGCGGAATCGGGAATTCAACGACATCAGGCGCTTCGCATATCTCGTAATCTTCGATTCGCGCTGCAAGCTTGACCGTGTTCTCGATCCATTCTGGATGCTTCGAGAACCGCACAGACATCTCTTCTCTCGACAGCAGGCATTCAGTCCCTTTGCAATGTCTGCGCCCGGTATCAGCCAATTTTCTGTAGTCGAAGATGGCGCAATAGGCGTCAAACGCATCGGCATCTTCTTTTTCAAGGAACCTCACAGGATTTGCCGCGCAGACCATGACTGACGGCCAAGCCGAACAATCGAAGTCATCATTTTCCGCCATGAAAGCGAAATCGTCGCCAAACACACGTAAGCACTTGTCCACGAAATCCGGCCCCATGTCGCTCGCCATGCATATAAGACCTTCGCGCCATTTCTCGATGTCTGAGAATGCTATGAATCGGTCTTTGGCACCTTGCGGCTGCACTTCAGCAGACGAGATACGGACAAGATTGCGGTAGCCGATCTTGTTCTTTGCATAAAGGCGTATGACATAATGCTTTTCATTCATCGTCGCCGCGACGGATCGTCCGATTATCGGCTTGATGGGCGGCAAACCCCAATAGACGCTTGTACGCTGCGAACGACACGCCTCATGAAACTCGACCGCTCCGAACATGAAGTTTCGGTCTGTGAGAGCAAGCGCAGGGATCCCCATCTCGCGCGCCCTGCGGACGAGGCGTGGTATCCGGCAGATGGAATCGCCAATAGAATACGACGAGCGGACGTCAAGGGGAACATAGCCATTCATGTCAGCGACCCTCCTTTCCCTTGGGCATCTCCGCGTCAAGCACGGTCTCGACGGCAATTCCGTCGAATTCGAACTTGTAGATCGTCTCGCGCTGCATGAGATTGAACAACTCGCCGCGCATGGAGCCGAATCGCTCCCGCACCTCTCGCATGTTCGTTACCGGCACAGAGAGGATGATGAACTTCATGTTCCGGAGCTTGAGGAGCGAGGCCCAGCGGCGAAGCTCTGCTTTGAACTCCTCCATCTTTGCGATGTGTTCACCGTCGTTCGCATCGAAGAACAGCTGGTAGACGAGAACAGGGATCGTCCCGTTCTTGATCCCCGCCTTGTTGCAGGCGGACGCCGTACGATGGAGAAACTGGTACGCGACGTCCTTGCAGTCCCTAAAGAACTCGCCGTAGTCGGCTATGTCCGTGCAGTCCGCCGCATGGATATAGTTGATCCACGCCCTCAGCACATGGCGCCGAAGCGTCACGTCCTTTGCCCGCTCCGACTCGTTGAGCCAGTCTATAATCGTCTTCTCCCTGTAGCGCACGTACTCCGTCATCTTGCCCTCGATCGCCACCTGGAGATCCGAGTCGAGGATCATGATGTCAGTCATTGACGGATTGCCGATCCTCTTTCCGTTCCACATTGCCTCCGTCGGGAACTCGAAGTACTTCAGGTTAGACTCAGGACAGAATCCCGGGATTGCCTTTTCAAGCAGACTCTTGATTGCCGCCAGGTTCGCTGGCTGCCAGAACTCTGCGAGTGGAATCGAGCTTGTGCAGCATGAATTCACCTTTGTGCGGGCAAGCTCCGTGAGCACTTCCGTGTAACGACCCTTTGGGAACCCGAAGAAACACCCCTGTTCCTCGTCCATCATTTCTTTCATCTTGTTTTTCATACGCCACTACATCAGCAATATCCGTGCCAACGCAAAATCAAGCGACGAAAAGCGCCTCCCACGCCTTCCACCGCTCAAAATTTTACAAGCTGCTCAACAAATGAACAGCCGCTACCTACACCACTGGATCGCCGCAGGACAAAAGCTGTTCGTACACCGCTGCATCCCGCTCCGAAAAGCAGCAGAAGATTACTTCCATCTGAGGCCGCGACGGAGCGCGGCCCTCCCCCTTTGCGTCATTTGCGTTCTTTGCGGCTAAAAATCCCTTCACCTCCCGCACGGCGATCTTCGCGGCGTCTTCAATCGGATAGCCGTAGATGCCTGTCGAGATACAGGGGATGGCAATCGACTTGCAACCGTTCTCCGCCGCGAGGGCGAGAGAGTTGCGGTAGCAGGCCGCGAGCTTCTCTGGCTCTCCGTGTTGTCCGTCGCGATAAACCGGTCCGACGGTGTGTATGACGTACTTCGCGGACAGCTTGAAGCCCGGCGTGATACGCGCCTCGCCCGTCGGGCAGCGAACGCCCGGCCTCACCTCCGGCACCTTGAGACACGCCTTGTAAAGCTCCGGCCCGGCGGCGTCATGAATCGCGCCATCTACACCGCCTCCTCCCAGCATCACCTGGTTCGCCGCGTTGACTATGGCATCCACCGCCAATGTCGTAATGTCGCCTTGGATTATCTTGATCATGGTTGATTATTCTTTCAGTGCATAAGACCATTTTGCATCAGGTGCTGCAAAACTTAAAGATTTCACCATCGGTTCAAAAACTGATTACGCCACCGGCTATCGCATGCCGCGGGAGCGCTTGATCTCGGACCAGGCCTCGTTGACCATCGCCATCTGCTCGTTGGCCTTTCCCATGAGCTCTTCTGAAAGGCCCTGGGAGCGGAGCATGTCGGGGTGAAGCGCCTTCGCCTTCTCGCGGAAAGCCTTCCTTACCTCCTCGTCGCTTGCGCTGCGGCTGACGCCCAGTATCTCGTAGGGATCCGGCGCGCCTGGAGCGGAATAGGACGATGAGCGCCGCGATTCGTCACGACTGCCGGATCCGCCGCGCCGACCGCCCACTCCACGTCGCGTGCTCTGCCACACAAACTGCATGGACGGCACCCGCAGGTTTACGGTGATGAACCGCAGTATCTGCAGCTCCTCGGGCGACACAGTACCGTCTGCGCATGCGACGTCCCACAGTATGTCGTACACGATGTCGCGGACGCTCTGCGAAGGATGCGTGTCGGCGAAGGAGTCGGCATACTCGTAGATCGTGTGCGAATCGTCCTTCGCCTGTCGGAACACGCGGATGCAGTACTCGCGCTTCTCGCCCTTGAGACCGAGCCTTTCGAACGCCTTTTCACAGTATTGAATTTCGTCGGACGTAATGAGTCCGTCGGCCTTCGCCATCTTCGACATCATCGCGGCAATCGCGCCAAGCACCACAAGCTCCGACTCGCTGGCCTGCCGCCTCGCGCCCCTGCCTGCGGGCTTCGCCCCTGCGCGAACCCTGTTCTCGATCCAGCTTCCTATCACGGCACCGATTATGGCGCCGAGGATGCTACCCCGGCGTCCTCCCAATAAACCGCCTACGCTCGCGCCTATCCAGCCCACTGAGCCCTCCTGTCTACTTGGATTCCTGCGTTGAAATTGTTTTCATGCTGGAAATTATAGCAAAAATTCCCGTAGAACCGCAAACCGCAATCATGAGCTCCAACTGAAGTACGAGGATATGGTATAATATTCCCTTAACAGGGCAGTGATGCGCCGTCCTACGTGCAAACGCCCATATCACCGTGCAGAAAGGATGCGAAATGACTACTAACACGCAGTTTCCCCAGTGGAGCAAAGTGACCCCGGACGCGGTCGCGGCAGATCTGCCGCGCCTGCTGGACGAAGCCGAATCGGCCGTTTCGGCAGTCGAGAAGTCCGGGGCCTCCGACTACAATGGCGTCGTCTGCGCGCTCAACGACGCAGTGCGTCCGCTTTTCCGCACGTGGTCGCGCCTGGAGCACATGCTGTCCGTCATGAACTCGACCGAGTGGCGCAAGGTGAAGGCCGACTTCACGCCCCGCGTAGTCGCGTTCGGACTGCGCGTCGAGCAGTCGCGCGCGATTTTCGACGCGCTGCGCCGCACTCTTTCGGCCGGCGGGCTCAGCCCCGTGCAGAAGCGCATCGTCGAGAAGCGCATACAGTCCGCCGAGCTTGCGGGCGTTGCGCTGGAAGGCGACGCCAAGGCGCGCTTCAACGAGATATCCGAGCGCCTTGCGCAGCTTGCGACGGACTTCAGCGACTGCGTCATCGACGCTACGAAGGCGTTTTCGTACGAGAAGGACGGCGTTGCGTACACGATCGACGACGCTCACTTTCCTGAGACGATGAAGACGTGCGCGGACCGCGAGGTGCGCGAGCGCCTTTTGCGCGCGCGCTCCCTGAGGGCTCCCGAAAACACGGTCCGCATAGCCGAGATACTAAAGCTCCGCGCCGAGCTCGCCAAACTGCTGGGGTTCGAGGACTACGCCCACTACTCCCTCGCGACGAAGTGCGCGCCGGACGTGGAGTCCGTCTACTCGCTCATAGACGAGATGGACAGGGCGACCGCCGACAAGGCGGACGAGGAGGACCGCGAGCTGGAGGGCATCGCGAAGGAGGTGGACCCCCAGATATCGAAGGTCGAGCCGTGGGACCGCGCTTTCCTCGCCGAGAAGCTGAGGACGCGAAAATACGACTACAGCGAGGAGGAGCTCAAGCGCCACTTCGAGTTCGCGGATGTGCTGAATGGGCTCTTCCGCATGGCGAAGTTCCTCTTCGGAATCGACGTCAACGAAGTCACGGGCGAGGTGAAGCCGGAGGTATGGCACCCCGACGTGAGGTTCTTCGAAGTCGTGGAGGACGGAAAGACCGTCGCGAACTTCTACCTGGACCCGTATGTCCGCAACGGACTCAAGAACGGCGGCGCGTGGATGAACGAGTTCGAGAACCGCGACGAGAGGCGCGGCACCACGCCGCTCGCCCTGCTGGTCCTCAACCTCAAGCCAAAGGACGCGGATGGCAGGACGTATCTGCTGATGCGCGACGTGGAGACGCTTTTCCACGAGTTCGGACACGCCCTCCAGTGCATGCTCACCCGCGTCGAGGATGAGGATGCGGCGGGAATCAACCTCGTAGAGTGGGATGCGGTCGAGATCGCCTCGCAGTTCATGGAGAACTGGTGCCTCGACGACAGGACGGGCATATCGGTTCCCGAAGAGCTCAAGGCCAAGGTCAAGGCCGCGAAGAACTTCCGCGCGGCGAGCATGTGCCGCCGCCAGATGAGCTTCTCCAAGATCGACATGAGGATACATTCGAAGGACTTCAAGGGCGAGGCCAACGCCGTCAAGGAGGAGGAATTCGCCCACTTCGGCGCGTCCGTCGTGGAAGGCGACATCTTCCTCAACTCCTTCACGCACATATTTGCGGGCGGATATGCGGCTGGGTACTACGGCTACAAGTGGTCGGAGGTCATGAGCGGCGACTGCTACGGAGCTTTCGAAGACGCCGGGCTTTCCGACGACGAGGCAGTGAGGAGGACTGGTGCTGCGTACCGCGAGACCATCCTTGCGCTCGGCGGATCGATGTCCGCCTACGACGTATTCGTGAAGTTCCGCGGACGCAAGCCGAATTCGGCCGCACTGCTGCGGCAGCAGGGGCTCGCGTAAGGCGGACATCATCCTTCCAGACGAAAAAAGGCAAAAAACACAGAACAGACAATGAAGAAGACAGTCATGATGAAGCTGCTGGCTACGGCGGCAATTGCAAGTTCGACGATAACCGCATTCGCGGCAAGGCCGGTCGCCCGCTGGGACGTCGTTCCGTACCAGCGCGTCGCCGGTCAGTTCAAAATGGGCGTCGTGGCGTTCCATGAAAAAGGCGTACAGGTCGAGTTCACCATAAACGGGCGGGACACATACACCGCCGACAAGCCCACGATGAACGACAGGGTCGGCGTATACGAATACGTCCTGCCGCTTGAGACGTCGCGCTACGAGGACGGACCGATCGCCATATCCGCCACGGTGACGACGGAAGGCGAGCCGCCCACCCGGCTGCCGTACCTGCAGCTGTACGTCAACAACAAGAAGACCCAGGGCTCTCAGAAGGTCGTCTGGGTCGATTCCACGAACGGCAACGAGTTCTCCGACGGCACCAAGCAGTCGCCGGTTCAGTCCATCAAGCGCGGCATTGCCCTTGCGGGCGACGGCGGCACGCTGTATCTGATGCCAGGCGAGTACTCCGCAAAGATGCTTGGCGGCGGCACAGAGCGCAAGTTCTGGACAACCGTCCAGCCCGCCCCAGGCCACCGCCGCTCCGAGATCAAGATCAAGGGCGGACGCACCGGCACTGAAAAGCTGCGCTTCCACCTCGTCGAGCTCTACTGCGACATCTCCGAAGGATTCGGCAAGATCATCATGGGCGAGGGCGGCAGCACGATGGGATGGTTCGACGGCTGCAAGATGTACAACAGGCAGGGCCGCTGGTCCGGCGAGACCGAGCCGTTCGGAAACAAGCTGCGCGCCTTCGTGACGGGCGGCGAGACGAGCGCAATGACCAAAGGGCCTGATGCCGAGCTCATCCGCGGGCATGTCCTCAAGAGCCTCGCAGGCAATGCCTTCTTCGGCTCGGACAGGCTCATCGTCGCATGCCGCGCGATCGACATCGACGCGGGCGAGACAAGCCAGGAGGCGGACTTCTACCGCGGCACCGCGTTTGCGCCGAACTGGATACACGGCGTCATCCTCTACAATGTCTCGTGCCTCGACTGCAAGGCGCGCGCCATCTCCGGCATACGCATGCGCGACAGCGCCTTCATCAACGTCACGGTCAGAACCTCGGCTGGCTCGCTCGTCCACTCATACTTCTCCGACATGCTGGACAACCTGCTCTTCAGGAACCTAAAGATCGAGGGTCAGGACTGGGTGTGGATGCAGGGGAACGACGGGCGCGCGGCGGTCATAGCGCGCGACGTGCGGTTCCTCGGGTGCAGCATCCCGCAGATGTCGGGCTTCGAGCCGCTTGACGGCTCGCACGGAATCCTCGTGACGGAGTGATTCAGGCGTCGCAGCGAGAAGGCAGATCGGCATCGAAGGCGCGAACCATGTTGGCCCCGAGAAGCACGATCTGCCAGCTCATGTAAAGCCAGGCAAGGACTATCGGAAGGAACGCGAACGAGCCGTAGAGCGCGGACGACTTCGCGACTCCCACCTGCGCCACGGCGCAGATCTTGAGCCAGCAGCCGAATATAACGGCCGTTATGAGGCCGCCCTTGAACGCGCTCTTGAACCGGACCTTGCAGTTCGGCATGACGTCGAAGATGAAGGCGAACGTCAGCGACGAAAACAGCAGCGTCACGAGGTTGCGGAATATCCACGAATCGAAGAACCATATCAGACCCGCAGACGCCCAGTCCGTAAGGCGCGTCGCGCCGAGCGTGGCGACGATTATGTTCTTGAGGACGTTCAGGATCGGGACGGACACCGCGAGCGCCCCGAAGACGGCCACAACAGCGACTACGGAAAGGTAGAGCCACGCCCTGTTCCAGATGGGACGCGACTTCGGGACGGACCATATCTCGTTGAAGCTGACCTCGATCATGCCTATCGACGAAATGACAGTCCAGAGCAGCATCACGAATCCGATCCAGCCCAGAGTCCCGACGTCAAAGCTCTCTATGCGCTCGAAGAGCTTGTCCGATATCTCCCTCGCCTCGCGCCCTAGGTCCTGCGCCACTGCCTTTCGCGCCTCGCGTCCCTCCTCGTCCTTGACCGCAACGGCCGCAAGGTCGTCGTCCTGACCGGCCTCGATGGACGTTATCGCCGAGTCGATCTGCCCGTTGATGAACGTCCTGATGTATTCGTCGGCGTTGAGGGTCTTCGCGGCAAGCAGCAGGATGCAGAGGATCGGCACAATGGCCAGCAGGGAGAAGTACGTAAGCCCGGCTGCGTGCATTGAGCAGTTGTTGTCCAGGAATCCCTTTACCACCTTTGCGCACCAGTTTGCCGCGCGCCCGGTTCTGGACGGTGAATTGAGAAGGCTTTCGAGCTTCTTTAGCATTGCGAGCTCCTAAGACGTCGTTTCAGAAGAGATGGCCGGTCAGCCAGCCGAGGCAGACCCCTGTGACGTAGACCGATGCCAATATGAAAAGGTTCTCCTTCAGGTTGCGGTTTGTCCTGAAAAGCACGAGCAGCCCAAGCCCCGAGCCGGTGAACGAGCTCGCCATAAGCGCGCCTGCGCTCATTGCGCCCTTGCAGTAAAGCTCCGCACCGGCGACCGAAACCGCGCAGTTGGGGATGAGACCAAGGGCACCTGCAACGACTTCGCCGAAAAACGGCTTTGTGAGCATCAACGTCTTGAGCGAATCCTCGCCGAAATAGTGCATGCACAGCTCTATCGCGCCGGATATGACCGCTATGAAAAGAAAAATCTCGAGGGTGTGTATCAGCGCGGGGACGACTATCCCCTTCGAGGCGGAGCAGTGGCAGTGACTGTGCTCGCAGAGCTCGCTGACGGATACATCGCGGCGAATGTGCCGAGCAAAGGAAAGAACGGCATTCGCAGAGAACCCGACCGCTATGGCCGCAATGACCTTTATTGCGACGATCTTGGCCATGAACTGCGCAGGGGCGTGGTTCGAGACAAGGACCGGCAAAAGCTCGTCGGACGTCGAAAGAAACACAGCAATAAGCGCGCCGACCGAAATAACGCCGCCTGCGTAGAAGGAAGCCGCGGCAGCCGAGACCCCGCACTGGGGAATCGCGCCTGCAAGCGCACCGGCCAGGGGACCAACAGAACGAGCGCGCTCGAGAAACTTCCCAAGCGCGCTTCCAGCATGCGCCTCCACCGCCTCAAGGACAAGGTATGTCACAAAAAGGAAGGGAAGCAGCAGCAACGTTTCCTCAATGAAGTCTATCACGCCGGGGAGATAGCTTCGTTGGGGCAGGCCGCTGCGCACGAACCGCAGTCGACGCAAACGTCGGGGTTGATCGAGTAGGCCGCGCCCTCGGAAATCGCTTCGACAGGGCAGGCGTCCTTGCAGCAACCGCATGCAACGCACTTGGTCTCGTCAATCTTGTGAGCCATTAGAGTTTCCTCCTGTAGGGTTATTTGTTTGATTGCCTACTATTATACCATAAATCCGCTCGCCGTGGGGGATAGACGTGCGAGAAGTGCTATTAACGCAGTGTCCGTGCGGAGAATTCGTCCGCCAAGCGAATAGCGGGAAAAACCGTGCGACTCCAGGAGGGCAACCTCCTCGTCCGTCCAGCCGCCCTCGGGCCCGACGGACAGAAGAAGCCGCCCCTCGGGCTCGCCGTCCGCCTGACTCGGCGCACCCTCGGCGCCGTATGGATGCGCGACTACCCTGCGTCGCGACGGAAACATCACGTCAAGGTCATCCGAAAGAAAACGCCTGAAGCCGCGCTTAAGGACAATTTCGGGCAGAATCGACGTACCGGACTGCATGAGCCCCTCGACAAGGAGAGGACGGTATATCTCCGGCTTGAGCAGCGTCGCGCCCCAGAAGTCCTTCTCGACCTTCCGTGCACCGACAAGGACGATGCGCCCGACCCCCATCGCGGTCAGCTGCGGCAGAAGACGCTTCAGGACGCGCGGGCGAGGCGGCGCGAGGATGAGGTCAACCCAAGGGCGAAGACTCTCGAACCTATGGTCAACCTTTGCCGAAACGATGCGTTCGCCTGTGGCCTCGTCGCGACATATGGAGACGATTTCCGATGTGCCTATGAGCCCGTCGACGACGCCTGTCTTCAACACCTGCCCTACCTCGCCGTGGAGAACGTCAAGAACATGCTCCGCCCTCTCGCCCCCGAACGTGGCAATGCCGTCCACTATTTCGGACTGCTCAAACAAAATCCTGTTCATACGCTATTGCCTTGGCGTTGCGACCCTGTTGCCTGGCAGAAAGCGCAGTCGCCCCTTCAGCCGCAGAGCCATCACGACAGAGTTTACTTTCGACGCATCGAGTCCTGTCAGCTCGACAAGCCTGTCAATGGATACGCCCTCGTTGTCCACCTCGCGCATGACCATCGCCTCCTCGATTGAGAACACTGGCGTCGGCGGCGCTTCAAGCCTAAGCTCGCACTGGGTTGCGGCGAACGACGTTTTGCGTCCGCCTTTCGCGGTCTTGCCTGGGACAGGGCCCGCATTGCCCCCGCTTTCACCCGGCTTGACCGTTGAGAACAAGTCGCTGAGCTCTTCGATTACGTCGTCTGGACACCTCACCATTCGCGCTCCGTCACGAATCAAGTTGAGGCATCCGGCGCTGCTGCGGCTGTCGACCCTGCCCGGAAGCGCCATCACGGGGCGCCCGAGGTCCGCCGCAAAGCCGACGGTTATGAGCGTTCCGCTCTTGACGGGGGACTCTATCGCAAGCACTCCGCTTGATAGCGCTGCTACGACATGGTTGCGCTGAGGGAACGTCTGCGTATCCGGCGGACGTCCAAACGGGAACTCGCTTACGACGGCTCCTCCATTCCTGACGATTTCACGCGCGAGGTCGCGGTTCTCCTCGGGATAGAACCTGTCTAGGCCCGATCCGATTATCCCTACCGTCACTCCCTTCGCGTCAAGTGCGCCGCGGTGAGACTCCGCGTCTATGCCGAGGGCGAGCCCCGAGAGGACGCACCATCCCGCAGCCGCGAGGTCGCGCCCGAACCTGTACGCCTGGTCCTTTCCATACGGCGTGGCGCGGCGCGTGCCGACAATTGCGATCGACGGCTTGGAAAGCGCCTTGGCGTCGCCCTTCACGTAAAGCGCAAGCGGCCTGCCGGGCGCATCTAGAAGGCGCTTCGGGTAGTCGTCGTCAACGGGGGTCAGTATCTGGACCCCATAGCGCGCCGCAAGCGCAAGCTCTGCCTCCCAGTCGACGTTCCTGTCGCCAGAGCGGGCAAGCTTCTTGGGGTACGCCTCCCAGGCGGAGACTACCGACCCATATTCAGAAACAAGATTTGATACGCCTGCGAAACCGATGTTTTCCGTCAGGTTGAATGCGATGTACGCTTCGCGTTCTGTCATTTATATCGAGGGGGTTTGTGTGTTGGCAGCCCCAAGGAGAGTCGAACTCCTCTACCAAGCATGAAAAGCTCGTGTCCTAGCCGATAGACGATGGGGCCAATGAGTCAACAGGCAGATAGTATACCAAATATCCGCCTGTCGCACAAGGGGGGCATTTAGGAATTCTTAGCCTTCAGCGCCTGCGAAACCGCGAGCATGCGCTCTGAGAGGTCCTCAAAGCCGACATCGGTCGAATAGACGTCCTTGTAGTACTGGTAGGCCTTCTCAAGGTCGCCCTGCGACTCGGCGCAGAGTCCGAGCTGGTAGACGACTTTCTTCTTGAGGTCGTCCATCGTCGGTATCTGGTCGCGCGCGGTCTCGAGCTGCATGACGCCCATGTCGACCTGATCCTTTGCGAGGAAGCACATGGCGAGGTAGTACAGCGCCCAGAGGCGGTCCTTCGGGGACTTCTGCGCGAGCTGGAGATGCTCGAGCGCCTCGTCGTAGTAGCCGTATGTGTAGTACTGCAGGCCAAGCTCGTAGCGAAGGTGGAGGTCGTTCGGGTAGCGCTCGACGCGCTGCGCGAGGTCGTCGAACACGAACTGGTTCTTCTCGCCCTCGATCTGCTCGGCGCTCGCCTCGTCTCCAGCCTGGCGGTACTGCTCGATCACCTGGTCGTAGTACTGGATGCGCGCCTGCGAGAGCATGCGGTCGAGTTCGGGGTCCATCGTGCCGGCCGTCTCAATCGCCTCGGCAAGGCAGTTGACCGCCTCCTCGTAGCGCTTGTTCTGCATATATAGGCGTGCAAGCGCGCGGCGGGCGTTCATGTTCTTCGGCTCCTTCGCAATCTGCTGGAGCTTTTCCTGAATGAGGGACTCCGCGTCGTCGCCTGTGATGACGGCCTTGTTCGCCTGGTCGAGCTTCTTGGCCTGCTCCTTGTTGGCGATGAGGTTCTGGAAGCCGCCCTTCTTGCCGGCCGTCTGCTCCCAGCCCGCGTTCATCGTGGCCTGCGCCTCGGTGTTCTTGAGCAGCTGCTGGACGCGCTGGTCGCCGGGCTTGATCTCGGCGAGCTTCTGGTATGCGTCGCGCGCCTTGTCGTAGCGCTTGGCCATCGAATAGTACGTTGCGACACGCTCAAGAAGGGCCGGATCCTTGTTGCTGCACTCGTAGGCGGCCTCGACGGAGATCGCCGCGTGGTCCGTCATTCCAGCAGCTTCGGCGGCCTTGACGGCGACCTCGATGTTGTCCGCGTCGAGCGGGTTCTGCTTGAGGAGGTTCTCCGCCTCAGCCATCGCCTCCTTCGCCTGACCCTTCTTGATGAGGCCGTTGATCTTCATCTGCGCCATCTTGTAGCCGAGCTTCGCGCCGAATCCGGTCTTGCCGTTCTTGCGGAAGTTGGCAATCTGCGCAGCGCGGAGGAGCTTGCGCGTCTCGAGCACGTCAGGGGCAGCGGCAACAGCCTCCATCAGCATGTCGACAGCTAGTTCGTAGCGCCCCGACTCAAGAGCCTGGCGTCCGCGATTCGTAAAGTTCTGTGCCTTCTGTGCAAGATCTACCGCCATAGTGTCTCCTTTGAAATAATGATGTTTACGATTGTTCAAGCGTCTCAGGGCGTGACGGCGAGCCTGTCGTCCGATCCGTCCGGTCCAAGCATGCCTGGCGCCTTGTACGTCTTCAGCATGAAGTGCGTTGCCGTCGAAAGTACGCCCTCGATCGTCGAGAGGTCCTGCGCGACGAACTGCGCCACGTCCTGCAGGCTGTCGCCCTTCACGAACACCAGGAGGTCGTACGCGCCGGACATGAGGAAGCACGCTTCCACCTGCTCGTACTTCGAGACGCGTTCGGCGATGCGCCCGAAACCGCAGTCACGCTGGGGTGTTATCTTGAGTTCGATTACGGCATGTACTTCGTTCATGATTGGACTCCTTGGAAATTCACCACTTGCAGTTCAGCACGTCGTCGACTATCTGGCGCGCCAGCTCCTCCGCGAGGCGCCCTTTCGCGTCGCGCTCTCCCGTCAGCACGTCGTCGCCTGCGAGGAACGTAGTCCTAGCGCGGTAGCGCCTGTTGTCGACGACAACCTTGCCGGACTTCTTGTCGATGAAGCTAACTTCCGCGACCGCGCGCAGCTCGTACTCGCGCATGCGCTCGGAGACCGACCTGTCGTATGCCAGGGTCTTGTGGGTGGACGACTTTACCACGCCCTGCACCTCGACGGCGCAGTCAGCGATGTCCGCAAGGCGGAACGTGCCCTCGCGCTGGAACTCGCGCCTGACCTGCTTCGCGACCTCTACGCCCAGCCCCGTCACATTGGACTCGTTGCGGAACACCGGAACCGCCACCGACCGCATTTCCTCCGGAACCGCGCTTTTCCACGAATAACCGGCGCAGCCCGCAGCTGCGACAAGCGCTGCGCAGAGCGCGGCGCGCACAAGAACCCTCGCATTCATCGTCCGTCCTCGCTTTCCGACTTGAGTTCGTTCAGCCTGGCGAGCGCCTCGTCGGCATATGCGCTTGCAGGATACTTCTTGAGAAAATCCTCGTATGCGTTGATCGCGCTGCGGCGCGTCCTCGTGCGCGAATCGTAGAACTTCGCGGACCTGAACGCCTCCGCCTCTACCTGGAGCGTCGCCTCCTTGAGGCTGGCCTCGAGCTCCTTGCGCTCGGACATGTCTACGCCCGGGGTCTGGAGCGCGAGCTTGATGTAGTCGATCGTGTCCTGGCAGCGCTGCCTGTTGTAGCCGTGCTCGCGCAGGAGCGTCATCCTAACGCGCGCCTCGCGCACAATGGCGATGCGGGCCTCCGGCGTGCCGGCATGGATGTTGCGAAGGTTTTCATACACCGCCACCGCCTTGTCCCATTCGCCTGCGTCCTCGCGGAGCTCCGCGACGGCAAGCATCGCCTCTGGCGCAAACTTCGCGCCGGGCGCGCGAAGGACCACGGCCTCGAACGCGCGCCGCACGTCGACCGTGTTCGCAAAGCGGAAGAAGAAGAGTGTCTTGCCCTCCAGGCGCATCATCTTTGCGGCTTCGTACAGGCGCTCGGCCATGACGTCGTAGTCACACTGGGCCGAATAGAAGTCAAGCAGGTACTTGTACTCCTCGAAGGCGGTCTCGTAGTCGCGGTAGACGTCCCAGTACATGTCGGCGAGCTTGCGCTGCGCGACAGGGGCCTCGGGGGTGCTGGGCCATTCGCGCACAAGCGCGTCATACGCCTTGCACGCCGCGCGAACCGACCCCTCCGCGAGGCACTCGTCGGCCCACTGAAGCTGTTCGGGGGCGTTGTCCATCTTCGGACCGTTTATCCAGCCGAACCAGCGCGGCTCCTTCTTCTCGGTCGCGATGATGGTCTCCTCGCGGTCAAAGCCAGGGTATGCGTCCGTCGCGTAGCGGGTGGACGAACTGGGCATGCCGGCCGCGCCAGAGGCGGCCCACGCGGAGGCTCCCGCCGCAATGACCAGCAATGCCGCAAATGTCTTTCTAATTGTCATGTATGTAATTATATCACATTCACCCCTATAAGGGCAAAGGCGAAGTGTTTATGTGTTTATGTATGCGATGCGGCGGCGACGGACAGCCAGTCGACGGGCGTCTTTCCGTGCGCGGACAGGTAATCGTTCGCGGACTTGAAATGCCCGCATCCGAAAAAACCGCGGTACGCCGAGAGAGGCGAGGGGTGCGGCGCGGTCAGAACAAGATGGCGCGAGCGGTCTATCCCGACGCCCTTCCGTCCCGCCGGCGAACCCCACAGCATGAAGACAAGGTTCTCGCGCCTTGCGTTCAAGGCCGCGACAACGGCGTCGGTGAAGCGCTCCCAGCCCCGCCCGTGGTGGGACATCGGAGCATGCTCTGCAACGGTCAGCGTGCTGTTCAGCAGCAGCACCCCCTGGTCCGCCCATGACGAAAGGTCGCCCGAGGAAAGCGGGATCTTGACGCCGTACTCCTGCTCCAGCTCCTTGTAGATGTTGACGAGGGACGGCGGAGGCGGAGTGGGCCTCATCACCGAAAAGCACAGCCCGTGGGCCTGGTTCGGCCCGTGGTACGGGTCCTGGCCTATGACGACTACCTTGACCTTGTCGAACGGCGTGCGGTTGAACGCCTCGAAAATGAAGCGCCCCGGCGGATAGCATACGCCCCGTCTGTACGCGTCGCGCACAAAGTCCGCCAGCGACCGGAAGTATTCGCTTTCGAACTCCGGCCCCAGCTCGCGCTTCCACGACTCTTCGATTTTTACGTCCATGTCTTTCCAAAAGAGCGTTTTTTCCAGAACTTCGTCCATTCCGCGACAAAAAGCTCAAGCCGTTCGGACGACCCGAAGGCCGCCGCAGTCGCCTTGCGCATGTCGCGGTACTTCAAAAGCGCCTTTACATAGTCCGCCTTGAAGTCCTTGAACGGCTCGAACCTGATGCTTGGCGCGCCCTTCTCAAGGAAAAACGCCATCGACCAGGCAAGGCGGTACTTCAGCCTCCGCTCGCGGTCGGTCCCCGCGTAGAACGCATCGTAGTCCATCTGCATCAGAGCGGGAATCATCTCCGCAAGCGCATCGAAATCAAGCTGCGCATCCTCGCCCAGTTCCCAGGAATCGGACTCCTCGTCCTCGAAATACTGCGCGTAGCCCTCGTTGAACCACGGCGAGGAGGAAATCATGGACGCCGCATAAGAGAGGTACTGGTGGAAGGCCTCGTGCCGTATCGTCTTCAGCAGGTCCTTCGAGCCGCCTTCTGGCAGGTAGGCGACGAGTTCGCGCCGATTCGGGTTCCAGTGGGCGGCGGTCCACTTCATGTCGTCGCCAACGGCGTCAAGGTATTCGTCCCTGTCGCGGAATATGCGCGCGACGCAGAGGACGTTCGAGCCGTCCAGCGGACTCGGCACGCATTCGGCGTACTTGGCGCGCATGACCTTGAGGTCGTTCGTAAGGACGCTGACAAACGATTCGCCGGACGGCAGGTCGTCCAGAACAACGAACTCGTCGGAGTCCGTCGCGTGCCACTGCACGTAGTTCGTCACGCTGTTCTTAGCATCTGCGCGAAGAAGCTCTCTCTCGCCCGGTGGCGGAGCAGCGCGCTTCACCTTGAGCTTCTTCTGCGCGACGAACTTCGACACATGACCAATCTCGGAGCGGAGCCCCTCGGCCTTCGCATCCTCCCAGCCCGCGAGGAACACGTCCTCGAACGTCGAACGCATGGCGACATGGTCGTCGCCGTCGATCAGCTCCCAAGTCGCGAGATACCAGTCGTCGGACTTCTCGGGAAGGAACGCGCATACGACCGCCGCGTCGTTTGTGCCTTCATAGTAGAGCGTGTCCTTGATTCCGCGTATCTGCTGGCGCGGCTCCTCCGGCTCGGCGGACACCTCTACGGGGGAAAGAAGCCAGATGCACTGGTCGCGGAGCTGGAGGTCCTTCTTCCTGTCGATCGCGACCTCCTTCGGGACATAGTCCGACCGCATCACAGTCGTCTCCGTGAAAAGCGGAGGGACGACATCCAGCCGCGAGACCGTGAAGCATCGTCCGTCGTCATCCTCCCAACGCCCAAGGACGGCGCGCGACGTCCACAGGTCCTGCACGTTGAAGCGGTCCTCCAGCCTCTGCGTCTCGCCGTCTGAAACAAGGTACGCCTCCGCGCGCGGCATTTCCAGCGGCAGCGGATTCGAGAAGAACGCCGAAAACACACTGGCGGCAAGAAGGGTCATAACGGCTCCTGCACCCTGAAAGTCTCGATCGCCGTGGCGAGCCTTGTAGCGGGGTCGTAGGTTACGATCGCGCCTTCCAGGACGGAGGGTCCGCTCGCCACCTCGAAGCGGCCCGGGATGCCCGTTATGAACTTGCGCGTGACGGGCTTGAGGTCGCGCCCTATGGACGAGATGTAGGGGCCGGTCATGCCAAGGTCGGTCAGATAGGCGGAACCCTTCGGAAGAACCATCGCGTCGGACGTCTGGACGTGCGTATGCGTCCCGACGACAGCGGTGACGCGTCCGTCGAGGTAGAACCCCATCGTCTTCTTCTCGCTTGTCGCCTCGGCGTGGAAATCGACGAAGACGGGAACATCCTTGGGAATCTCGGCGAGAATGCGGTCCATCGTGCGGAACGGACAGTCTATCGCGCCCTGCATGAAGATGCGCCCGAGTATGTTGACGACGGCGAAGCGCATCGTCGGAAGCGTGACCATGCACCAGCCTCTTCCCGGCGAGCCTTCAGGGAAATTGGCGGGGCGCACGACCTGTGGGAGCGCGTCCGCCAGCGGGACGAACTCCTTCTGTCCCCACGTATGGTCGCCGAGCGTTATTGCGTCCGCTCCCGCTGCAAGGATATCCTTGGCGAGCGCCACGGTTATGCCGGAGCCAGCAGCCGCGTTCTCCGCATTGACGACCACGGCGGAAATGTCGTGCGCCTTCCTGATCTTGGGAAGTTCGCGCACGAGGATCGCCCGCCCCGGAGAGCCGACGACATCCCCAATCATCAAAATTCTAGCCATTTGCGGAAGCGCTCCTTTCCAGTTCTTCGCGTCACCTCAGCGAGTGGCCGTTCTGCGACAGCCAGACCGCGGCGTTGCGGTCGCCTTTCGCCGCGCGTGCGCGCATCTTCCACACAGTGCCCTCGCCGAAGCTCTTCTCAAGACCGCCGGCGCCTGCCTCGTAGCAGACGGCGAGGTTCTCCATCGCGGGCGGAAAGCCGCGCGCAGCGGAGCGCCGATACCACGCGACGGCGGCAACTGCGTCCTTCTCGGCGCCCGTTCCGTTGAAGAGGCACATGCCGTAGGCGTTCATCGCCTCGGCGTTGCCCTGCTGCGCAGCGCTCTTGAAGAGCTCTACCGCGCGCTTCTCGTCCTTCGCGACGCCTTCGCCGCGCTGGAGAGCAAGACCGTAGTTGAGCTCGCCGTATGCGTTGCCCATCTCCGCGCTTCTGGCGAACTGGCGGGTCGCGAGGAAATCGTCCTTCTCGACGACGATTCCGTCGCGGTAGAATCCGCCGATGTTGTTGATCGCCTCGGGATGGTCCAGCTTTGCGGCAGCCTTGAAGTACTCAAGCGCCTTCTCCTGGTCGACTGCGCAGCCATATCCGTTGAGGAAGCACATCCCGAGGTTGTAGAGTCCGTTGGAGTCCTTCTGCGCCGCAGCCTTCTCGAAGCACTCGCGCGCCTTCTCCATGATCTTGAACACGCCGTTCGTGTCTATGCCGGGGCGCAAAAGCGTTTCACGCAGCTGAAGCGTCCCCCATGCGTTGAGCGCCTGCACGTTCTCGCCTTCGACCGCCCTGCGCAGGAGCTTGCGGTCGTTCGACTCGAGGGAGAGGAGATACCATGCAAGCGAGTTGCCCCTCTTCTCCGCCAGCGCCCTGATCTTGTCGCGCGAAGCGGAGAAGTACTCCTCGCGCTTCTCCTCCGAAATGCGCGCGGCGGGCGGGGCCATGTGGTCGCGGGAAATCGTCGCGATGATGAACTGCTGGAGCGGATGCCCCTTCTCGGCTTCAGCTGCGACTTCGGCCGCAGCGGCCTCGTATGTCCTGACCGAACCCGCTGCGCGCGAGTTCAGAAGCTGGCGAATGGACTCCGCGCCCCCTGCGAAGGCGCACTGCGCGGCGAGCGCGAGTGAAAGCATGATTGCAAAGCGCATTTTCACGATCTGCTCCTGAAAGGTGTGAACGGAAGCGAACCCCCGCGGATGAAGCCCTTGTGCTCGCGCCAGGCCTTTTTGCGCGCGCAGACGGTTATAGTGCGTCCGCACAGCCCGAAACACCACCATTTCGGACGCTTGAGCGCGATGATGTCGAATCCCTCGCGGACCATCTTGTAGATTTCCGCAGGCGTGTAGCCGTGCTGCTTGCCGGTCTTCTCGCTTACGGTGAAGAAAAGGCAGCCTTCGGGGCGCAGCACCCGGTTCGCCTCGCGCGCAAGCACCTGCGACACGACCTCGCCGTTCGCGACCACCACGTCGAACTGTGCATCGTCGTACGGGAGCTCGTCGGCTTTGTCAACGGTCATCCAAACCCCGCCGCGGACGCGACGGAACTGCTCGGAGACCTCCGGATCCATAAATCCGACGTCAAGCCCCGATCTTATCTTGGGAAACCGAAGCGCCATCTCCCGTATGATGCTGTCGACCTTCATAACGGCAGTTCCGTCTCCTGTCGTGTCGCCAGGTCCTTCATCCGCGCGACTCCGGCGGACACGTCGTCCGGCCCGATGAAGACGGCCTTGAGCGCTCCGCTCTCGCCGGCCTTCGAGAAGAACTTCTTGGGCTTCTGGCTCCGGAGCGAAAGGTTCACGCACTCGCCCTCGCGCCTGAGCCGCGAGGCCAGCCTAAGCGCGGCATCGCGCTCGGAATCCGTCATGAAGCCGACCGCGATTCCGCCGGTCCTGCTGACGGAGTCCTCTCCGAGGCGCGACTTCAGCAGCTCAGTGACGACGACATCGCCGAAGCCAAGCCCGACGGCAGGCGTCGGCTCGCCGCCAATCGTCGTGAGGAGGTTGTCGTAGCGTCCGCCGCCGAATATCGCGCGGAACTCGCCCTTGGCGTCGAAGCACTCGAAGACGATCCCCGTGTAGTAGCTGAGGCCGCGAATGACGCCTATGTCGAACACGAGCGCGTCCGCGAAGCCTGCGACCTCCGCCAGGCGGAAGAGCTCGACGAGCTCGGGCGAGCCTTCGTACGACTTCGTCTCCATTATGCGGAACGTCGCCTCGACCTCGGGCTCGGTCAGCCCGCCGTCGCGCAGCATCGCCGCGATCTCGGAGTCGGGCATCTTGCCGCGCTTGTCGAGCGCGAGGAAGACCTGCGCGTGCTTCTCGGGGGCTATGCCGCTGTCGGCGAGGAGCTGCGAGAGGAAGCGTCGGCTCGAGACGCGGACCTTGAAGTCGTCAGTCGTAAGCCCCATCCGGCGAAGCGCGTCAACGGCAGTGCCGATCACCTCGACTTCCGCAAGGACGGAATCCTCGCCGATTATGTCGAGATTCCACTGGTAGTGCTCGCGCTTGCGACCCTTCGTCATGCGCTCGTAGCGGAAGCACTGCGCGATGGCCGTCCACTTGATGGGGAACGACAGCTCCTTCTGCCGCGCCGCGACCATGCGCGCGAGCGTGGGCGTCATCTCGGCGCGAAGCGCGATGTGGCGCTCGGACTTGTCGAAGAAGTGGTATATCTGGTCCCCGACCTCTTCGCCCGCCTTGCGCGCGAGGAGGTCGTAGCTTTCGACTATGCAGCTGTCGTAGGGCTCAAAGCCCGCCGCCTCGCCCGCTGCGCGGAACGCATCAAACACCTTGTTGCGCCAGGCCATGTCTGCGGGATAGAAGTCCCTCATGCCGCGCGGCGCCTCGAAACTGATTTTTTCTGCCATTGAAAGTCTATGCTCCTTTTCTAAGATTATACCAAAAGCGCCCTCACCACGCTATCGCGTCGAGCGCGTCGTCCATTAGACGGCCCGCGGCAACCTCGCGCTCGTTGCGCGTCTGCGATCCGACGACGACTACGATCGCCCGCTTACCGTTCCTGGTCCCGGTGAGGACTATCGAGCTTCCGCCCGCGTCGATGTAGCCGGTCTTGAGTCCGTCCACGCCTTCCATCTTGACGCCGCGCTTCCACAGGAAGTTGTTGTGGTTCTGCATCGGCACCTGGACCCCGCACCTCCCTGGCACGGTGGCGGACGCAAGGCGCGTGAACTGTATGATCTCGGGCTGCTCGCGGATAAGGGCGGCCGCAAGCAGCGAGAGGTCTCGCGCCGTCGACCTGTCGAACCCGCGCTTCGAGCCCTTAGGCGGGGGTAGCCCGTTGGGCGACGCAAAGACGGTGCGCGTCATGCCGAGCTTCTTCGCCTCGGCGTTCATCATCGCGACGAACCCCTCGACGGACCCGCCGATGCGCTCGGCGATGTCTATCGCGACATCGTTCGCGCTCTTCAGCATGAGCGCCTTCATCGCGTCTGCAACCGAAACCGTCTCGCCTGGCGCAAGGTCGAGCTTGGAAGGCTCGACGGACGCGGCGAGCCGCGACTGCGCTATGCGCTCCGTCGGCTTGACGCGGCCTTCTCGGACCGCCTTTAGAAGCAGACGGGCCGTCATGAGCTTCGTGCACGACGCCGGATAGCACTCGCGGTCGGCGGAATCGGCGAAAAGCACCCGCCCGCTGGATGCGTCCACCGAAATCGCGCCGACGTAGGGCGACTTGCGGTGGGACTGCTGGACAACGTGTGCCTTCGCGCCTGCGGCCCTCGGCTGCACAGGGGCGGCGGCAAAGAGAGCCGCCACCGCTAGCATTTGAAGGATCATTACTTGACCATGTGGCGCGTAACCTTGACGAGGGCCTTCCAGAGGGCGGCCTGGTCTTCGGCGGACTTCAGGGTCGCGAGCGCGTCGTTCTTTGAAAGCGCCTGCATAAGCCCGCTCATGAGACGGAGGTAGAACGCAGAGACCGCGACGGGAATCGCGGAGAGAATAACGACGTTCACGGGCTTTCCGTCCCAGTCTATCGGCTCGTCCGATATGCCGACAGCGAGCGTGAGCGCTCCGCCCTCGACTCCGCGAACGTGCGGGAAGGCGAGCTCGTTGCCCATGGCAGTGGACAGGACCCCTTCGCGGTCGAGCGCCGCCGTGACAAGCGCGTCGGCGTTCGCTATGAACTTGTTCTTCTCCATCGTCCTCGCGAGCTGCGTGATTGCGTCGGCGGGCGTCTTGGCGTTCATGTGGGGAATCATGAGCTCCTCCGCGCTGAAACGCGAAATGCCGCTCTTTTCGTCGTCGCGGTCCGGCTTCTCGGCGACGTTGCGCGCCTCGTCCGCATCGCCCAGGAAGAGGATGCGTCCGCAGCTGGAGCACGTCACGAGGTGCTGCCCGAGCCTCACTTGCTGCGCCTGGGCGATCGGCACCTGCATGCCGCAGACCGAGCAGCATCCGTTGGACATCGCGGCAAGCGTGATGTGGCTTTTCTTGTACAGCCTGTCGTATAGGCCCGCGGCCTGGGGCAGCAGCTTGTCCTGCAGCTCGAATATCGAGTCATTGAGCTGATCCAGATGGCTTCCGTCGCCGGTCTGGAAATGTTCGTCTCTCGTCAACACCAGCTCCTGTAGCTGGCGTAGTATGTTTATCTGGCTTTTCATTTTTCTGTTTCCGTGTAATATCGTATTCGATCCAGGGTCTCGGCCGAGAGAATGTGCTCCATAAGGCACGCATCCCTGTCCGCTATCCTGCGGCTGACGCCCAGCTTCACCAGGAACTTCCTGAGAAGCGTGTGCCTGTTGAGCACCATCCCTGCCACGCGCCTGCCCTTCTGGGTGAGCAGGACGGGGCCGTACGGCTCCTGCGTGACGAGCTCGAGCTTCTTGAGCTCGTGGACCGCCTTCACTACAGACGGCATCTTGACGTCCAGCGTCTTGGCGATGTCCCTAACGCAGGCAAGCCTGTCTTCCTTAGAGATTACGTAGATCGCCTCGAGGTAGTCTTCAAGACTCTGTGTCATCTGGGTTCTCCGCGTCACGAGCCGAACGGACTCGTCTTCTTCATGAGCTGCGCGAACTTGACGGTCTCGATCGCGTCCTCGATGGTGAACGGGAACGGCGCAGCGGTCCTGATCGTGTCGTAGACGTGTCGCCAAAAAGCAGTCTGCCCGCTCTCCATCCCGCGCGCAAGCGACACCGGGATCTTTACCACGGGGAAGTCTTCGTGCATGTCGTCAAGCTCCGGGGTGCGGACGCTCGACCTGCGGCGAGGGAACTTGAAGTCAGGGTCGATGACGGTGAGCAGGCCCTCGCTCTTGCCGGGCTGGACCGTGAAGACGCCGCGTTCGCCGCGGATCTTGAAGGACGGGCCCCTGGTGTCGGGCAGCGAGCCGCCGTTGTACTCCACGTCGGCGGAGATGACGCCGCGCGTCCTCAGGACGATCCTCGCATAGTCCTCGGCATCGCCGAGCGACGCGACGCGCTTTAGCTCGCTCCACATCTGGATGGGCGGCAGCGGAAGTATCTTCAGCGCCCGAAGCATGAGGTCGGGCATCGCGTAGTAAGCCGCTCCGCCGCCAAGCCGCTTCACGGTCAGCCAGTCGTCTCGGCGGATAAAGTCCTCCTGAAGTATGCTGACCTGGTGTATCTCGCCGAGGCGCGGATCGCCCATAACCTGCTTGGCGAGCAGGTAGTCTGGAGCGAACATGCCGCGGTTGAAGCAGATCAGCCTGTTCTTCGCCTTCATCGCCGCGCCGCGGAGGATCGCCGCGTCGTCGATGTTGAGCGCCAACGGCGACTCGACGAGCGTCCAGAAGCCGCGCTCGAGGCTCTTAAGGGCGTGCGCCACGTGATCCTGCGAGCACGTCGCGATGTCGACGACGTCTATGTCGTGCTCGTCAAGCATGTCGCCGTACTGCCTGTACATGCGGCATTCGGGGAAGTCCCGCGCTATGATGTCGCGACGGTCCTTCATCAAATCGCATGCCGCCACTACCTTGAACAGCGCAGGGTGCGCCTTGAAGATGGGGTAGTGGTCGGTGAACATCGCGCGGCCAAGCCCCATAAGCGCGATTCTAAGTGGAGGACGCTGGTATTCCTTGCTCATTTCCTTACTATCTCCGTTATTGCGGACAAAAACTGCGCCACGTCCGTGAACTGGCGGTAGACGCTCGCAAAGCGTATGTACGCCACCTCGTCGACACGATGAAGCTCTTCCATGACAAGGTCTGCTATCCTGCTCGCCGCCACCTCGTCCCCGTCAAGCTTCGCCACGACATGGTCTATCATAGTGCGAATCTGCTCGTCGGAAACAGGCCTCTTGCCACACGCCCTGCGTATGGCCTTGTCGACCTTGGAGCGGTCGAAGGCCTGCCGCGTGCCGTCGCGCTTCACGACGACGACCTCGTCCCGGTCGATCTCCTCGTACGTCGTAAACCTGTGGCCGCATGCAAGGCATTCGCGACGACGCCTAATCGCAGCACCCTCGCGCGCCGCGCGGGAGTCCATGACCTTGTCGTTGTCAACGCCGCATTTTGGACATTTCATCTCAGTTTCTGCTTTTGTGTTTCTAATTAAGCTTGTTTGACACTATTATACATTGTTTCGCCCAAAAATGCAAATGGGCGTTCCGCTCCGGCGAGAAATGGGGCGCAACTGCGTTTTTATCCTGCAGACGGGGCTTCGCTGGAATGAAGAAGCCCCCCTCCGCCGCGGGTTGAGAGAGAGTTGGTGTATGCGACGGAGGGGGGCAGAGCATGTGAAGAAGCGTATGCGCGCGGCCCTATTTGGCTAGTATCTCCACCTCGGCCTTGTAGTACTTGACCGGGACGTTCTGCTGCGCCGGGTCGATCGTGTCGCCGCCTTCGGACGTCTCGAACGAACCAGGGGCGTCGCCGGACTTGACCTTCGTGACGAGCTGGACGTTCGGCGCAGAGGTTATCTCCGTGCCGTCCGCATTCTTCATGGTCACGACGAACTTCCCTTCTTCGCTGACCGTCACCCCGAGAACCGGCTGGGCGGCGCTGGGCGCGAGCCCAAGCGCGTATGCCTCGAAGGCGTTGAGTCCGTTGGTGCCCTTCGCCGCGCTGGGCGAGAGCGCGGCCGTGGCCTCGGAAACGGTCTTGCCGGACATGTAGTCCGCGATGAACTTCGCGTCGACGACGATGTTCGTGCCGCTCACGGACTCGATGATGTTCGTCGTGGTGTAGTTTCCGCTCAGCGACGTGAACGTCCCCGCGCCGACGTAGCTTACGGAGCCTATGGTCTCGCCGTCGGAGGCAACAAGGAAGCTCGTGCTCGAGTTGTAGAGGAGCGAGCTTCCGTTGACGCTGGCCGAGTACGTCCCCGCCAGGGTGTCGAAGGTGAATACGACTGTCGAGCTCTCCTCGATGTTGGGCGTCGCTCCTTCCACGGTCAGCCATTCGGCGGCGGCGGAAGCGCTTGGACGAGACCACAGCTGGAACACGTTGCTGTTCCCGCTTGCGCCGACCCTGATCGCGGCCTTTGCGCCGGAATCGACGTTCACCTCGGCGTCGGCCACGTCTCCGAAGTTGACGACTGTCGTAAGCGTCACAGTCCCCGCCGCGCGCGAGGTGGCGTTGAAGGTGTTGGTCGAGTTCCCAGAGAACGTCGCCGTCGTGCCGGAGTATGTGATCGCCGGGTTCCATGCGCCTCCCGCCGCACTTTTACCGGTGTTCGTGGAATCCTCGGCAATCCATCCGTCAAGCACCTTGGCCGCGATGGCGGACTTGTTGTCGGTAGTTCCCGTTGCCGCGCCGGTGGCTGTTATCGTGTAGGCGTTGGACTGTCCTGCGGTGAGACCAGTCACGTCCCTGAACGTAACCGTTCCGGAATTGTTGGCTCCCGCCGTATAGGTCCCTGTGTAGGACTTGCCGCCGACGGTCAGAGTCCATGTAGTATTCGCGGGACTCGACACCTCGCCGGTGACGCTCGCCACGACAGTCTCTGCGCCGGTGTAGTTGACGGTGTAGTCAAAGGTTGCATCGCCGAATTCTATCGCCGATATGGTCTGCACGTACAGGCCGTCCGTCTCCTTCGCAAGTATCCAACTGTCGCCAAGTGTGCTGTCGGCAAACGCGAACGATCCCTCGGGAGCGCCGCCCCAAGAAATCAGCTTCGTCCCCGCCACTGGCGTCACGCCATCGCCAAAGGCTATGTTCACCGTCGAGCCAGCCGCAACGGTCGGTGTTCGCAATGTGTTGTTGCCGAACTTCAGAGTGGAAAGCGAATCGAAGCGAATCGTTGCACCATCGTTCAAGACTACACCAATTACGCCACTGTTATTGTGTTCTATATAACTGTTCGCACCCTTGACAACAACTGATCCGGAGACAATAACACCATTGAAAGCCGTCCAATGGGAACCTGCTCCTAGCGTTGCCGTGTACACAGAACCAATCCTGATTGTGCCATAGTAGGCATCGCGATCGGTTGTATCGCTACCCGTTCCTTCATTCCCGAAAACTACACGCCGTCCAGTTACTTCAATACTGCCTGTGAATTCTTCACCGGAAGTAAACCGATAAAGATGTCGTACATCATTTTCAAGAATGAACGATCCCGTTCCCTTTAGCTTACCGAAGTGGCTATACTGAGTACCGCTGCCATTTAGCGTTTTCACTGTTCCAACAATTTCGAGTGCGGCTTCGGTAGCAAACTGGTTGAAATAGCGAATCGTGCAATTCTTCAACTGAATAGTCGAGCTGGCGTTACCGCAATCAAGCGTTGTGCCTCCCACACTAGTATCATTTGACTGCACAAAGTTTTCGATAACCACTGTTCCCTGCCAGTAATATGCAGTTTCTGCGTTGACTGTATATGACTTCTTCAGGAGCGTATTCAGCGTAGTTTCTGGAATGTTTGCGCCTACATGGAGCTCGCCCTCGCCGGTGATGTACGAGAGGCTATCTAGAGCCGTAGCGCTTGTGAGCGTGACGACACCGCCGGCTGGGATGTTGAGAGTTCCAGCACCGCTTACACTCGTGACCGTCGCGTTGGTGAGCGAAAGCGTTGCACCGGCATTCACAACATACGTACCCGTGGCAGCGGATTCGATCGTCACCGATCCGCTCTCGACCGTAACCGTCCCCGACGGGCTGAATGTCCCGCCCGTGAGCGTGTATGTGGTCGCCGATCCGCCGTTGAATGTAACGGTAGATGGTGCACGGGTTCCCGTCAGCGTAACTGTTACGGCAGCGTTCGCGCTAGCGCGGAATGTGACAGCGGAACCATCTGTGCTCTGCTCCGTGCCATTGAATGATGTCTCAGTCCAGTTGCCATCGCCACGCGCCCAGATGCCACTGCCCAGCGTTGCCTGAATCGTATAGGCGCCGGACGAACCGCCGACACTAACCGTACAGCCCGCAACCGTAATGCCAGTGACATCCGGTGCTTCCGTATTCGTCAGTCCAGTAATCAGCGTCGCAGGCGTTTCGCTAAGCGCAATCGTGCCAGGCTCGATTTCCAATGCATAGCCTTCTGAGAGCGTTAGTGCGCTATTGAGCGAAAGTGCGCTGTTTGCAAGTGTCAACTTTGCTGAGATTCCGCTGACCGTCACAGGCCCGGAAATGCTTCCAGCACCGGCGAGTTCCACTTCGCCGAGGATGTGAACCGCCTTGCCGCTTGCGACAGACCATAATTTGCCGTCGCCAATCTTCGCATAGCCGTCTGTATTTACATAGATGCAACCCCTGTAAGTATTTCTTGCCGGATATGTCGTACTGGCGGATGAGAATACATAAGCACGGCTAGGCGGACCCGAACTCAGGTCGATACTGCCGGTATATTCTGTTGCATCGCGAATGATATAGTCAAGTACTCCATTGTCGTTAGCATCCTTCAACGTGCCGTCGCCGGTAATCTTCCTGAGCGTCACAGGGTTGTCATTCGAATTGCCGTTCGCCGGCTGAAAAGCGACGTTATATTCGCCATTGTCAAGAATAAGTTCCGCATTAACCCTGTTGTTGTTGGTAATGTATCCCATTACTTTGCTCACACGGATATAGGAGCCGTCTCTCCCCCAGTACTGCGGGAAAATTTCGGTATTGTACACGCCAACATTGACGACGACATTCGTACCCGACCAGGAACTTTGTACCCAGACTGAAGACGAGGACTTTGTGCAATCAGGCTGCTTGCCTGTCCAGACGACCGTACCTGCGCCGCTGACTGCGGAAGGATTGAAAGTCGAAGCGCTATCGACATTGACTGTGCCTCTGATGGTCGCCGTGCCGGAAACGGCGACGGTGGCGCTATCAAGCGTCAAAACGCCAGTGGCTGGAACTTGCAGCGTGCCAATAGCCGCGCTGTCCGAAACGGTAGCATTGCCAAGCGCATAGAATGTCCCTGCGTTGATCTCTGCTGTCGTCAGATACTTGCCTTCCGCTACATAAGCAATACCACCACCGGTAATCGCCGGTATTTCGTATGGTGCCGCCTCGGTTCCGCAATTGACGGCCGTCATGTAGAGGGGAAGCGCACTCACGACCTCAAGCTCTGCACCCGCGCCGAATACGATTCCGCTGTCAATCTGAACCGCCGTTGTAGAAGTGGTCTGAAGTTTCTTCGCGACTGTCATCGCCGCCGTGCCGTCCGCCGACTGGAATGTGAGCGTACCCGTGCCGTAAACCTGGACTTCGCCGTAGGAGACGGTAGCGTCGACAAGAACCGTAGTCGCACCGGAAATCTTGAACGCGACATTCTTGTTTGCCGTAGGCAGTGAACCCACCTTCCACCTCGCGTCGGCATTTGCACTGATTGTATTTTCGCTCGCCGTCTCAGACGGCGTCCACACGTAGTAGTAAGGCAGGAGGTTGTTGCCATTGAGATGGTCTTCGCCTGTCAACTGCGTCTGTTCGTCGTCGCTGAGCCAGTATTCCACGGAGCCTGCCCCGGAGACGCTAGCCACATGGCCTTCATAATTTGAAACTTCTGTCGTCACCATCAACTTGACTGTTGCGCCAGAAGCGAGAACCATCGTTCCTTCCTGGCCGGCTATCGCTGTGTACCTACAATCTGCGGCGACATTGACCGTCGCGCCAGAGAGGTCGATTGCAGAAGCATCTACCGACTCTGTGAAATACACCGTACCGGCAAAGCCATTGAGTTTCGCCAGCGTCGCCGCCGTCCCCTGATAAAGCACCTTTCCGGTGTAGCCAGAAATGTCGATACTCGCAGCGTTCGCGTCGGTGAGGATCAAAGTCGCGGTCGAGGAGCCGACGAACACAACGCATCCACCACCGACAGAATCGGCAACTGTCATATATCCCGTGCCACCCATCGCCGCACTGTTCAGAGTAAGCGTATGCCCGGCAGGGTCGAGGGTGGTCGGCTGCTCAGCGGTGCCAGTGAAAGTTATCGCCTTTGAATCGGTGACATCGGCGACTACCTTGTAAGTCCCATAGCCGAAGTTGCGTATCACATCCTTGTTGCCTAATGTCTGAGCAGCTGCGACTTCGACCGTTCCGTTGTTTGTCAGGTTGACCGTCGCATTGCCGCCATCGCCATCGCGCATTGAAAAGCCCTTGACGGCAAGCAATCCGCCATTGACATTGATCGTCTGATCACCGGCGGAAAAGCACCCCATGAGATACGTGGATCGACCTATGAGTTCGCCGGTAATGTCGTATGTGCCGGTACCCTTATAGTGACCAAACAAGATACCCTTGTTCGCGGAATAGATGTCGCTGTCAGCAGTTGATGTTACATTCAGCGTGCCTGCAATATCTACCGTCACATTGCCGGCAGAAGACTTGTTGTTGGTCTTGAAGAAAGGAACACTCACGGTATTGCCCGAAGGGATGGTTAGCGTGCCTTGCGATATGCCGAGGTAAACCCATTTGCCGGTTGTCGTGTCGCCAGGATAGGCACCAGAATACACCGTCAAGGACGACCCCATTGTGTTATTTTCAGTCTGATGATTGTTCCATGCGCCCAGGTTGTCAACTTGACCATATATCGCCGTTCCATCTGTGGCAGGGTATTGCGCGGCCAGCATAGCCACATCATCGGCGGTTATATACGTATCGTAATACTGGAAAGACGCGACCGCTATGCCTTCGCCAGTTGTAAAGCCAGAAAGATTTGCGCCATAGACCTTTCCAAGCTGAAAACCTGCGGGGAGGTTCATTTCACCTAAAAGATGACTGCTGTGGCCGATGTTTGATGATGATGAAGCGGCTCCGTCATCAACATACAACGAGACCGTCCCTGTCGTCGGGTCGCAGGCGAATGTCCATAGATGGAAACCATCCGCGACTGGGACTGATGCCGCCCAGCCGGCTACTGCGGCGCCGTTTTTTTGCCGGCGAAGTTTTACATAATCTCCCTCGCGATACAACAGCAATGTATCGGAACTGTTGTTGTCGCCAAAGCAAGCCAAAACAGGACGGCTCGTTGTCGAGTTTGATGCCTTGGAAACATCTGCATAAACCGAAAACGACCAGCTGGATGATGACGGCGCCTGAAATCCGACGTATGGACAGAAGCCACTCGAGATTTCAAAGACCGTTGAAAGCGCCGCGTTCGGTCCGACGCGAACCTTCTCTACTGCTGTTCCTCCGGCAAAGCTCCCCCAACCGCTTGCATTCCAGCTTCCGATTGCCGCAGTATATGTCTTGCTCGGCACTGGCTTCCGCGTTAGCGTAACTGCCTTATCACCGATGCTGGCAGTATAGGTATAGCCAGACTCCGTTGGTGGCGTCACAGAAAGATTTGATGCGCTGCCGATTACCGACGCTGTGATTAGAGTCTTCGTGCCGGACACGCTGAGTGCCGCAGGTGTAATAGTGAGCGTATTGGAATCGGCCACATACACAGGGCCGGAGACCGTCAAAGACGAATTCTCGTCGGCGAAACGAATCTCCGAGTCTCCCTGCGCAAAAACCGCCGCGACTTTGACTTCACCGGAGATTGTAATGTATCCTCCTACAGGCAGATTGATGCCCTGCGAGACTAGCGTCGTGTTGTCGGATTCTGAAAGCGTCCTTCCCGTTGCGGGCGCATATGCAGACGTAAGCGCACTTGGTGAATACGCAGAAATGGTATCTGCGTCAACAGAGCCAGAGAAAAATGCCACAAAAGAAACTTCCGCCCCAACTACATTGTTGTCTGCCTTGTTTGAAAATCCACCGACTGTTACACCATAGATTGCCGTTTCTGCATCCCATCGCAGACCATCGTTATTATATATATCAACACCATCAATATACGCAACCGTACCCACACTTGTATTCACTTGGTGCTTAATCACGAACCAATGCGCGGATGTATCGGGCCAAGTATTATCGGCCTTTGAATAAAATCCACAATTAGCGTTAAATCCCTTGATCTTGCCATCAGTATTCAAACCGATTGATGGTTGCTCCGAATATACGCCATTGAAATATGGCACCGCTAAAAGCCTGACAGCACTTGAGCTATACGAAACATTATTGTATCGTATTATGGCTGAATAGCCGGTTGTTGATGCGATACCGCTCGTACCAGCAATCTTGACACCTCCAGAAGAAGAGGATGCAAGAGTTATTTTAGAGCCATCATCTTCTGGCGTGTTCCCATTTACTGAAAGCGTATATGTCCCATGTGTTGAAGTGCCGCTACTGGTGGTCGGGAAGTCTCCGTTCCAGACGGCAAGGGGCTTGGTCACCGCCAAAGCGCTTGTCACGGCGCCTGCGGCGAGGAGCATGGCGACTATTTGCGCCGGGGGTGCGAGGAATCGCGTTATTCTCTCGATCAGTTCGTGTTTCATGTGTGGTCTCCTCTCTTGTTGAAAAACTGCCGGTGGAGGGTCGATTGTCCAATGCGCCGCATGGCGGAAAGGCATTGAACCGACCTGTTGCGAAAAGGCCGTGGAGCCGCGCCGGTGCGGCGTGGCTGGAATGCGCGAGAAGGCGGTCTGGAGGCTTCTGGTGAGGTTTTTAGAGGGCTGTAAGGCTTGCCCCCCCCCCCCGTCAAAATGCGTAAAAAGGGCCTATATCCGGCGTTTTCCGCAGGAATTGCAGCAAAGTAACTGGCGATTTCCATGTTCATCCTTGCTTACTTCCCCTTTCCACGATACTAATATATTATCAAAATCCGCTTCGACGCGCAAGTGCCGGTTTAATACGGCCAACGCATCAAAAATTCCTTCTCCCCGCTGACGCGGTGTAGAACGAATTTTTGATGCGTTGGAAGTGTTTCAGCAGCCAACAACCAGCGATCAGCGCCCAATCCGGGCGGTCGTGGCGCG
>SUWC01000038.1 GCA_015061665.1 Lentisphaerota bacterium
CTCACAGGAAGGAGATACCGATGACGCCAGTTTCACACGGGAAGCCGTGTGCGGGAAATCCGCACGCACGGTTTGATGAGGGGGCGTCCGCATCGGAGAAACCGAGGCGGAACGCTCTACTCCACAAGCATAGTCTATGCAGTGCCGTGATGTTCGCGGCTATGACAGTATCAGCAGTTACGTTCGACGCGGCGGTATGGCGCGGCGAGACGGCGTATGTGGAACTCCCGGAGACGCTGAGGGGCAAGGTGTCCTGCCTTTCCGAACGCTGGACGGGCGACGACATAAAGCTGACGCTTCTCCGCTTCGACGAGGTGAAGTACGACCTTGTCGAGAAATACACCGACGACAAGGGGAAGACAAAGGCGCGGATTGCTGGGAAAGGACGCGTCCGCGACGTCTGCAGGGAATGGAAGCCAGGTGACAATGACCTTCCGTCCATGATAAAGATCGCAGTCTCGCCCGAGGCGAAGCCATTAAACTGTCTCTTCGAACTTGACAGGACAGGGGAAGAGGCGAATTTCCTTAATGTGAAGATCGTCGACCGCGTGCTGCCTCCGGCGAAGGAATGGAAATACTTCCTTGACCTCTGGCAGCATCCCTGGGCCGTTTCGCGCTACTTCGGCGTGGAGCCGTTCTCGAAGGAGCACTACGCGAAGATGGAGCCCGTATGGCGCGCGCTTGCGGAGAGCGGCTGCAAGGCGCTAACCGTGACGCTCCTTGAGCTGCCGTGGAACAACCAATGCTATGATGCCTACCATTCGATGATCGGACGGGTCAAGAAGGCGGACGGCACGTGGGCGTTCGACTACAGGCTTTTCGACGAGTATGTCGAGTTCGGGCGCAAGTGCGGGCTCGGGCCGGACATCGCGTGCTACACGATGTGTCCGTGGGGATACCGGGTAACGTGGAAGGACGCGGACGGCAAGGAGCGCAGGGAGAAGTTTCTGCCTGGAACGCCGGAGTTCGAGGACTACTGGGGCGATTTCCTAGTCGATTTCGAGAGGCACCTGAAGGAGAAGGGATGGTTTGACGACGCATATATCGCAATGGACGAGCGCGCGCCGGAGGATGTCCGGAAGATCGTCGACCTTATCCAGAAGAAGTCGCCGGGCATGAAGGTCGCCATGGCAGGGGACAAGAGCCCGGCAGAGTTCAGCGGCATGAAGATCGACAACTACTGCCAGGGGCTCATTCACCTGAGGAAGCATCCGCAGATGCTGGACGAACTCGAGCCGCGCCGCAAGGCGGGCTGCAAGACTACCTTCTATGTCTGCTGCACGGCGGCGCATCCCAACACGTTCATGGACAGTCCGTTGTCCGAGGGGTTCTGGCTGGGCGCATATCCGGTCATGGTCGGCTTCGACGGATTCCTCCGCTGGGCGGCAAATTCATGGCCGGAGAATCCGTACGACGACGCATCATACAATTCCCTGAACTGGCGGCCGGGCGACACGTTCTTCGTCTACCCAGGCGGAGAGCTCTCGGCGCGCATGATTTCGCTCCGCTCCGGCGTTGTCGCCGCGGAGAAGATGCGCATTCTGCGCGAGGCCGGGGTGGACATCGCGGGAAAGAGCGCTGCTCTTGCGGCGAAGTACGGCTACAAGGGGGCGTGCGCCAACAACATAGACTTCTTAGTCTTCCGCCGAGAGGTCGAGGCCCTTGTCGATGCCACAGCCGCAACCGCGCAAAAAAACTAGTTAAAACCAGTTGTTCGCCAAGGGGGAATTTAGGTTATAATATATGTATCGTCAACGCATCAATGGAGAAATGCTCAAATGCCAAGTCTAGTCAAAACTTTTATGGCCGCTTCGCTCACCCTTGCCGCGCCCGTCGCGTTCGCGGCGGAGCCGCCGTTTCTTCGCGTGATGACGTACAACATCCGCAATTCCTCGAGCGACCGCAATTCCCCTGACAACAACTGGGGTGCGAGGCGCGATAGTTTCGCCGCCGCGATCGAGCGGGAGAATCCCGACGTCGCCGGGTTGCAGGAGGTGCTTCCCGACCAGCGCGAGTGGCTCGAGGCCCGATTCAAGGATTACGAGTTCACGGGCGAGGGACGCAACAAGGACCGTATCCACGGCGAGTCGTCGCCGGTCATGTACAGGAGGTCGCGCTTCGAGACCGTGAAAAGCGGTACCTTCTGGCTCTCTGAGACGCCAGATGTGCCTGGCTCCAAGAGCTGGAGCGCCGCATTCCCTCGCGTCTGCACGTATGCGGTCCTCAGGGATGTGAAAAGCGGACAGACCTTCGCATTCGCCAACACGCATACGGACCACAAGAGCGAAGAGGCGCGCGAGAAGGGAATGCTGCAGATCATCGGGCGCATGAGTGATTTCAGCGGCGACTCGCCGATAGTGTTCACAGGCGACCACAACTGCCTCGAATACGAGAAGCCCGCTGTCGCCGTGTCGCAGATACTGAAGGACGCTATGTATCTCAGCGAGACGCCGCCGGAAGGCTCCTGGCGCACGTTCAACTACTGGCATTGGGAGGACGAGGAGCTGTCCATCGTCGACGCCATGAAGAAAGACGTCCGCGAGCGTAGCATATCGGGCGACAATTCGTGGATGAAGCGCATAGACTACATTTACGTTTCGCCCGGGACGCGTGTCCTCGCCTATCGCACAAACAATGATCCGCGTCCTGGAACGCATCTCTATCCAAGCGACCATTTCCCGTCCGTGGCGGACATCGTCCTCCCGCAATGACGTGGAATTCGAAGGCGACTTGTGGCCTTTGCAGGAATGGCGTCACATTAAACTACCATTGGAGGCGCGACGATTATGCCAAAGACAAATGCGTCGGACGCCGGGTTTGACTACCGGAAGATAGCCGAGGCGCTGCGCGACGAGATACGCGCCGGCGCATACGCGGGCTCGGGCTCGTTTCCGAGCCTTACGAAGATCATGCAGCGTTTCGGGGTCTCCCGCCCCAGCGCGGTGCGGAGCGTTGCCGAGCTCAAGCGGATGGGCCTCGTGGCGGCGAGGAAGGGTGCAGGCACCTTCGTGCAGACGAGGAACCGCACTATAGGCATTGCGATACCGGGCACTGCGGACTCCGAGTTCTTCTCCGCCATCATGGACGGCATCGTGTTCAACTGCAACAAGTGCGGCATCGACCTCGTCGCTGGCAGCATGTTCCCCGTCGACCACATAGAGCGCGCCAGCCAGGCCGAGCGCCTTGCCAGGCACTTCGCGTCGATCAGGGTGGGCGGCGTCATCATGCAGCCTGTCGGGTTCGCCGAGAATGCGGACAGCATCAACGGCGTGATAGCCGACATCCTCGGCAAGGCCGGCATACCCGTCGTCCTAATCGACTACGACATTCTCCCTCCGCCGGCGCGCAGCAGCTACGACCTTGTGGCGATTGACAACTTTACCGCGGGACGCAGGATTGCCGCTCACCTGCTGGAGGCGGGCGCGAAGAGGATATGCTGCCTCCTGAGGCGCCTGAGCGCAGAGAGCGTCCGCACTCGCTATGCCGGTGTTGAGGCGGAAGTGATTCGAGCGACGGGAGGCAGGCGCGTTAACGTCATAGTTTCGGAGCCAGACGACGCGCGGACGATTTCCGCAGGGCTGAAGAAGTACCGTCCAGACGCCATAGTGTGCTCGAACGACATAGCGGCGAACATGCTTGCTAAGACGCTCGCGAAGCTTGGCCTGCGCATTCCGGACGACGTGATGCTCACCGGATTCGACGACGTCGAACTTGCGCGCGGCATGAATCCGCCGCTCACGACAATCCGGCAGCCGTGCTTCGAAATCGCCTCAATGGCGTTTAGAACGCTTTTGGAGCGTATGGCGAAGCCTAACATTCCGCCGCGCGAGATACTTCTCGACACGAAGCTAGTTGTCCGCGCGTCCACTATCCGGCTTGCACACCGTCCGCGAAAGACGGGGAAATCTAGTTAACATTCCGGCGTCCGAAAAGATGCGTTGGCCGTAACTCCAGTGCCGAGAAGCTGCAAATATGATACAATATTAGGCATAAGGCATCTTTACAATCCACCATTGCCGGAGATATATTCGTGAGAAAGTACGCATTCAGCTTGGCCGCCAGGCGGCTTGTGGCGTCCGCACTCGTCGCGGCGACTCTCGTTGCGTTCGCGTCCGACGGAGCGAAGGGCGCGCTCAAGTGGCATCCTGCCGACGACTGGCGCGACATGCCCGACACCGTCGCCTCGCCGTACGCCAGGAAGGGCGGCACGATTCGCATGTACGGCGGCAGCCCGCCAAAGAGCCTCTGCGAGTACACGGACAACAACACGTACACGCGCATGACGTTCTCGCTCATGTACGAGAGCCTAATAACGACCGATACCGACACGCTCGAGTTCGCGCCGTACCTCGCGCGCCGCTGGGCCGAAAGCGAGGACGGGCGCGAGTTCACGTTTGTCCTCGACGAGCGCGCAAAGTGGTCCGACGGCGTGCCGGTCACGGCTGCGGACGTCAAGTGGACCTTCGACACGGTTATGGCGCCGGCGACGGACTCCGGCCCGTGGAAGGTCATCCTCGGCGTGTTCGAGAGCCCGGAGATCGTCGACGAGCGCACCATCGTATTCCGCAAGAAGGGCGACTCGCCGAAGAACTGGCGCGACCTCAGCCAGTGCGGAACGTTCTACGTACTGCCGAAGCACGCGTTCGAGGGCAAGGACTTCAACAAGCTGGACCTCCTCGACGCGCCCGTGAGCGGGCCGTACCGCCTTTCGCGCGTCGACGAGCAGGTCGAGACGGAGTTTTCGCGAGTCCCCACCTGGTGGCGCGCCAACTTCCCGAGCTGCCGCAGCGTATGCAACTTCGACAAGCTCGTGATGCGCTACTACGCCGATTCTGCAAACGCCTTCGAGGCGTTCAAGAAGAAGGCGATCGACGTCTATCCCGTCTACACCGCGCGGATCATGAACGGCGAGACGCACGGCGAGAAGTTCGACAAGAACTGGATCGTCAAGCGCCGCGTGAAGAACCACAACCCGATCGGGTTCCAGGGCTTCGCGATGAACATGCGCCGCTGGCCATTCGACGACATACGCGTGCGCAAGGCGATGGCGATGCTCGTCGACCGCGAGACGATGAACAGGACGATGATGTTCAACGAGTACTTCCTGCTCAGCTCGTTCTACGCGGACCTCTACGACGACGCGCATCCGTGCGGCAACGCCTTCTACGGCTACAACGTAGAGGAGGCGGGCAGGCTCCTGTCCGAGGCGGGCTTCGCGAAGAACCCGAAGACCGGCAAGCTCGAGAAGGACGGGCGCCAGTTCCGATTCACTTTCCTCTCGCGCTCGCCGAGCGAGGACAAGTTCCTTTCGCTCTTCAACGCGGCGCTTCTCCAGCTCGGAATCGACATGTCCATCCAGCGCAAGGACTTCGCGGGCTGGATGCGCGACATGGACGAGTTCAACTTCGAGATGACGTGGCAGAGCTGGGGCTCCAGCATCTTCAAGAACCCAGAGACGATGTGGCTCTCGTCCGAGGCCGACCGCAAGGGCAGCAACAACACCGTCGGCTTCAAGTCCGACGAAGTGGACGCTATCATCGCTGCCGAGAAGTCGATGGAGACGATGAAGGAGAGGACGGACGCATACCGCAGGATCGACAAGCTCGTGACGGACCAGGTGCCGTACGCGTTCCTCTGGCAGACCGACGAGACGCGCATCCTCTACTGGAACAAGTTCGGCACGCCGGACACGGTCCTCTCGCGCTACTCCAACGAGGAGTGCGTGTTTTCGTACTGGTGGTACGACGCCGACAAGGCGGAGGAGCTTGATGCGGCAATGAAGTCCGGCCGCTGCCTGCCGTCCGTCCCGCTTAACATCGACTTCGACAAGGTCATGTCCAAGAAAAAGTGAAAAGGGGAAAAGGTTTTAATTGGAATGACACTGATGGCAGACGACTATGAATTGATTGATTCCGGCGACGGACGCAAACTGGAGCGCTTCGGTCGCTATGTCCTGGCTCGCCCATGTTCGCAGGCGATGTGGCGTCCGTCCATCCCCGATGCGTGGAGCCGCGCGGACGCGACGTTTGACCGCGAGGACGGCAATCGCTGGCACGGGAGGACGAACCTGCCGAAGGAGTGGACGATCGAGACTGCGTCCATCCGCTTCCGCCTTGGCGGGACTGACTTCGGCCATCTCGGCATTTTCCCAGAGCAGCGCGCGCAGTGGCGCTGGATTCGCGAGCACTCCAAGGGAGCCCGCGTCCTCAACCTCTTCGCCTATTCCGGCGGCTCCACAATGGCCGCAGCACTTGGCGGGGGCGATGTGTGCCATCTCGACGCCTCGAAGGGAATGGTCGAATGGGCGCGCGCAAACGCGGCGCTCAACAAGCTTGCGGACAGCCCAATACGCTGGATAGTCGACGACGCTCACAAGTTCATGAAACGCGAGGTAAGGCGCGGACGCAGGTACGACGCCGTCATCCTCGATCCGCCCACGTTCGGGCGCGGCGCGTCAGGCGAGATGTACAAGATCGAGCGCGACCTCAAGGAGACGCTGTCGCTCGTCAGGGACCTTCTTTCCGACACTCCGAGGTTCGTGCTCTTCTCGTCGCACACCCCCGGCCTGTCGCAGATAGTGGCGGAGAACATCCTCTCGCAGCTTTTCCCCGATGCGTCGCTTGAATCGGGCGAAATGCTCCTCGAGGGCAAGTCGCTGCCGTGTCCGAGCGGAATCTACTGCCGCGCGGTGTGGGGCGCTCGCTGAGCGAAGGGCGGTTCCGCGATGTCAGGTCCAAAGAGCGGGATAACCCGCGATGAGCTTATAGAGTGGGGCGGAGAGTCCGTCTTCAACCAGGCGCTTGCAATCGTCAATTCGGGCGACGTAGTCGAAGCGGACTACAATGACGACACGTTGGAGATCCGCGGGAAGATCGCCCAGCCCTCCGGATGGGACATGCCAACGGGGCTCAAGCTCGAGCCGGGCGGCCGGGTGAAGTCGCTATGCCCCTGCGCGACCAACCAGCGCTACGGGCAGATATGTCCGCACGTCGTCGCGCTTGGCCTCGCCGTCTCGATCAAGGAGATGGACGAAGACGAGCCGCGCCCGGGAGCAGGCAAGGCCGATGAAGAAGAAGCCGACGAGTGCGTGTCGCCTGACGGAGTCCGCTACATGGAGGTTCCGGCGAAGCCGCGCATCGCCGCCTTCGTATCTGGTTCGCGCGCCGCGCTTTCCGTCGAGATGGACGCCCGGTATTCGAGCGGGGCCAGGGGAGAGCGCGAGATAGAGTTCCCCGTCGGCTCGACGCAGGCCGACAGGACGGTCTACCTCCCCGATCCAAACGACCCCTACGTGTGGCGGGTGCGCTCGATGGACTCCGAACGCGCCGCGATGAAGGAGATCGAGAAGTGGGGCTTCAAGCCGGGATACCAGGACGGCTACCTCAAGTACTTCACGACGGACCAGAACGCCATTCTCGACTTCCTCGGGACGGGGCTTCCCGCGCTGCGCCGCCTGGGGTGGATAGTCGACCTTTCGGACAGGCTGATGTCGCTTCTTGACAAGATGCCGTCCATACTCCCCGTCGTCACGGTCAAGGACGCCCCGGGCGGGGCGTTCGACGTGCGCTACGACTTCGACGCGATGGGGAAGCTCATTTCTCCCGTCGAGATACAGGCCGCGGTCAACAGGGGCGACGGATATCTTCTGCGCGACGACGGGGTGTTCCTCCTCGACACGCGCGCCGTCGAGGCGATGCACGCCGTGTTCCGCGACTGCGCGACGACGCAGAACGGCGCGCCGCAGGGCTGGTTCCGCGTCGCGGCGGTGCATGCGCCGTACGTGAGGTCGTCGTTGGAGGCGATGGACTCGTTCGAGGTCGAGGACGAAGGGGCGCCCGAGTGGCGCCGCGTAGCCGCGGAGCGCAACCGCGACGGAGGCGACGCGAAGTTCGAGCCCGTTTCGCTCGGCAAGCTCGACAAGGTGCTGCGTCCGTACCAGAAGCAGGGCGTATACTGGATGCGGTTCATGGAGCAGTCCGGCATGTGCGGACTCCTCGCAGACGAAATGGGCCTCGGCAAGACACTCCAGACGCTGACCTGGCTGTCGCTTCCGCGCGCGGACGCGCCAAGGGGCGCGAAGACGCAGCCGGCGCTGATCGTATGCCCGACCTCGCTCGTGCGCAACTGGGAGGCGGAGGCGCGGAAGTTCGCGCCGTGGCTGAAGACGCTCGTGGTTTCCGGACCTGACCGCGCGCAGGCGTTCCCGCTCATGGAGGGGGCGGACATCGTGGTGACGTCGTATGCGCTGCTCCAGCGCGACTTCGCGGACGCGTACGTCGGGCGCGAGTTCTCCGCAGTCGTGATCGACGAGGCGCAGCACATCAAGAACCGCCAGACGAAGAACGCGCAGGCGGTCAAGCTCCTGCGCGCCAGGCGGCGCCTTGCGCTCACGGGCACGCCGGTCGAGAACTCGGTGTCGGACGTCTGGTCGATATTCGACTTCCTCATGCCGGAGTACCTCGGGGACTACGAGACGTTCAAGACCGGCTACGAGATGCCGATATCGGACGGCGGGAGCGCTGCAGAGGAGTCGCTTTCGCGCCTCAAGCGCAAGCTGCACCCGTTCATCCTCAGGAGGCTCAAGCAGTCCGTCGCGAAGGACCTTCCGCCGAAGATCGTGAAGGTGTCGTACTGTCCGATGGACGACGACACGCAGCGCGAGTACACGAAGGTGCTTGCGGAGACGCGCAGGGACGTCGGGGGCATGGTGCGGGAGAAGGGCTTCGCGAAGTCGCGCTTCGACATCCTCGCGCGCCTCATGAAGCTCCGGCAGATTGCGTCCATGGGCAAGCTCGAAGCATTCCTTGAGCAGGTCGAGGACGCGATTTCGGAGGGCCACCGCATGCTCGTCTTCTCGCAGTTCGTGAAGATGCTCCAGCTCATAGCGGCGGAGCTGCAGGCGAGGGGGATCGAGTTCTGCTACCTCGACGGTCAGACGAAGGACCGCCTCGGGGAGTGCAACCGCTTCAACTCGAACAGCAAGATACCGGTGTTCCTCATCTCCCTGATGGCCGGCGGAACGGGGCTCAACCTCACTGGCGCCGACATGGTGGTGCACTACGACCCGTGGTGGAACCCGGCCGTTGAGGACCAGGCGACTGACCGCGCGCACCGCATCGGGCAGAAGCGCAACGTGTACGTCGTCAAGATGATCGCCTCGGGCTCCATCGAGGAGAAGGTGCTGGAGCTTCAGCGCCGCAAGCAGGCCGTGATCGCCGCTACCGTGTCGACGACGGACGCAGCGGTCATGGAGAAGCTGACGGCCGAAGACCTCGCGGAACTCCTTTCCTAGCGTGGCGGATGTCCGCAGGACTGGTTGCGCGTTTGTGCAAGCAATCGGACGTTTTGGTATAATAATAGAATATTTCCGACCTGAAAGGACAGTATGAAATGTCACTAAACATCGTAACCGAGATAGACAACCGCGTGGCGGTTAGGAACGTGCTGATGAGCGTCAGCGACAAGACTGGGCTTGAGACCTTCGTCCCTGCGCTGGTAAAGGCCTGCCCTGGCGTAAAGATATACTCCACCGGCGGAACGTACACCAAGGTGAAGGAGATCCTTGGCGACAAGGCCGAAGGCACCCTCGTCGCGGTTTCCGACTACACGGGCCAGCCCGAGATGCAGGGCGGACTCGTCAAGACGCTCGACTTCAAGATCTACCTCGGGCTGCTCAGCGAGAAGTACAACGACGCCCACCAGGCTGATCTCGCGCGTCTTTCCGCGCAGCCGATCGACATGGTCGTCGTCAACCTCTATCCCTTCCGCCAGACCGTCGCCAAGGCGGGCGTCACGCCCGAGATGGCCCGCACCAACATCGACATCGGCGGCCCGTGCATGGTCCGCGCCTCCGCAAAGAACTACCTGCGCGTGGCGTCGGTCACCGATCCGCTTGACTACCAGAACATCGTCCAGGAGCTGGAGTCCCACAACGGCACGCTTGGACTCGACACCCGCTTCAAGCTCATGAAGAAGGCGTTCTCCCACACAGCGGAGTACGACACGGCGATCGCCAACTTCTTCACGACGCGCACGTGGGAAGAGGTCGACGGAACCTACAACCAGCACTGAGCCACGTCGGCTAGATGAAAACTCTCCAGCTCGTTCCGGCGATGGAGCAGGGCGGCGTCGAAAGAGGCGTCGTCGAGATGAACCGCGCGATTGTCGGCGCGGGCTGGGAGAACGTCGTGGTCTCCGCGGGCGGAAGGCTCGCGGATGTCGTCGAGCGCGATGGCGGACGCCATGTCGCGCTTGACGTGAAGTCCAAGAACCCGCTTACCTACTTCAGCCGCGCGGCGAAGCTGAGGCGCCTGCTCGAGGCGGAGCGTCCCGACGTCGTATGCGCGCATTCCCGCGTCCCCGCGTGGCTTTTCCGCCGCGCTGCGCGAGGTCTGGGCATCCCGTGGATCACGTTCGCGCACGGCGCGAACTCCATATCGCCTTATTCCCGCGTCATGACGGCAGGCGACCTCACGGTTACCCCGAGCCGGTATGTGGCCGACTACCTGAAGGACGCCTACGGCATCGCGGAGGAGAAGCTGCGCGTCATCCCGCGCGCGATAGAACGCGACAGGTTCGACGCCTCGCGCCTTGACGCCGCGTTCATGGAGGCGAAGCGCCGCGAATGGGGCGTCCGCGAAGGCGACAAGGTCGTGATGGCCGTCGGACGCATAACGCAGCTCAAGGGCTACGACATACTCATACAATCCGTCTCGCTCATGCCCGCGAACTACAGGCTTGTCTTGGTGGGGGAGGCGGAGGACCTCAGGAAGGGCGTCGAGGAGGGCCTGCGCTCGCTCGTGAAGGACCTTGGGCTGGAAGAGCGCGTCGTTTTCGCCGGAAACCAGCAGAAGGTGGCCGAGTGCCTTTCCGTCGCAGACGTCGCAGTGTCGTCCAACATCCGCAAGCCCGAGGCGTTCGGGCGCTCCATGGCCGAGGCTCTTGCAATGGGCAGGCCTGTCGTCGCCAAGGCGTTCGGCGGCGCGCTGGACATCGTGGAGCCGGGGGTGAACGGCGAGTTGGTCAAGGAGGGCTCGCCCGAAGAGTTCGCATCCGCCGTCGTGAAGTGCGCGACGGCGAAGTACGGTGATATCCGCACGGCCGCGCTTGAGAAGTTTTCTTTTGAAAGGATGGTCGAGTCGTCTCTCGCCGTCTACAGAGAAGTCCAAAAAAGAGGGGAGAACAGCAGAAAATGAAGAGAATACTGGTTCTGTCCGCGTTTGCGCTTGCGTTCGCGGCATTTGACGCAAGGGCCGAGAAGGTCTACATCTGGCCCGACGGCAAGATGCCGGACGCCCAGCCGCACCAGATCGCGGCGATGACGGATGTCTCCCGTGCGAAGGGCTTCAACGCCGACGAATGGCGCAGGCCTTACATCGACTGGCTCAAGGCCCCCGAAAAGCCGAACGGCGTCTGCATGATACTCATTTCCGGCGGTTCGTACACGAGCTGCTGCGACGTCGGGCTCGTGAAGCAGTGGAACGAGAAGCTCACGGCCCTCGGCTGCCAGTGCGTCAACCTCGTATACCGCACGCCGTGGCCGAAGGACCTGCCCATCTACCAGACCGCATGGGAGGATGCCCAGCGGGCGGTCAGGCTTGTGCGCGCTGACGCGGAGAAGCGCGGCTTTTCGCCCGACAGGATCGGCGTGATGTCCATGAGCGCGGGCTCGCACCTCGCCGTTCTCATGGCGACAAGCTCCATGACGCCCGCATACGAGCCCGTCGACGAGCTGGACGCAACCCCCTGCAACGTCAACTGGGCGTGCCCCTTCGCGCCTGCGTTTCTCCAGAAGGACGGCTACGGCAGGCCGAACACGCGCCGCGGCATGGCGGTGGACGCGAAGCTCGACGAATGCTTCAAGTTCGACGAGAAGACGTGTCCGATGTGCCTCATGCACGGCGGCAACGACATCTATTCCCCCAACGCGTCCACGCTTGTCTACCGCGAGCTCCGCAAGCGGAAGATCCCCGCCGAAGTGCACATCGCGCCTGACAAGGGGCACGGCGCGCACGGCTTCGACCGCGCGGTCGAGTTCATGCGCCAGATGGGCTGGCTCGGCGAGCTGGAGCCCGAGGTCAAGCTGCTTGACCGCTATGCCTCGGACGATGCGCGCGCTGTCTACGAAAAGGAGAACCTCTGGCCCGAAGGCAAGACGCCCGACTTCCAGGAGCACCAGTGCGTTCCGTACCTGGAGTGGAACATACCGTCCAACCTCACGACCAAGGCGATACAGGTCATCTGGTCGGGCGGCTCTTACAATGGCAACGGACCCGGCAGCTTCGAGGTCGCTCCCTTCCGCCGCTACCTGAACGAGAGGGGCATGGCGGTCGTCACGGTGAAGTACCGCACGCCGCGTCCCAACGGCCTCGCGAAGCACACGACCGCGTGGGAGGACGCCCAGCGCGCGGTCCGCATGGTCAAGGCGGAGGCGGAGGGGCGCGGACTCGACCCCAACCGCATCGGCATAATGGGCTCGTCCGCGGGCGGACACCTTGCGCTGCTCACGGCGTCCACTTCGAAGACGGACTCGTACTGGCCGGTCGACGACATCGACAAGGCCTCGCCTAACGTCCAGTGGGCGGTCTGTATCTACCCCGCGTATTCGCTTACCGACGGCATCGACAAGGGCAACGAGAAGGGCGGCAACGAAGACGATTCGTTCCTCGCGCCGGAGTTCGCCTTCGACTCCGCGACGCCTCCGATGATCTTCATCCACGGCGATGCCGACGGCTGGGCGGCCATGAACTCCGTCAAGGCGTGGGAGAAGCTCCGCTTCATCGGCATCCAGGGCGAGCTGCACACGCTCGCGACGCGCATGCACTGCTTCCAGCGCAGCGCCTCGCCCGGGACGGGCAGCTACAACTGGATGGACCGCATCTGGGACTTCCTCACCGCCAAGGGATTCAACAAATGACGCAGCAGGAAATCATCGTGACGGCGGTCTGCCTTCTGGCGGCGTACTTCGTCGGAGGCATTCCGTTCGGCTATCTCATCGGACGCATGCGCGGCGTGGACGTTCGGACCGTCGGCTCGAAGAACATCGGCGCGACGAACGTCTTCCGCACCGTCGGCAAGAAGTGGGGGCTGCTCGCGTTCACGTGCGACTTTCTCAAGGGCTTCCTCCCGACGTTTGCGGTCAGGCACTTCGTGGACGGCCCCTCGTGGCTTCCGCTTGCCGTCGGCATGATGTGCGTCGCAGGTCACATGCTGACGCCGTTCATGAGGTTCAAGGGCGGCAAGGGGGTCGCGACCGCGTTCGGGATGCTCGTCGCGCTTGTCCCGGCGCTTGTCGGCTTTGCGTTCCTGGTCTTCGCGGTTGTGTTCGCGCTGTCGCACTACATCTCGCTCGGCTCGTGCTCCGCCGCGATCTTCCTCGGCGTCGCGGTATGGTTCAGGATCCCCGCGCTCGGCTCGCCTGGGTGGGTCGGCGACAAGCCGCTCTGCGTCCTCATGACGCTTCTTGCGGCGTTCGTCGTCTTCAAGCACCGCGCCAACATCGGGCGCCTCGCCCGCGGCACCGAAAACAAGATATACCTCTTCGGTTCCAGCAAAAAGTAGAAGATCCGTTTTCATCACAGGCACTACCCGTCTGGGGAAAGCGGACAAGGGGGCGGTTGTGGTATAATTAGCGAAAAGCCAAAATAGAAAGGCAAGAAATGAAACTCAGTCTTGAATCGATAACGAAGAACCCCGGCGAATGGACCGCTGCCGGAGTATCCCTCCCGAAGTTTGACATCGCGGCGGTGCGCGAGCAGACCGCCAAGACGCCTGAGTGGGTCCATTTCGGCGCGGGCAACATATTCCGCGGGTTCATCGGGTCCATAATCCAGAACCTGCTCAACTCCGGTCTGTCGAAGACGGGCATCATCGCATGCGACACGTTCGACTACGACATCATCGACAGGATATACACCGACTTCGACAACCTGACGCTCAACGTCCTCCTCAATCCCGACGGCACGACGTCGAAGGAGGTCCTCGCCGGCGTCGTTGAGGGCGTCAAGGCGGACTTCTCCAGCGCGGAGTCCGTCAGCCGGCTCAAAGCGATATTCCGCGCGCCGTCGCTCAAGATGCTGTCCTTCACCATCACCGAGAAGGGCTACGCGCTGAAGCGTCCCGACGGCTCGTACCTCCCCGTCGTGGAGGCGGACATGAAGGAAGGCCCCTCGTCCGCCCGCCACGCGATGTCCATCGTCGCCGCGCTGCTGCTTGAGCGCTATGGCGCAGGGGCGCTTCCCATGGCCGTCGTTTCGATGGACAACTGCTCGCACAACGGCGAGAAGCTCAAGAGCTCCGTAGTGGCCGTCGCGAAGGCGTGGAAGGAGAACGGGTTCGTCGACGACGGATTCATCTCCTATCTTGAGGACGAGGCGAAGATCACGTTCCCGTGGTCCATGATCGACAAGATCACCCCGCGTCCCCATCCGCTCGTCCAGGAGCAGCTCAGGAAGGCGGGGATCGAGGGAATGGACCCGATCGTCACGTCGAAGAAGACGTTCATCGCGCCGTTCGTCAACGCGGAGAAGCCGCAGTACCTCGTCGTTGAGGACAGGTTCCCGAACGGACGCCCCGCGCTTGAGAAGGCCGGCGTCTACATGACGACGCGCGAGACGGTGAACAACACCGAGAAGATGAAGGTCACGACGTGCCTCAACCCGCTCCACACGGCGATGTCGATGTACGGCTGCCTGCTCGGCTATACGCTGATCTGCGAGGAGATGAAGGACGAGGACATCGTCAGGCTCGTGCGCCGCCTGGGCTACGTCGAGGGACTGCCCGTGGTCGTCGACCCGAAGATACTGAGCCCGAAGGCGTTCATCGACGAAGTCGTCAACGAGCGTCTGCCCAACGTCTTCATGCCGGACGATCCGCGCCGCATCGCGACGGATACGTCGCAGAAGGTCGGCATCCGCTTCGGCGAGACGATCAAGAGCTATGTCGCGACAGGGCGCGACCTTGGCTCGCTCGTTTCCATTCCGCTCGCGATCGCGGGCTGGATGCGCTATCTGCTGGCCGTGAACGACAAGGGCGAGCCGATGGAGGTCAGCGCAGACCCGCTGAAGGACGAGCTTCAGTCCAAGCTGGCGGGAATCGTCTGGAACGACCCGTCGAGCTACTCGGGCCAGCTCATGCCGATTCTGGCAAACGCGTCCATCTTCGGCAGCGACCTTACGAAGACGCCGCTTGCGGCGAAGATCGAGGGCTACTTCAAGCGCCTGCTCGCAGGCCCCGGCTCCGCCCGCGCGCTGCTGAAGTCCGAGCTCGCCGTATAGAGCCTCGCTTGCGCCGCGTCTCCTTGTTTCGGCCTGCACAGTTGCATTCTTTGGCGTAATTATGGTAAAATATACGAGTTTTACGTCCAAATAAGGTAAAAACAGATGGCGAAAGAAGAAGATCAGGCTATCGAGGTGACTGGCGTGGTCACCAAGGTTTTGCCTGCCACCATGTACAAAGTGCAGCTTGAAAACGGGCACGAAGTGCTCGCGCACATCTCTGGCAAGATGCGCAAATTCTTCATCAAGATCGCCATCGGCGACAAGGTGACCGTCGAAATCTCGCCGTACGACCTCGGCAAGGGGCGGATCACCTATCGCCACAAAGTCTGATTTCCATAACATTCATCTGAAAGGAACAAAGAAATGTCCGGTCACAGCCATTGGGCCACAATCAAGCGCGCGAAGGGCGCTGCCGACGCGAAGAAGGGCAAGATCTTCTCGAAGCTCGGCAAGGAAATAACGATCGTCGTCAAGGCGAAGGGCGGCAATCCCGACAACAACCCGACGCTCCGCACGCTCATCGCAAAGGCCAAGGCGGCGCAGATGCCCAACGACAACATCGACCGCGCGATCAAGAAGGGCACGGGCGAACTCGAGTCCGCGGCTCTCGTCGACGCAGTCTACGAAGGCATCAAGGGCGGCATCGCGATCGTCTGCACCGTCCTTACGGACAACAAGAACCGCGCTGCTGCGGAAGTCAGCAACGTCTTCAAGAAGAACGGCACTGAACTCGCCAAGCAGGGCTCCGCCGCGCGTCTCTTCGACCGCATGGGTCAGATCATCATCCCCGCGGCCGACGGCGTGACGGAAGACAAGGTTATGGAGGCCGCCCTTGAGGCTGGCGCCGAGGATGTCATCTCCGAGGCCGACGGCTTCACGGTCAAGTGCCAGTGCGCCGACTACACGACGGTTCTCGAGGCGATCAAGGCCGCCGGAATCGCGGTCGACGAGGAGAACTCCGAGGAGCGCACGCTCATCCCCAACATGCCGGCAACCGTGAGCGACGTCGCCGTCGCGAAGGCGATCAACAAGTTCACCGACATGCTCGAGGATCTCGAGGACGTTCAGGACGTCTACACGAACATGGAGACGACCGACGAGGTGGACGCCGCTCTCGAAGCGGAAGGCTGATAGGCCGTCCGTTTGTCCAGTTTAACCAAGACACAGCAAGCAGGAGGTCCAGATGAAGCTCGAACACGTTGCTCTTGACGTCCCTGATTCGGAGGCGTTCATACAGTGGTGGATTGCCAACCTAGGTTTCCGCCGTTCCGCGCCCGGTTCGGGTTTCATCATGGACGACTCCGGCACAATGGGCCTTGAGATCTACCGCACGGGCGAAACGCCCGCCGCGCCCGACTACAAGGCCATGAACTCGATGACGCTCCATGTCGCCTTCGTGTCCAACGACGTGAAGGCCGACGTGGATCGCCTCGTCGCCGCAGGGGCGACGCTCGAGCAGCTCAAGCTCGAGAACCCTGCATTCCACATGGCGATCCTCCGCGATCCGTGGGGCGTCGCCATCCAGCTCTGCCGTCGCGAAAAGTCCATCTTCATTTCATGATGGAACCGTCCGTCAAGTCCGAGTACTTCGACCTTCTCCGCTTCGAGACGGTCGGCGCGGATCCAAATCGCCTGCGCGACTGCGTTAACTGCGCCACCTGGCTCAGGCGCTGGCTTGAGGCGATTGGCTTCACGTCCGAGCTCCTCATGCCCCCCGTCGCCGACGGAAAGGCCGCTCCCCCGGTCCTCTTCGCCGAGCGAAAGGGCGACGAGGGATCCCACACTGTCCTTGTCTATGGACACTACGACGTCCAGCCCGCCGACCCCGTCGACGAGTGGAAGACCCCGCCCTTCGAGCCGACGGAAAAGGACGGACGCGTCTACTGCAGGGGTTCTCAGGACGACAAGGGACAGTCCTTCGCATTCCTCTGCGGCGTTCGCGACTTCCTCGCTTCGGCCAAGCCAGGCCACATTCCGACGATCAAGGTCGTGCTTGAGGGACAGGAGGAGAGCGGAAGCGCAGCGCTCATCGCCATGGCCCCTGACCTGCGCCGCAAAATCGCGGCCGACCTGCTTCTTGTCTGCGACACCTCGGCCGCAGCCGACCTGCGCCCCGCGATTGTCGCCGGACTGCGCGGAGTATCCCATTTCACCGTCCGCCTCGACGGACCCAACCGCGACCTCCATTCCGGAGAATACGGCGGCATCGCGCCCAACCCCGCGCAGGCAATCGCCGAGCTCGTCGCCTCGCTCCACAACCCCGACGGCTCGATCTCCGTGGCCGGTTTCAGGGACGGCGTAGAGCCCCCGACCGAGCCCGAGCGTCGCGCCGCGGAGGCGGCGGCGCTTTCCGACAACGACTACTACAACGACATCGGGTGCGAGCCTGTTGGCGGACAGCAGGGCAAGACCGTAACGCAGCGCAATTCCTTCGAGCCGACTATTGAGGTCAACGGAATCCACTCCGGCTACGGCGGACCAGGTGCGAAAACCGTAATCCCCAGCTCGGCGTTCGCCAAGATATCCATGCGCCTTGTCCCCGGGCAGACCCCGCGCGGCGTAATTGCCGCGGTCAAGCGCCACCTTGAGGACAAGTGCCCGCGCGGCATGAAGCTGACGGTGGAAGAAGTCAACGAGGGCGCACCTGGATTCAGGCTCCCCCTCGCCTCCCCTGCGTTCCGACTCGCGGCTTCCGTGCTTGAGGAGATGGATCCGCGCGGACCTGTCTTCCAGTGGGACGGCGCGTCCATCCCCGTCGTCTCCGTGCTGAAGACGGCGTCTGGCGCCGCGCCGCTGATCGTTGGATGGGGCCAGCCGGAAGACCGCATTCATTCTCCCAACGAAAGCTATTCCTTTAGGCAGTTCGACAGGGCGCGCGAATGGGCGAGGAAAATTCTCGAGGCTCTTTGAGCGCCGGACGTGCGCTTGCCGCCTGCGCAATCGCCCCTTATCTGACATGGATGCTCCTCATGACGGCGCTCCCCGCGTCCGCATGGGCCTACGCCGTCCGAACGGCAGCAACCTGCGTCGCATTCGCCGTTTCGGCATGGTTCTGGTTCAAGGCGAGTCCACCTTCAAAGCCCTTGCATCTTCGGGGTCTGTCCCCAGCGGGGATCATGATGGGACTGTTCGTCGGCATTGCCGTCTGGGCGCTTTGGGTTTTCCCGGAGAAGTCGGAGTTCTACTGCCGGTGGTTCATACTTGGCGACGTTTCCGCCAATGGGGACGGCTCCAGGTCCCCGTACGATCCCGCTGTCTGCGGCTGGACGCTGACGATTGTCCGCCTGTGCGGCAGCGCGTTCGTGATTGCGGCGGCCGAGGAATTGTTCTTCCGCGGTTTTCTCTACAGATGGATCGCGAGGCGCGACTGGCTGGATGCCGAGGCGACTCGGTTCGACTGGCAGGCTTTTCTTTGGACAACGGGGCTTTTCGCCCTGGAGCACAACCGCTGGCTTGCGGGCGCGATGGCCGGGGCGGCCTATGCGCTTCTCGCCATACGCTGCGGACTTGTCCCCGCGATCGTCGCCCACTCGGTGACCAACCTGATCCTGGGGCTTCAGGTCGTGACAACCGGCAGCTGGGCCTTTTGGTGAACAGGAAAGGAGCTGATAGAAATGAAACGGCTGATCGAGGCTGTCCAGAACGCGAAATGCGTTGCGGCGATGACGGGCGCGGGAGTGTCCACGCTCTGCGGCATACCTGACTTCAGGGGCCCGCAGGGACTCTACAAGAACCCCGACGCGGAGCGCATCTTCGACATAGACTGGTTCGACCGCGATCCGTCCGTCTACTACCGTGGCTGCCGCGAGCTTGTCTACGGTCTCGGCGAATTCCGGCCAGGGCCCGTCCACGTTGCGCTCAAGCGCCTTGAGGACGCCGGAAAGCTCGACGGCGTCATCACTCAGAACATCGACATGCTGCACCAGAAGGCGGGCTCCACGCGCGTCTACGAGGTGCACGGCTCGCCCGTGATGCACCATTGCCGCTCCTGCGGCGCGGGTAAGACGTTCGACGAGGTGATGTCGATGATCGCCGCGAACGGCGGCGCCGAAAAGCTCGGCTCGCCCTATGTGCCGCGCTGCGCCTGCGGCGGCGCGTTCAAGCCGGACATAACGTTCTTCGGCGAGGCTCTTCCCGAGGAGGCGTTCACGAACGCGCAGTCGCTTGCGATAAGGGCGGACGTCATGCTCGTCCTCGGAACGTCGCTCACGGTCTTCCCCGCTGCGGGGCTCCCGCGCCTTACGCTGCAGCGCGGCGGAAAGGTGTTCATCGTCAACGCGCAGCCGACCCCGCTCGACGACTTCGCCGCGGCGCGCTACCCCGACCTCCGCGAGTTTGCCGAGGCCGTGAACTCCAGCTTCTGACGGAAGGCGATGCAGGGCGAATCCATCGACATCGACGCGATGTCCGTCTTCCGCGGAAGCCGCAAGTTCGACGTGGTCTACAAGATCGCCCTTGCCAAGGCGTGGAAGGAGGGCGACGCGCGGCATATCCGCCGCGCCACGCTCGACTACCTCGAAATGCAGCGCGCCAGGTTTTCCTTTTTCGAGAACACTCCCAGGCGGACGTGTCCCGAAGACTTCGTCAATTCGTTCAGAAAGGTCGCCGACAGCATACGAGCCACAGGCTTCTTGCCCGACGCGGACCCTGTCCACCTTGAGAGGGGGACGCTGGAGCTTATCGACGGACACCACAGGCTCGCGTCGTGCATCGCGTACGGGCGTCCCTGTAGCCTCGCCTACGGAGAGCCGAAGAAGCGCGGGTTCCTCATCGCGACGTTCAGGACGTTCCGCGAGGGAAACATCGCTCCTGCCGTTGAGAACGACGGAGTCAGGGCGTACCTGGAGTTCAACGACCGCGCGCGGATAGTCGAGGTCTCGCCTGCAAACGGCGAGGACGAGGAAACCGCAATCGCGCGAGTCGAGAGGGAGATGGGCTGCGTCGTCTGGCATTCGCGCAGGACGCCGGACGGATTCGCGTTCACCGTCTCGCCAGCGGACGAAGGCGGAAGCGCGGCAAAACTGCCGCGCACCGCGCAGGAGACTGTCGACAGGCTCTTCCCTGAGCTGCCCGAGCCGGACTGGTCTGAGCGTGCGCGCAGCGCTCCGGCGCTTGGCATAAGGCTCGAGAAGCTTCGCTACATCCTGTTGCTTCCGTTCAAGTTCGGCAGGCGCAGGGAGAAGGCTAAGTGGCACATCGCCGAGCTCTCCTGCCGCGAACGCGCATACTGGATGCTCGCCGACTACGCGGCCGCTATTCCGTGACGTTGCGGAGGTCGTCTTTGATTTCGTGGGGACGTTCAGCTCAAGCCTTTTGGCCGAAGATGGTCGTTGATGTGCCTAAACGTTCCCTCTTCCCTATTCCCCGTTCCCCCATTCCCTACTGCCGACACCTGGCGCGGATTTATGGTATAATAATAGATTATCGCAATGAAAACCATCGAGAAATACGTATTTAAGTCCTTTTTGTCGAGTTTCATACTCGCATTTCTCGTGCTTTCCTTTGTTCTGACCATCGGGCTCATGGTCCAGATCGTCGGCTACATACTCGACGGCATCTCGATGTCGCTTGTCGGCGAATTCGCCGCGGTCGCGTTTCCGGAGACGATCCAGTGGACCGTTCCTTGGGCCATCCTCGTCTCCAGCGTGCTCGTGTTCTCCCGTCTTTCCGTCGACAGCGAGATCGCCGCGATGAGGGCGTGCGGCGTGAACCTGCTCTCCGTCATGAAATGGCCGATTCTCTTCGGACTCGTCTGCACGCTGCTCGGCGCCTGGGTCAACAACGAGGTGGTCCCGAGGGGACACGAGGTCCGCCGCAGCCTTAAGAGCAAGGTGTCCGTTGGAACCGGCATCGACCTCCTGGAGCCCGGCGTGATGATAGACGACTTCCCGAAGGTCAAGCTCTACTTCGCCTCGAAGGAGGGCAACACGCTGCGCGACCTGCTCGTCATGGACTACTCCGACCCGCGCGTCGTGCGCACCATCCGCGCGGCGAAGGCGGTCGTTGACAGCGTAGGCCGCGACGTGCGCTTCGACCTCTACAACGCGACCGTCGATCCGATTGACGCCGACCATCCCGGGATGGCGCGCGCGCTCAGGTACCAGCACGTTCTCAAGGACGCGCTTGCGGACACCTCCTACAGGAAGAAGGGCAAGGACATGCGCTTCTTCGAGCTTCTCGACAAGATCCGCCGCTCGGAGGACGACTATAGACGCGCGGTTGCCAAGCTGGACCAGGAGTGGGCGAGCGTCGAGGCAGGCGGCGGTCTCGACGAGGAGGCGAAGGAGACCCGCAGGAAGCAGGAGAAGGCGATCAAGCGCGACTTTAAGCGCAACCGCTCGAAGCTGAAGGTCGAGCTCTCGAAGCGATTCGTCTTCGCCGCCGCGTCGCTCTGCTTCGTCCTTATCGGCGTCCCGCTCGGCATACAGTCCCAGCGCCGCGAAAGCTGGGTCGGAATCGCCGTCTCGCTTGCCATAATGCTTGGCTACTACCTTGTCGTAATGCTAATGCTGAACCTCCAGAAGTCGTACGCGATACATCCGGAAGTGCTGATATGGCTCCCCGTGTTCGTGTGCTTTGGCCTCGCCTGGCGGTTCATATCGAAGAACAGATGAGGCCGGAGAATTCAGGAGGAGAAGAAAATGGCGAAGATACACCCAACGGCGATAGTCGAAGACGGAGCCACCCTCGGGGCGGACGTCGAAATCGGACCATACGCCCACGTCGGGCCAGACGTCAAGATCGGCGACGGCTCGGTCGTCCGCCAGGGCGCCATAATCGACGGGCACACGACGATCGGCTCGATGTGCCAGATATTCCCCTACGCGCTCATCGGCATGAAGACGCAGGACCTCAAGTACAAGGAGGGGTCCGTCAGCTACGTTGAAATCGGCGACCGCACGGTCATACGCGAGTTCGCAACCGTTCACCTCGGCACGGCGGACGGCGAGAAGACGGTCATCGGCTCGGACTGCCTCTTCATGGCCTACTGCCACGCGGCGCACGGCGTGATCCTCGGCAACCACGTGATCTGCTCCAACTCCGTCCAGCTCGCAGGCGACGTGCATCTCCAGGACTGGGCGATCATCGGCGGATGCTCGGCCTCGCACCAGTTCTGCACCGTCGGCGCGCATGCGATGGTCGGCGGCATGTGCAAGATAAGGCAGGACTTCCCGCCCTACATGCTCGGCGACATGGTCGAGGGGGCGATGAAGGTCATCGGTCCGAACGTCGTCGGCCTGACGCGCCGGGGATTCTCGAAGGACGTCATCCACGCGCTCAAGGAGGCGCATCGGTTCATCTACCGCGACGGACTCAACCGCTCGCAGGCGCTCGACCGCGTGGAGAACGACGTCGAGCAGTTCGACGAGATCAAGGCTCTCGTGGCGTTCTACCGCAACTCCCAGAGGGGCGTGTCATGAGGATCGCCGCAGCATCAGCCCTCCGCCTTGCGCTTGTCGCCGCTGTCGCGGCGCTTGCGCTCCGCTCGGCGGCCGAGAAGAAGCCGTACGAGCGCTACCAGTCGATCGTCGACAGGCAGCCGTTCGGCGCGCTTCCGGCGGGGTTCGACCCGATGCGCAACCCCGACGAGGTGCAGAAGGGCGCCGCCGGGGCTGAGGTCGAGCTCACCCAGGAGCAGGAGAATCTCCAGAAAAGCGTCCAGTTCAGCGTCATAAACATCGAGGAGGACGGCTCGGTCATGGTCGGCTTCACCGACAAGACGGACGCCAAGATGCCGCAGCACTACTACATCGCCGTCGGCGACACGCGCGACGGATGGTTCGTCAAGGAGGCGGATCCCTCCCAGGAGACGATGACAGTCGTCAAGGACGGAATCGAGATCTCGCTGGAGCTTGGCGCGAACTCCGCGCCCGCCGTCGGCTCGAAGGGCGGCGCAAGGGGCCTGCCGTCCGGCAGGCCGTCGCTCCTGAAGCGCGGAGGCGGAGCAGAAGCGGGCGGTGCCGTTTCGTTCCGAGGCCGCCGTGCCGCGCGCGAGGCCAGGGAGGCCGCGGAGCGCGAGGCGAGGGAGGCCGCGAAGGCCGAGGCTGAGGCGCGCGAGGCCGAGGAGAAGGCGAGGCGCGAGGCGGAGAAGGCGGAACGCGAGGCCGAGCGCGAGGAGCAGCGCGAGCAGCTGATGACGATACGCGAGGAGCTTCGCCGCGCACGCGAGGAGAAGGCGCAGCGCAAGGCCGAGGAGGCCGCGGCGGAGAATGCCGAGGGAGGAGGCGAAGCAGATGAGTAAGACGACGACGCTTGAGGAGTTCCGCGCATCGCTTCGCGCGACGGGCGGGTACGAGACGGCGGACGCGAACCGCGCGCCACGGCGCGCAAAGCCTGGCGCGATCACGACGTTCCGGTTCTCGATGGGCGTTGCCCACGTTTTCCCGATGTGCGCGATACTTGAGCCGATTGGAAGGCTCAACACGGACGTCTGGGCGCATCTCTGCTTCAAGAGCATTCAGATCGCAGAGCGGCTTGGGATGAAGGTCATGCTCGAGGGCTGGAAGAACCGCGAGGCGTACGACGGCCCGGTCATGTACCTCTGCAACCACATGTCGACGCTCGAGACGATCATGCTGCCGCCGATACTGCTGACGTACGGTCCGTTCAACGTCGTCGCCAAGGCGTCGCTGAACCACCTGCCGTTCCTCGAGAATGCGGCCGCGCACATGGGCATGATTCCGATTGGGCGCAAGTCGCCGCGCGAGGACCTCGTCAACATCCTCAGGATGGGAACGGAGAGGATAAAGGCGGGCAACAGCTTTCTCATCTTCCCGCAGGGCAGCCGCGAAAAGGTCTTCAGCCGAAAGGTATACTCGTCCATCGGCGCGAAGCTCGCCGAGAAGGCGGGGTGCCCGATAGTCCCGATCGCGGTCGACACGCGTTGCCAGCCGTGCCGCCCGAAGGGGCTGTTCAAGGACTTTGGTCCGGTCGATACGTCGATCGACGTGCGGTGCGCGTGCGGTCCGGTCATCCCGCTCGGGAAGTCCAAGACGATGCACGAGGCGAGCTTCGACTGGATCGCCGGCAAGCTTGAGGAGTGGGGGCTTCCGGTCGAACGGTAGCAGGAACGAAGACATCAAAGAGGACAATCAATGGCAAAGATAGTTATAAAGAAACCGCTTAGGACCCAGCTGAAGGTGGTCACCACGGGGGCAAGGAAGGTCGCCCCCAGGGCGAAGGCGATACCGGTCCCGACCGTGGCCGCCGCTTCTGCGCCAGTCCCGACCCCTGTGTTCGTTCCGGTGCCGGTTCCCGCGCAGCCGGCCCCGAATCCCGCCCAGGCCGCCGCCCAGCCCGCGCAGGCGGCTGCGGAGAAGGACAGCGCCTCGCGCGCAAAGCTGGCGATGGAATACATGGTCTCGGTCGTAGATAATGACGTGCGCTCCGAGCTTGGGCGCCTTGCAGACGCGGCCGAGCTGCTCGGGAAGGGCATTGGCGACGCGTCGGAGCGCGAGCGCCAGAGCGCCTTCGTCCGCCAGTCCGTCAAGGATGTCCTCCGGCTGCTCGACGACATCGTGTCGATATCGGCGGCGGGCAAGTCCGGCGAGGCCTCAGAGGAATCCGTCAGGCTGGGCGAGATCGTCGAGTCCTCCATCGCGCCGTTCCGCAAGGAGATAGACGCCAAGGGCATAAACTTCTCGATCGACGCGCACAACCTTCCAATGGTCCGCGTCAACGCCCACTTCGTTCGACAGCTCGTGCGCAACTTCATGGCGAACGCGGTGAAGCTGACGGAGACCGGGCGCATCGGGCTTGTGGTGACGCACTTCAACGACAAGCTCAAAATCGTTGTAGAGGACACTGGATGCGGGCTTACGGTCCAGCAGCAGGTCGCATTTGCGGACTCCATCGCGCCGACTGACGACATGAGGGAATTCTCCGGGATATTCTTCATGAAGGAGCTTGTCCTCGCGATGGGCGGCGAAATAAGCCTCAAGAGCACGCCTGGGATCGGCACGGTCGTCACGATAGTCCTCTCCGGCGTCAAGGCGGTCAACGGAGGCGGCAACGCGTCGTCCATGCAGCGCCTCGACAGCAGCGTCTTCCGCGCCCCGCTTCCGCGCGCGGCCAGGCTGCTCGTCGTAGACGACTCGCCCATCAGCAGGGCGGTCACGACGAGCATGCTCAACGTTCTCGGCTTCAGCAACGTGGCGATGGTGGCGTCTGGCTCGGAGGCGCTCGTCAAGATACTCGCCGGCACGGTCGACGCGGTCATAACGGACCTCATGATGCCGGAGATGGACGGACGCATGCTCGTGCGCGAGATACGCGGGCTGCCGACGTACGTAAACATGCCGGTCTACGCGCTCACGGCGGACGACTCGATCCGTGAGGAGTGCAAGTCGGCCGGGTTTACGGGGATCATCCTGAAGCCTGTGACGAAGGAGAAGCTGCACATTGCGCTCGGCTGAGCGGCGTAAACGGAACTTAGGGGTTACAAGAAATGACAGTTACAAGAAGACAGGCCCGCGAATGGGCGGTGCAGATGCTTACGGCTGCGGACCTCAATCCGCCGGAGGACGTCGGGTCCTTCATCGCCTCCGAATGGGAGCAGCTTGCATCGGAGGACGAATCGGCCGGGAATCCAGGCAAGAAGATGAAGGCCTTCACGGAGGAGCGCGTTTCGGGCGTCCTTCTCGGCATCGCCGGAATCGACGAGGCCCTCGGCAGGCTCCTCGAGAACTGGGATATCTACAGGCTTGGCACCGTCGAGCGCGCGGTCCTGCGCATGGGTATCTGGGAGATGGGCCATACCGACGTGCCGCACCCCGTGATCATAAACGAGGCCGTTGATCTTTCGAACTGGTTCTCAAGTCCTAGCTCCAGGTCAATCGTAAACGGAATTCTCGACAAGTACTCTAAGACGCTAACCGCTGGGAATCGTTCGTGAGCGAATCGTCGTACATGATGCGGGCCGTCGAGCTCGCGTCGAGGGGAATCGGGCACACGCGCCCAAATCCGCCGGTTGGAGCCGTCATCGTCAGGGACGGCGAGATCATCGGCGAGGGCTGGCACAAGAAGGCCGGCAAAGACCACGCCGAGGTGGCTGCGATTGGCAATGCTCTGAGGCGTGGCGCAAAGACGTTCGCAGGCGCGACGATTTACGTCACGCTTGAGCCCTGCTCCAGGCCCGGGCGCGTAGGCGCCTGCACGGACGCGATAATCGCCGCAGGGATTCCGCGCGTCGTCTACGCCGTTTCAGACCCAAATCCGGTGAACCGCGGCAAGGCCAGGCGCGCGCTTGCCAAGGCGGGCGTAAAGTGCGAGAAGATGGGAAGGTGCGACGCCACCAGAAGCGCCGAGTCGCTCATCGCGCCTTTTGCAAAGCACGTGACGACAGGGCTGCCGTACGTCACCGTGAAGATCGCCATGTCGCTCGACGGAAAGATATGCGACGACTTCGGGAACGCCAGGTGGGTCTCGTCGGAGGCCGCGCGCCGCACGACCGGGGGCATGCGCGAGAGGGTGGACGCGATCATGGTCGGCGGCGAGACGGTCCGCAAGGACAACCCTTCGCTGCTGAGCCACGGCAGGCCGAACCCTGACCTGATCCGCGTCGTCGTCTCGAAGAGCGGAAAGCTGCCGAAGGACGCCCAGGTGTTTGCGGACGGCGCGCCTAACAGGACGCTTGTTTTCAGCGACCCAAAGAAGGCGCTTGAAGAGCTTGGCAGGATCGGCGCGCTGCATGTCCTCTGCGAAGGTGGGCTCAAGCTTGCAACGTCTCTCGCCGAGATGGGGCTTGTCGACGAATGGATAACGGTGCTGGCGCCGAAGGTCATCGGCACGCGGCGCATCGGGGATGCTGTTGTGATCGACAGGCATTCGTGCCTGCCGGGCTGATGCCGCGCTCACGCCGACGCGGCGCGCGCTACAGGGCGCCTTTGTTGAGAATTTGTGATATAATATCCGGCATGTTCACAGGTCTTATACAGCGTATTGGCACGGTCAGGCGCGTCTCGCGGGGCGCGGGGCTTGTGGTTGAGATCGCAGTCGGCGAGCCGTGGGAGCGCCCGTTCGAGGCGGGCGAGTCCATTGCCGTCAACGGCGTATGCCTCACGGTTGCGAAGTTCGACGCGACGCGTTTCACCGCCGACGTGCTTCGCGAGACGGAGGAGCGCTCCATGCTCGGCTCGCTCTTGCCCGGCGCGAAGGTCAACCTTGAGCGCGCCCTGCGGTCCGGCGACGCGATGGGTGGACACATAGTGCAGGGGCATGTCGATGCCGTCGGGCGCGTCCGCGCGAAGATCCCGCGGGGACGCGACTTCAGGCTCGAGGTTGAGTGCGGACGCGTCATCGCGGCGCAGAGCGTCCTCAAGGGCTCGATCGCGATCGACGGCGTGTCGCTTACGATTTCAGGCCTAGGGGACGACTGGCTCGCCGTGGACGTCATACCGTCGACAGCGTCCGAAACCACCATCGGGCAGAAGAAGCCAGGTGACAGCGTAAACCTTGAAGGCGACGTCATTGGAAAGTATACGGCGAAGATGGTGTCCGCTGCCAAGCCGGGCCTTACCGAGGAGTCCCTCGTCCGCGCCGGTTTCATCTGACGGGCTGTGCGGTCTGCGTTGTTTTCTGATATAATATTCTGAAATGTCCAAATGACACAATGGAGACTTGATAGATGAAGCTCAACTTCACACTGCCGGTTGCGGCGCTTTTCGTCGGGGCGGCGCTTGGCTACTGCCTGAAACCCGCATCTTCCGCGCCTGAAGGCGACGCGAAGGGCGAGCGCTCGGTGCGCCGTTCGGAGATTGCCGAGAAGGACGGCGCGGCGGAAAAGGCGCTTCGCAGCCGCGTGCGCGAGCTTGAGCGTGAGCTTGCCGCGCTTACTTCGGAAAAGTCGTCCGAGAAAATCGATGAGGGTCAGGCGTCACGTCCGCGCGACGGCAGGCCCTCGCGCGAGGAGATGCGCGCGAACTTCGAGAAGTTCAAGCAGGAGCATCCTGAGGAGTGGGCTCGCATGGAGAAGCGCCGCCAGGACTTCATGAAGCGCCGCCAGGAGCGTGTGCAGTCGAAGATGGACTTCCTCTCCTCGATCGACACATCCACGATGTCCGAGTCGGCCCGCGCGAACCACGAGAACCTCATGACGCTCATCTCCAAGCGCGCCGAGCTTGAGTCGAAGATGGGCCCAGGGCTCATGGATCTTTCCGACGAGGATCGTGATGCGATCTTCAAGGAGATGCACGACACCGAGCATGCGATCAGGGAGGCCAACCGCGAGGAGCGCGACGCGCTTCTGCAGCAGACGGCCGAGGTGCTGGGCTTTTCCGGCGACGAGGCGAGCGAGATCGTCGACACCGTCAAGGAGATATACGAGGCGACGTCGTCCGACCGCGGCGGGCCGGGAGGCCCCGGTGGCCCCGGTGGTCGGGGCCCTGGCGGCGGTCGCGGCCGCGGGAGGCGCTGATCATGGGCGGCTCGGCCATGGTTAGGCGGACGCTTGCGGTGGGGCACTTCCTGAACGGGCCCTTCCAGGCGGCATGCGCGGCAAATCTGCCGCGGATACGCGAGACGTTCTTCGCATGGCCGGGTGTGCTGAGCTGCCGTCCGGCGCCTGAGTTCACGCCGGAGGTCCGCGCAAGGTTCGTGGACGACCTCCGCTGGGCCAGGGCGAACGGGATCCTCCTCGACACGCTCTTCAACTGCAACTGCTACGGCGACATCGCGATTTCCGACGAGCTTGCCGACTTCGCCTCTCGCACGCTGCGCGAGATGGACGCGGAAGGGCTGTTCCCCGACATCGTGACGACGACGTCGCCTTTCCTCGCGACGATTTTCCGAAGGCGGTTTCCGTCCGTCAAGATCCGCCTCAGCGTCAACATGCGCGTACACGGCACTGTCGGGTTCGAGCCGATCATGGACCTCTTCGACTCGTTCTACGCCTCGCGCGAGCGGCATCGCGAGCTGGACTGGCTTGCCGGGCTTTCGAAGTGGGCGAAGGAGAACGGCAAGTTGCTCGGGATGCAGGCGAACTCGGGCTGCATCAGGCAGTGTCCGTTCCAGCAGTTCCACGACAACATGCACGGCCACAACCGCATCGGGCAGTCGAAGGTCGGCGAGAAGTTCGACTTCTCGGTCTTCCTCTGCAAGACCAACTACGAGAAGGGCCGTTACGAAGACTTCCTTCGCTCGACGTGGATTCGTCCGGAGGACCTTCCGCGCTACGAGGAGCATGTCGACATCGTGAAGCTGGCCACGAGGCGCCATCCGCATCCCGTAGAGGTGCTGAACGCCTACGCCAGCTACTCGTACGACGGCAGCCTGGCTGACTTGATGGACGCGTGCCACACGTTTCCGAAGAGCTTCGACAACAGGCGTTTCGGCGAATCGCAGGCGCTCTGGGACGAGGTTCGCGGCTGCAAAAACGCCAATGACTGCACCCACTGCGGCAAGTGCGCGGAGCTTATGCGCCGCGTCTTTGTCTGATTTTCAAAACTTTTTTCGAAAACTTTCGCTTACCCCCTTGCGCTGGGCGGAGGAATTTTGGTATACTATGCACCTGTTCGCCCGCAACGGCGGACGTCGATCCTTGAAAACCGGAAGTTGGAGATTAAAGAGAACTGCAACGTATATCGAGATGCGAGGCGAAGAAATCTTGCTAAGCGTATACGGGCGCACGACGGATGCCTTGGCATCGGGAGGCGATGAAGGACGCGGAAGACTGCGACAAGCTCTGGGGAGCCGTCAACGGGCTTTGATCCAGGGGTTTCCGAATGGGACAACCCGGCACCCTTAATCGGGTGTCGTCGCCGGATGAATACATAGTCCGGCGAAGCCACACTCAGGGAAGTGAAACATCTCAGTACCTGAAGGAGAAGAAATCAAACGAGATTGCGCGAGTAGTGGCGAGCGAAAGCGCACTGGCCCAAACCGAGCGGCTTGCCGCTCGGGGTTGCGGGACCGGGACACGGCACGGGAAAGGCTAGGACGATCCGCTGGAAAGCGGAGCCACAGCGGGTGAAAGCCCCATGTCCGAAAGCCCCGACCGGCCCACCGGGATCCCAATTAGGGCGGAGCACGTGAAACTCCGTCCGAATCCGGGGGGACCACCCTCCAAGGCTGAATACTACCCGATGACCGATAGCGAACTAGTACCGCGAGGGAAAGGCGAAAAGAACCGCTGCTAGCGGAGTGAAACAGACCTGAAATCGTGCGTCCACAAGCTGTGGGAGCGTCCTTCGGGACGCGACCGCTTGCCTTTTGCATAATGAGTCCGCGAGTCACCGCGCACGGCGAGGCTAACCGAAAGGGGAGCCGAAGCGAAAGCGAGCGCGAACAGCGCGACATTGAGTCGCGCGCGGTGGACCCGAAGCCCGTGCGAGCTATCCTTGGTCCGGGTGAAGCCCCCGTAACAGGGGGTGGAGGCCCTAACGAGTCACCGTTGAAAAGGTGTTCGGTGAACTGAGGATAGGAGCGAAAGACTTATCAAGCCGGGTGATAGCTGGTTCTCTCCGAAATGCCTTTAGGGGCAGCGTCGGGCAATACTTCAGTTGGGTGTAGAGCACTGATCGATCTAGGGTCCCCACCGGGATGCCGAAGTCCGTCAAACTCCGAAGACCAACTCGATTGCATACCCGGCAGTGAGACAGTGGGGGCTAAGCTTCATTGTCGAAAGGGAAACAGCCCAGGACCGCCGAATAAGGTCCCAAACTTGCGTTAAGTCACTAAGGCAGTGAAGTCTCTTGGACAGGTAGGATGTTGGCTTAGAGGCAGCCATCATTTAAACAGTGCGTAACAGCTGACTACTCGAGAGACTCCGCGCCGAAAATGATCGGGAGTAAACGCAAGACCGAATTCGCGGGCCGTTCCTCTTAGGAACGACGGTAGGAGAGCGTAGTAGTGCGGATCGAAGCGGTGCGCGGAAGCGGCCGTGGACTCACTACTAGCGATTATGCGGACATGAGTAACGAAAAACCGGGTGTGAATCCCGGTCGCCGGAATCCCAAGGTTTCCCGGGCAAGGTTCGTCCGCCCGGGGTCAGTCGGCACCTAAGGCCAGGCCGAAAGGCGTAGCCGATGGACGGCAGGCCAACATTCCTGCACTGACATGGAGGGTTCGACGTGCGGCATCGGAGAAGGGCAGTGGCTGGGGCCAACGGTTGCCCCCAGTACGCGCCGGAAGGCGCGGACCGAGCGGACGGCTTGCCGGACGCAAGGCCATGCACCCACGCTTCCCAGAAAAGTGCCGCTCTACCGACATGCCAGCCGTACCAAAACCGACACAGGTGGGAGGGTACAAACATACCAAGGCGCGCGAGAGAAACCTCGTTAAGGAACTCGGCAAAATAGCCCCGTAACTTCGGGAGAAGGGGTCCTCCAGGGCAATGCCTGGAGGCGCAGTGAACGGGCCCATGCGACTGTTTAACAAAAACACAGCACTCTGCGAACACGCAAGTGGATGCATAGAGTGTGACACGTGACCAATGCGGAAAGGTCAAGGCAAGGGGTCAGCCGCAAGGCGAAGCTCCGAACCAAAGCCCCCGTGAATGTCGGCCGTAACTATAACGGTCCTAAGGTAGCGAAATTCCT
>SUWC01000147.1 GCA_015061665.1 Lentisphaerota bacterium
TCGGCCTCGCGCAGGCCCGTAAGCGCCTTGCGCCAGTTCTCCGTCTGGTTGACGAGCGACTCAAGGCCCGCAGATAGCGATTCGACGTCCGCCAGAGCCAGCGGGAACGGGCGCACCAATGCGTACGCACCGGTCTCCGGATTCTGGCAGAGCGTGGCGCCATCCGTGGCGCGCAGCAGGAAGTTGGCCTTGAGCATCATGGCGCCGAACGCGCCGTTCGCGTCGGGCGGCGGAAGCCCGATTTCCGCACACGCGATCAGACTCCGCGCCTGCGAATCTTCCAGCAGCTCTACGCGGATGCCGTCCACTTCGAGTTCGGCGACGCCGTCAGCGCCGCCGAGCCCTTCGATGCCGAATTTCGCGGCGAACGCCGCAAGCAGTTCCTTGAATTCCATTTGTGTTCCCCTTTCCGGAATTATGCAACCCCACCAGCAAATTTCCAGTGCAACGCCCGTTGCCTAGCCCAGTGTTGACAGAGCTTCGCGCGTTTTGGGGATATTATAGCACATATCAGTTGAGGGCACAAGACGCCGTCGGGCTGGGAAGATCTTACATTGAATCGTGGCAGCAAGTTTTCTCACACAATCCTGACAATTTTGTGAGATAATATACGCTTGCATGGACAAAATAGTTCTCATCGAAGACGATCCGGGAATCAGAACGGTGATACGTCTCGCGCTCAAGGGCGCGGGGTTCACTTCTATATGCGAAGCGGGGAATGGTACGGACGGTCTTGCCCTCGTCCAGAGGGAAAAGCCCGCTCTTGTGATCCTCGACTTGATGCTGCCGGGGATGGATGGCCTGGGCGTCTGTAGCGCAATCCGCCGAATTCCTTCCGTATCGGGAACGCCGATCGTCATGTTGACGGCTCGTACCGCAGAGGAAGACGTGGTGCGCGGGCTGGAGCTTGGAGCGGACGACTATATCACAAAACCGTTTTCAAAGGCGATTCTCGTAGCCCGCGTCAAGGCCGCACTTCGCCGTACTGCACCGCCGAAGGGACCGCTCCGCACGCTCGGACCGTTCGTCCTTGACGAAACCACGCGCACAGCGTCTATAGACGGCGTCGCGCTGGGGCTGACGCGCAGCGAATTCGATCTGCTTGACATTCTATCTGCGCATCCCGGCCGCGTCTATACGCGGCAGCAGATCATCTCACGCATCCAGCGCGAGGAGAAGGATGTCACGGACTAGAGGATAGGCAAAGGAAAGACCATGAGTCAGGTGTTTTCAATTTTGATAATCGTCGGCGGCGGGTTGGGCACGTTCCTGCTGGGCATGAAGCATCTCTCGGAAGGATTGCAGGCCGTCAGCGGATCCGGCCTCAGGCGATTCATGTCCCTCGCGACTTCGCACCGTCTGGCAGGCGTCGGCACGGGCGTGATCACCACCGTGATCGTCCAGTCGTCCTCGATCATCACGGTCATGGTTGTTGGATTCGTATCGTCCGGCCTCATGAACCTGTCGCAGGCGATCAATGTCATCATCGGCTCGAACATCGGAACCACGGCCACGGCATGGCTGATCGCCTTTGCGCCGGACGTGAAGATGCTCGGACTGTGCGTCGTTCTCGTCGGGGCGGCATTCTACTTCTTCCAGCGCAACGAGCGGCTGCACAATCTCGGCCTCGCCTTCATGGGGCTCGGGTGCATCTTCATGGGACTCTACTGGATGAAAGAGGGAATGGAGCCGGTCCGATCCATGCCGGTGGTGGTCGACGCCTTCAGATCCCTCGACGCGACGACGGCTTATGGACTTGCAAAATGCGTTCTTGTCTCGCTCGTCTTTACCGCAGTCGTACAGTCCTCTGCGGCAACTACAGCGATTGCGATGACGCTCGCCCAGCAGGGGCTTCTCAGCTTCGAGGCGGCGGCCGCAACGGTCTTCGGAATGAACATCGGAACGACGATGACCGCGTGGCTCGCCGCGTTCAACGGCTCCGCCGAGGCCCGGCAGACGGCGCTTGCGCACACGCTCTTCAACGTAGCGGGAACGATCCTGCTGATTCCGTTCTTCGTCCCCGCGATTCTTCCGCTGGCGACGTCCTTCTTCCCCCACTGCGCGGACGCAGTGACGACGAACGGTGTGACGACGTACCCGCACATGGCCGCGCCCATGGCGGCGGTCCATACGATCTTCAACGTCATAACGACATTGTTCTTCCTGCCGTTCACGCGACAGTTCGCGCGTTTCGTTTCCCGCGTCATAAAGGCCCCGCCCGCCGAAAAACCGCATTTGAGCGCGTTGAAGATGTCCTCGTACATCTCGCCCGTCATCGCCTGCGACCAGGCGCTTCTTGAAGTCGGATTCATGCGGGACAGCGGCCTTGAACTCCTGGCGGGGATCAAAGAAGTGTTGGCTGGAACGGCAACCGATTCAGCCGAAGAGCACATCCTGCACCGCGAGGAGGTTTTGGACAATGTTCAGCGCGAGATCACGGAATTTCTCGGCAAGATCATGGTCAAGCGCGCGCCGACCGAGGTGTCCGACAGGGTCCGGCGGCTTCTGCGGCTTTCGGACGAACTGGAGTCCGTCTCGGACGAGGCGGCAGCGATCCTGAAGGCGACGCGGCGACTTAGGAAAGGCGGACAGAACTTCTCCGAACAGTCGTGCCAGTCACTGCTGAGCGTCCATGAAATCGTATTTGCGCTTGCGGAAACGGTGTCGGGGCTCATCAAGTCTCCGCGTCCGAGGTTCGACCTCGCCGCGCTTCAGGCGAATTCGCACGACATCGGCGCGCGCATCCACGGCGCCAGGCGGAACCAGCTGGACCGCGTCGGCCCAGACGACCCGGATTCGCCGGTGCGCGTTCTAGCCGAGCTAGACATCCTGAACGCCTACGAACGCATCCGGTCATGCTACATCAACATGGCCGAAACCCTGGCCGGCCGAAAGTGAATTTATGGCAAGGATTCCTACAACATCTACAACGCTGCTGCTGCGGCCGTAATTTGGCGTGCAGAGTCGAATCTGGAGAAGAAGTCCGAGGAAGATCGGCTGCTGCAGGAACGCATCGACAGAGAGCATGAAGAGATACAGGAAATGCTCCAGCGCGACGTCTACTGACATTTCCGCGTAAGATTTTCGATTGGCGCGGCAATATACAGTGGAGGACTGGGAGAGCCCTGGTCCGGGAAAGCGCGAAGGTCTATGTTTTTCGTCGCACTCCCTTGATTTCCTGCCATGCTTTTGATACACTGTCAGATGAAAAACTCACGGAAATTCACATGTATATCCCAAGAAACATAGTATAACTACTGCGTATAATTGTAGAGGACAGCAAATGAAGAAGAACCTTGGAAAGAAGAACTGGCTGTTCCCGATGCCGGTCCTGATGATCGGCACATACGGGGAGGACGGGACGCCCGACGTGATGAACGCGGCGTGGGGCGGCATCACGCTTGAGGACGAGATTACCATCTGCATCGACACGTCGCACAAGACCTGGGCGAACATCGCCGCGCGCAAGGCGTTCACGGTCGCCTTCGGAACAGCCGGCACGGTCAATGCCTGCGACTACTTGGGGCTCGCGAGCGGAAACAAGACGCCGGACAAGGTTGCGAAGAGCGGCCTTACCGTTACGAAGAGCGAGTTTGTCGATGCGCCGGTCGTCAATGAGCTGCCGCTGGTTCTTGAATGCAGACTCGTCTCGATGAACGAGGAGAACTGCAACGTGGTGGGGAAGATTTTAAACTGCGCCGCCGAAGAGTCCGCCATGACGGACGGCAGGCCGGACGCGGGGAAGATGAAGCCCATCTGCTTTGACACCTGCCAGCATGTCTATCGCATCATGGGCGAGGTTGTCGCCCCCGCGTTCTCCTGCGGCAAGGAGCTGATGTAGGGAGAGGTAAAGTGGCTGGGCGGTGGAAGGCTTTGGCTCCGTTACTGCCGCGGCTGTCAGCGGCGATCGCTTCATGAAGACATTTGGCCCGGGCTGTCCGATTTGACATACCCTACGGGGGTATGGTATAATTTGCTCCCGAAAGGTTAAGGAAGGACTTAGGATGAAAAAATGCATTGAAGACGTGACGTCGCTCCAGCTGCGGCTGAAGAAGATCATCGGCCAGCTGACTGGCGTCCAGAAGATGCTCGCAGAGGACATTCCCTGCGAGGACATCCTTACGCAGCTC
>SUWC01000148.1 GCA_015061665.1 Lentisphaerota bacterium
ACGGGGCGACTACGCGAGCGGACGCGCTGTGCGGATTCATCAAGGACGAAATCGCCTACGGGAGGCTCAAGGCGGGTGATACGATCCCGACGATCAAGGAACTGTCGGAGGCGTGTGGTCTTACCTTCCGCATTGCACGTGGAGTAGTGGAGCAGCTTGCGCGCGAAGGTTACGTGCGCTCGCGTCCGCGCGTCGGGACGGTCGTCCTTCCGCGCGACGCCACGGCGCTGCGCGGACGTGTCCTATTCGTCCTTCCCGACGTTGATGCGTGCAGCTACCACGTGACGATGATCGCAGACGCGCTCCGCCGCCGGTTGGGCGCAGCGGGATACGCGTTCTCCACTGTCGTCTTCTCGCAGGACAGGCAGATAGGGCTTTCCTTCCTGAAGCACGAGCTCGTCCGCACTCCCGACGTTGCAATCGCGATCTACAGCACGAAGCTCGTCCGGAAGTGCCTGCGCGAGGCCGGAGTGAAGAGTGTGTTCATCTACGGCGACGAACCTGCCAAGGAGGAGGGGCGCTGGATCCGCTTCTCGGCGGAGGAGGCCATCGGGAACTTCGTCCGGCACTGCGTCCGCACCGGCGTAAAGCGCGTGCTGCAGGTGCGCTTCGAAGGAAACGACACGCCGGACGCGAAGGAGGCGCTTGCGGAGCAGGGGATAAAGTCCGGGTGGCTGACGGTTCCACGCATGGACGGACTCGGACGCTACGAGGGCATCGAACGCGCGGCCTACAATGCGTTCATGGACCTCCCGCGTTCCGCCTTGCCCGATGTCGTTCTCTTTTGGGACGATTTTGTCGCGCAGGGCGCGCTTACTGCGTTCCTCGAGCGAGGACTGAAGATACCGCACGATGTCAAGGTGGTGACGCTTTCGAACCGCGGGCTCGGCCCCGTATATTCCGAGGCCCTCACGCGCTTCGAGTGCGATGCCACGGAGACGGGCGAGAAGGTCGCCGCATACGTGCTTGGGCTCCTTGCGAAGGGGCGGCTGCCGCAGCTCCCTGTGGTCGCGCCGCACTATGTCTTTGGCCGCACTTTCCCGTACTAGCCCCCCGCCGGATATTTTCTCCGACATACAGCGGGCGCGAAATTGAAAAAGATGAATTTCGCGCCCGAAAGTTTTGGGGCGTGAATGGGCGCGAATTTTGGAAAATAAAATTTCGCGCCAGTTTTCTATTGCCAATCTACTAATAATATGCGATACTATGTGCGTATTTTTGAAAGGATTGCCATGAAGAAATTCATCGGACGGAAAAACTATCTGGAAGATCTTGAATCGCTTTGGCGGAAGCGTACATCTTCTCTTGTTGCCTGCCGCGGACGGCGTCGGATTGGCAAGTCGACGCTTTTCCGCGAATTCGCGAAACGTACGGCTGATGTCTATATTGAAATTGAAGGTCTCGCGCCGACGAAGAACATGACTAATGAGGACCAGTTGCGGGGTTTCGCCGAATCGCTGGCGGCGCAGACGGATGCCGAGGACACGGTTCCATCGAACTGGCTGAATGCATTTAAAAGGCTCAACGGCGTCATTGACGACACCAGACGGACGGTTGTAGTCCTGGACGAGATATCGTGGATGGGCGGATACGACGACATGTTCCCGGGCACGCTGCGCAAGGCGTGGGAGAGTTATTTCCACAGGCATGACAACCTTGTGTTCGTCCTATGCGGATCGGTTTCGGCCTGGATACGGGAGAACATTCTCGACAACACGGGATTTGCCGGGCGTTTTTCCCGCGAATACGTACTCAAGGAGTTGAATCTTTCGGAATGCGCTCAGTTCTGGGGAGAGACGGCAACGCGCGTCGGACCGCGCGAGATATTGGATGTTCTTTCCGTCACCGGCGGGGTGCCGAGATACATCGAGGAGATGGATCCCGGTCTCGACGCCACTGAGAACATTAGGAGGATGTGCTTCAGTTCGACAGGCGAACTTTTCAAGGATTTCGATGCCATCTTCAACCCGTTGTTTGGTGGTGGCGCCGAATCAAAAAAGTCGATCCTCGGCGCTCTTGCCGGCGAGCCGTTGACGGGGGCGGAGCTGTCCGCGCGGCTTGGCGCAGCGCGAAACGGACATCTCACCGACGACCTACGGGCGCTGAAAGAAGGTGGATTCATCACTGACGACGGTGGACTCAATCCGGCGACAGGACGGAAGGCGCGCGTGTCGAAGTACCGTCTCAAGGACAATTACACGCGCTTTTTCCTGAAGTATCTCGCGCCGCACAAGCGAGAAATAGAGGATGGCGTGTACGATTTCACGGATGTGGAGAATCTGCCGGAGTGGAATGCCGTCATGGGACTTCAGTTCGAGAATCTTATCGTCAACAACTTCGATCAAATCATTCCGTTCCTCCATCTGGGAGGGGCAGTGGTGGAGTCTGCGGCACCGTACCGGAATTCACGGGGAGGAGACGGTGGATGCCAGATTGACTTGCTGATCCAGACTCCTCGGACGGCATACGTAGTCGAGGTAAAGCGCAAGCGCGAGATTGGGCGGGAGATAGAGGACGAAGTCGCCGACAGGATAGCAAGCCTTCCTCTCAGGTCCGGAATGTCGGCGCGGCCTGTCCTGGTGTACGACGGCAATCTGTCGCGGACGGTCGAGGGCGACGGCTATTTCGACGCCATCATCCCTGTGCGGAAGCTCCTTGGTCTTTGAGGCCAACGCTCCACTCCCTTGCTCCCTCACTCCTCCACTCCCCCACTTCCACCGCACCCATTTTGCCCATTTTGCCAAAATTAGCGCAACTCGGCACATTCCTTAGGGAGTCAATGTTTGGTATCATTTCGACAAAGGCATACTATGCACTTTGGAGAATGACACCATGATACATAAAATCCTCGGCCGCCTCGCGTCGGTCCGTTTGTTCGTATTCGCAACGCTCGCGCTGGCGTCTTTCGCGGCATCCGCGTTCGAAACGCCCTACCTGACGTTCCGAAGCGCGTCGGAGTTTACGCTGAAGACGTCCAACAATTCAAAGAACTGGAATGGAACAATCGAGTATTCCACGGATACCGAAAATTGGGCGACTTGGAACGGCAGTGAAATAGCGGCTGGTAATGCAGGCAGTGATTACCGCCTTTATCTGCGCGGCACAGGCAATCGTACCATTACAGCTGGCAGCAGCAACAAAAAATGGATATTCCCCAGCGGCAGCGACATCTATTGCGAAGGCGACATTGAAGTCTTGCGTGGCTATGATGGCAATCCGCCGACCATGAATACCGACTGCTATTATTGCTTGTTTGACGGCAATGCGAAGTTGAAAAGCGCACCAAAACTCTCGGCCACAACGTTGACTGCTCGTTGCTACCAGAAGATGTTTTCTGGCTGCACGGCACTTGAAACGGCGCCTACCATTTCTGCCATGACATTGGCAGAGTCATGTTGTAATGAAATGTTCAAAGGTTGCACTTCGCTTAGGACGCCGCCGTCCAGCCTCCCTGCAACAACCTTGCAGCGTTATTGCTATCAGTCTATGTTTTCTGGCTGCACTGCGCTTGAGACGGCTCCATCAATTGCCGCGACGACAATGGCGTCCACAAGTTGCTGTATGTATATGTTCAAAGACTGCACTTCGCTTGTGACGGCGCCAGAACTCCATACCAAGACGCTTCAGAGTTCATGTTACCAGAGCATGTTTGAAGGGTGTACCTCGCTTGTGACGATACCTGAACTTACGGCGGAGACTTTGGCGTCTTCATGCTATACCGCGATGTTCAAAGGTTGCACCGCGCTTGAGACGGCGCCTGCCATATCTGCCACGACACTTGCTTCGAGCTGTTGCGAATCGATGTTCCAAAACTGCACAAAGCTCAAGACTATTCCGGATTTCTACGATATCGCGCTTCAGACGAGTTGCTACAGATCAATGTTCTCCGGGTGCTCCGCGCTTGAAATCCCGCCAGCGCTGCCTGCGACAACTCTTGCGAACTATTGCTACAATAATATGTTTAATTCGGCTCTACTGCAAATTGTAGACACATCGCTTCCGGGCGTCGCGGCGACCCGGCCTAATACCGCGCTTGCGCTTTTGGGGCGCGCGCGGCCGGCCGGGCACCCCGCCGCGAGAATTACCGCTTGAGGC
>SUWC01000149.1 GCA_015061665.1 Lentisphaerota bacterium
CGGATTGTCGTCTTCGGCTCGTATCCGACGGCCTTGTTGAGCTTCTCGATGCTCGCGTACGTCGCATAGACGTCGCCGGCCTGCATGGGGAGCATCTCCATCTTCGGCTCGACGCCGAGCGATTCGGCGAGGACGTTGATTACGTCGAGGAGCTTTTCGCTGCGGTGGTTCCCGATGTTGAAGATGTCGTATGCGGGAAGGGCGTTGGACTCGACTACGCGGACGATGCCGTCCACTATGTCGTCGACGTATGTGAAGTCGCGCAGCATGTCGCCGTTGTTGAACACTTTGATCGGCCTGCCGTGCAGCATCGCGTCCGCGAAGAGCGAGAGCGCCATGTCCGGACGATACCACGCGCCGTAGACGGTGAAGAACCTTAAGCCTATCGTCTGCATCCCGTAGAGGTGCGAGTACGTGTGAGCCATCAGCTCGTTCGCCTTTTTCGTCGCTGCGTAGAGACTTATCGGGGTGTCCACCTTGTCGGACTCCTCGAAGGGCATCTTCTTGTTTCCGCCGTAGACGGAAGATGACGAAGCGAAAACGAGTTTCGGGATCTTCGCCGCGTGGCGGGAGCATTCAAGAACGTTTAGGAAGCCCTCGATGTTCGTCTTCTGGTATACGAAGGGATGGTCTATGCAATAGCGCACCCCCGGCTGCGCGGCGAGGTTGAGCACTACGTCAGGCTTTTCCGCGGCAAATGCGCCGCGAAGGCCATCGAGATCGCAGATGTCTAGTTCGCGCGCGGAGAATCCGGGAAGAGCTTCAAGAACGGCGGCGCGGTCCCTCTTGAGCTTCACGCTGTAGTAGTCGTTGAAGTTGTCGATGCCTACGACTTCCCACCCGCGGCGCAGGAACTCGCGCGCCGCGTGGAAGCCTATGAAACCGGCAAAGCCTGTGATTAGAATCTTCATTAGGCGATATTATATCATTTTCGGGGCGGATTTTACCATGCTCCATGTCATGTGAGGGACAGGCTCTTCTCCGCGCATGTACGCGCAACTGTCTGATTTTTGCTATAATGTACCTCAATGAGACCGATAGCCACAGACACGAATGACTTCCCGAAACTAAGGGAGAGAGGGTGCATCTACGTCGACAAGACGGAGTTTGTGCATCGCATGGTGAGTTGCGAGGGCACGAGCCTTTATTTTATTTCACGTCCGAGGAGGTTCGGCAAGTCGCTGACGTTGTCCGTCTTAAAGGCGCTCTTCTCCGCACGTCGCGAGCTGTTCGAGGGGCTTTACATCGACAGGACGGACTGGAAGTGGGAGAAGTATCCCGTTATCCACTTCGAGTTCAATGACGTCACGACTACAAGCATCGCGGACTTCGAGACATCGTTCGCCATTCATGTTCAGGAACGTCTTGAGAAGGCTGGCTTCGCATACGACAAGTCGCTCCCCCCGCCGGAGAACTTCGGCAACGCCATTGAGTCCCTTTCTGCAGCGAACGGCGGGAAGGGCGTCGTGATTCTCATCGACGAATACGACGCGCCGGTCGGGCACGCGCTCGGTGATGTCGCAATGGCGGAGGCGATCCGCGACAGGATGTCGGCGCTCTATTCGCGCATGAAGAACCGCACCGGCGACATACGTTTCCTGCTGATGACGGGCATCTCGAAGTTTACGCGCCTTTCTGTTTTCTCCGCGCTGAGCAATCTCGTGGACGTCACGCAGCGCAAGGAGTACGCTACGATGTTCGGCTATACGGAGCAAGAGCTTTCCGACAATTTCGAGGAGCATCTTCACGCCCACGCCGAGATAATGGGAATGCCCTACGACGAGTACCGTGCGGAGATGAAGAAGTGGTACAACGGCTTCCGGTTCTCGACCGAGGACGCGACGACTGTCTACAATCCAGTTTCCGTTGCGCTGACGTTGGACGCGAAGGAGTCGGGCTTCAAGGCGACCTGGGCGACGACGGGGAGACCATCGATGCTGATGAACTACCTGAAGCGCGAGGATCTGCTTTCGATAGATTACGAGAAGATGGAGGGCGTTCCTGCCGCGGCCTTCGACGTGGCGGACTTGCGGAACCTGACGGCGACGGCTCTTCTTCAGCAGGCCGGATACCTCACGGTCAAGGACTACGATTCAGAAAGCGAGGACTTTACCCTCGGCGTTCCTGACGAGGAGGTACGACGCGATCTCGCGACTCTTGTCGCGGGGGTTGCTGCAGGGGAAACGGATGTGTGGGCGGCCAATCTAGGCAAGATGCTGCTTCATGCCAATTGGCCCAAGTTCTTCGTCGGGCTCAAGTCGCTTTACGCGCACATGCCGTACGGCTCTATGGAGGAGGCGTCGCACGAGGCTGCCTACCAGCGCATACTCTGTACGCTTCTTGCGTCGCAGGGCTTCGAGTACAGGGCTGAGGATGTGCAGTCCAACGGGCGCGCGGACATTGTGGCGAAGCACAAGAAAGGCATATACATCTTCGAGCTGAAGGTGGACGAGCCGGTGGACAAGGCTTTCGCGCAGATTCGGAAGAAGGGCTATGCGGAGCCTTACCTGGCCGACGGACGCCCCATCTGGCTCATCGGCCTCTCCTTCGACGCCAAGACCCGTCGCCTCGTTGACTGCGCCGCAATGCCCCTGTAGTGCACTTATACGGCCAACCCATCAAAAATTCCTTCTCCCCGCTGACGCGGTGTAGAACGAATTTTTGATGGGTTGGCCGTAAGTGCACTTACGAAATGGATTTCTCGTCCGTGCGCCGTGGTGGGCTCCGCTTTGTTTGATTCTGTGCGAGGGCTGCGTATCTTGATGTAGCAAGGGCACCTCGCCATTGCCCGACTGAGCAGCAAGGCCGAGGCGCATTAAAATGCCCGCTTTGACCCGCCTCGGACGGAGTTTTCGCCTGCCTCGTGGTTAGGCCGGAGGAAGCTGGATTGTTCGCATACCCCGCATGAGCCTCGGGAAGTGCCCTGCGCCCACCATCTTCACAGCAACTTGGCTCCAATGGGCCGCCCGCCCGCACGGATTGGGCGACGTCGTCGGGCGCCATCCCGTAGCGTCCGTTGTCCCCCTTGCGGGGGAAGCGAATCTTTGCTATAATAGTGGCGTAACGAGCGAACGATACATCATCGGTCGTGGTTGCTAGTGTTCACATCTTAGCGGGCAAACGCCTGTAACTGGAGGTAAAACATGAAAAAACTACTCAAATGGGTGGCAGTCGCCGCATGCGCACTGCCGCTGGCGGCGATGGCCGGTGAAACTACGGGCTACGAGGACTTCGGCGATGTCGCCGGCGTTCAGTTGTGGCGAACCGCTGCTACTGATTCCGGGGTCACAGACTTCGCGTTTGCGAAATTTGCGGCGGTGGCGGCAGATGGAACTGTCGGCGAAACGTACACGCAGGGAAGTTCAAGCACGGGTACCCATTGGCGTCGTTGGGCAAGCAAATTCAATAACGGTGACAATTCCGCTTATTATACCGCGCCAGGTCTTGTTCTCGTCTATGATCAGGCAGGTTTGATGGCTACGCCGTCGAAGGGGGCTACTTTCGCGCCGGTTTCTTTCGGCGGCCTGTGGGTCAAGGAACTCGGTGCAAATGATACCCCGTACGGCCTGACGGATGAAGCGAATAAGAGTCGTGTAACCGAATTCGGCGCTACCGGGTATGCGACATTGTTCAAGTTTGAAAAGTCGTTCACCATCAACCGCGGCAACGCTTCCACGTTTTACGGCACAGCTACGGTCAACATCACCGGTGACGCCGTGTTCACGGCTTCTACGGGGTATGCGACAGTCGTAGATGCTGGCGCGACTCTGAAACTCACCGGCGACAGCACGGCCGCTATGCCGGTCGGTACCGGTCTGACCGTAAACGGTACGCTCGACCTCACGGCATCGACGCTCCCGACGATCAGCGGCAACGTGAGGTTTGCCAGCGGCAGCTCGCTTGTTCTTCCGGCGGGTGTCGCGACGGGCGAGGCGATTTCCGT
>SUWC01000150.1 GCA_015061665.1 Lentisphaerota bacterium
GCCCTTCTTCGTCGTAATCCCATGTAGTAGTGGAGCCGTCAGGCTGGGTCTCGGAAACCTTGTGACAGCAATCCCACGCCGTGGTCGTGACTTGCCCGGCGAGGTTTTCGAGCGACGTGCGCTTGCCTTGTTCGTTGTATGTCATGCGGTTTCGGGAGATAGTATACCAAATTCCGTCGATGTACGCCTCGGTGCGGGTTTCGACGACTTCGCCACGGGCGTTGGTAAGCGTGATGTCGCGGGTCGTCTTGCCGGAGACAGGCGAGGGAGATTGTTCGTGGAGGTGGGTAACAGTTTCAACCCAAAGGTTTGAGACGAGGGAGTAGTCGTAGAGGTCGAGTTTGCCGTTTTCGTGGCGGATCGACCGAACAAGGCCGGATGCGGCCGACACAGAGGTCGGCCCTCCCGCAGGGTAGAAGGTCGTGACGGTGCGGAGGGAGTTTGTGCCGCCGTAGGCCGCGCCTTGAGTGCCGACTCGTTCGACGATGTTGGTCAAGGGCGAGTAGACGTAGTACGTGCGTTCGCACTCGATGTTGTTGAGCTTCTTCACGATTGTGCGCGGGCGGGTGTCGACGGGAAGCACGGGATCGCTCGGATCGACTGGCGTGTAGTCGTAAGTCGTCGTCTCGGTCATCATGCCGGGGCCCGAGCGTGTCTCGGAGATCACGCGGTTTTCGGAATCGTACTGATACTGTACAAGTAGCCCCGACTGGTGCTTCTCCGTCTTGATCTTGCCTGTCCCGTTCCCGCTTGTGAAGAAGGTCCATTCCGTAGTGTTGGTCGCGCCGCCGAAACCCTCGACCCGGTTAGTCATCGCGAAGCCCCACGACTCCCACTTGTAGTTCATCTCCGTACGAGCGAGCCTCACCCCGTTCGTCGAGCGCGTCTCCTCCACAAGCCGGGCCGCCCGCGAGTCCTCGACATACCGTTCCTTCCAATCCTGGACGCCGCTCGGCTTCGTGAGCGACCAGTCGTCCATGACGTAGTCGAAGACATACCTCTCCGCCCCACCTTCTCCGCTCCGGAGCGTCACCACCGCGCGCTTGCCGCCGTTTGCGGTACGGATGGAAAGCCGCTGCACCGGCGATGTGGCAGGAAGCGCGTAAAGCCCCGTCGCGGAATCCTTCTGCGGAACGTCCTGAACCGGATAGACCACGACGTCGTAGCCCTTGAAGTCCGCAAGCTGCGTGACGTCCGCGAGGCGGGAGGGCGTCAGGAACTGCCGGACGCCGTTTGAGTCGTAGACGATGTCAACGCCCATTACATCAACAGCCATCGTGACTCCGCGCGCATCTGTCATCGAGACGAGCTTTCCAAGAGAGCCGGACATGTCCGTGGAAAGAAAGCGCATTCGCGTTCCGTCGCCCACGTAGAGGTCGTAGTACACGGGATCGGAAGTCACCGCCCAGCCCTCGGCGTCGACCATCATGAGCCGCTCGTCCATCTTGCCGTGCACTCCAGGATTGGGTCGTCCCCACGACTCGCCGTTCTTGAACGTGAAGTAGATGTTCTCGCCGTGAGAGTTCGCGAACACGACCTCGGCGGGCGTAGTTCCGTCGGACAGCACTGCGTTCCCGAGGCGCTTGAACGTAAAGCCGCCCACGATGGCGCTCAGGGAGTCGCACGTGAATATCATGGGCGAGTTCTGGTCGGCGAACACCTTGAGCGCGCACGCCCTCCCTCCTGTCCATGGCGTCGTCGCGCCCATGTCGATGTTCACCTTTATGCACCCGGACGAGACGCCCTCCTGCGGGCAGCTGCACTTGGACTCGCCCTGCTGGCAAGCGGCCGGGAGGTTGGTGTTTGCACTCTGCGCCCCGTGCAGGGGAATTCCGGCAAGCGCTGCGGAAATCGCGGAAACGGCTATTACGGTGTTCTTCATGTCAATGTCGACCTTTTGCTAAGATTCTTCTTCACCTGTTGGAATGTACCAGCCTGTCGTCCTGGTACAGGTATGTCCTGTGACAGACGGATGTAGTGACGCCCCTGGCCTTAAGGAAGACGACGGTGCAGTGACCGTTCTCGTCTATGTCGTCTGCAGTCAGTATCTTCGTGCGCGTTCCGTCGTCGAACGTAACGCCCGAGACGAAGATCTCCAGCTTCACCGTAAGCGCGCTCGGAAGCGAGCCGAGAAGCAGGGACACGGCGACCTCCATCGACCCGTCGGGAAACGTCTTCGTCACACGGCAATACGTGCCGTTGTCGAACCAGGCGGGGGTAACCTGCACAGCGTCAAGTATCGCACCCTCCTCACCCAGTCGGGAGACAAGGCCGAGGTCGCGGTTCTCCGAGGCGGAAAGCATGAGCACAAGGCCTTCACCCTTCACTTCCGTCTCTACAGCAAGATGCGCATCATGCTCAACCAAGCCCTTGGGGGACAGATCGGGACATTCCAGCTTCTGCGGAATGTCGATCGCCACCATTGGATTGCGCTTCGGAAAGCGGGATCGGACAACTTCAATGAGCGCATACGCGACGTCGTCGGCAAAGATGCCATGGTGCACGACCTCAACGAGGTATAGCCCCTTCTCGCTGAAGCAGTACGGCGTAGCGGCGGATGATGTCCAGTTGGTGACGGCGACCCATTCTCCGTTTGCATTTGCGCGGCTTACTGTGAGTTCGCTGGACTTGCCGTCGAAAGGAGCGATCTTGATCGCGTCCCCCTCGCGGATCGCAAGCGCGTTCGTAGCGAACTCGCCTTCGAAGACGTCCAGCGGCTTCCAGACGACTGGGAACGAATCCGAAAGCCCGCGGTCGTGCATTGAGACAACCGCCGTCCCGTTCTCCGGCAATGGGATGTCGGCGTAGAATCCGTCGCCTATAGTCTTGACGGTTGCGAAGAAGGCGTTCGTGCCGGGATACTCGACTTCGATTTCCAGGACGTCGCGCCAGAGGTCGCGTCCTTCGACGCAGAGCGGCGAGACGAGGCTTTCGCACGGGAGCGCGCCCAAGGACGACGATTCCGCCGCGCGGTGGTCCTTCCAGTCCGCGACGCCGTCATTGTCCGCGTCGGGTCCGTCGAAGCGGACGAAGCGCAGGTCGTTGACGGCAAGGAAGGTATTCACTTCCCAGTTGTGCCAGACGAGGCGAAACTCGTGCTCGCCTGCTGGAATCTCGGGCAGGAAGAAGAACGCGTCGTTCGCGCCGCCGTAGGGCGCGGAGACGACCTGTCGCGTAACGAAGAGTCCGTCGACATATAGCGCGATGTCGAACGTCGTCGCCTTTGAATAGAGGTTGTGCTGCGCAATGTTGACGGCAAGCGCGTCCGCGCCCTCGGCGGGGACGACGAGGTTCCACGTGAGCGAGCCCGCACGTTCGGCGGCGTATGCGACGCCGTCAGCGTCCGTGCGCCAAGTGCCCGTGGAAGCGGAGAACGAAGCGCCCGAAACGCGCGCGCTTGCATCTACCGGCGCGCCCCACGCAATGTCCGCGACGAGCGGATTGCCGCGCGTGTTGCGCGCTTCCAGTCCATCCGAACAGCCATCGCCGTCCGTGTCGGCGACTAGGGGATTCGTGCCGAGGCGCATCTCCTCGATGTTGGCGAGGCCGTCGGAATCGGGGTCGGAAATCGCGTCCGCGACAAAGGCGCAGGTGCCGTTGGCGGCTTCCCACGAATCGGGCATGCCGTCGGAGTCTGTGTCGGGCGAGTTGGGGTCTGTCCCCGCGCGGAACTCGGCGAGGTTGGTGAGTCCGTCGCCGTCGGGATCAAGCGCGGCGTCCGAGGGATCGGCGGCATTTAGAGCGTGCTTCCACTCCCACCAGTCCGGCATGCCGTCGCCGTCGGAATCAATGCTCATGCCGCCG
>SUWC01000151.1 GCA_015061665.1 Lentisphaerota bacterium
CGCGCCCGTGTTGGCTTATTTCAGGAAATTTTCATGCGGGTCGGGCGAGCAGGTCGGCGTAGGCCTCGGCATCAACCGCGCTACGCACAAGCGGCTCAACGGTTTAGAATCGCACCCGCGCCGAACGGCGGCCAACATTCGGCTTTGCCTTTTGGGGGCCGATTGTGGTATAATCTTCTCTATGAAAATCAAGAAACCCATAAAGGCAATAGCCGCCGATGCGTCCGCTCCCACGGGCGGAGCGACCATTGCGGACCGTTTCAAGCTCGAGCCCACCGCTGGGAAGAAGAGCCGCGGAACAGTCAACAAGACCGCCGCTCTTGTGGCGCTTCTCGCAGCCTTCGCAGGCCTTGTCGTGTCGGGTATCCTCACGTACATCCTGTACAACCACTGGGACTACCTGATGCCGGCCTAAGGGAGGCGCGACAATGAAAGACGTGATGCGTTCAACGCGTGCGCAGGCTGCGGTGCGGCTTGCGCTTGACGAGGATTTGGCCGATGTCGCGGACGCGTCCGCAAAGGACTGGTGCGACGCGACTTCGCTTGCGCTGGTGGACCCCGATGCGGTCGCTACGGGCGAGATATACGCCAAGGGCCAAGGGTGCGTGGTCGCAGGCGCGACCGTCGCTAAGGCCGTGATGAAGATGGTCGACCCGAAGATCAAGGTTAAGATACTCAGGCCAGACGGCTCGTCCGTCAAGCCCAGGGAGCCGATTCTCACCTTCAAGGGCAAGGCGCGCAGCATACTGGCGGCGGAACGCACCGCGCTGAACTTCATGCAGAGGATGTGCGCCACTGCGACGCTTGCAAAGAAGTTCGTGGACGCTACGAAGCGCTACGGCACGCTTATCCTCGACACGCGCAAGACGACGCCTGGGCTTCGGGTGTTCGAGAAGTATGCCGTTACGTGCGGGGGCGGAACGAACCACCGCATGGGGATGTACGACCGCGTGCTGATGAAGGACAACCACCGTCGCCTCTGGCGCGGAGGGAACCCCGACGAGCTCGACCAGGCCGTAGTCGCGGCGCGCAAGGCATTTCCGAAGCTCGACGTAGAGGTTGAGGTCGAGTCCATCCGCGAGTGCGAGAGCGCGCTCAAGGCGAAGCCGGAGTGGATCATGCTCGACAACATGTCCGTTGCGGACATGAAGAAGTGCGTCCGCCTCTGCAAGGGCATTTCCAAGACGGAGGCCTCCGGCGGGATAACGCTCGAGCGCGCGAAGGAGGTGGCCGCAACCGGCGTAACCGCCATTTCGCTCGGCTGCCTGACCCACAGCGCGGGGTCCGTCGATTTGTCGCTTGAATGGAGTGCCGTCTAGTGCGCCTTGCCGTAGTCGACACGGGCAATACGTCCACGGCGGTCGGATTCTGGAGCAACGGCCGCGTAACCAAGGTCGCGCACTGCGACGGAGGGTTCGCCGAGGCCTCCAAGATCGTCGACGCATTTGTCGCCGACGGCGTCGATCGCCTCGGCTATGTCTCGGTCGTCCCACAGTCCGACTCGAAGTGGCGCTCGTTCGCCCGTTCGCGTTCGCTCGCGTTCCACCAGGTCACGATCGCGGACTTTCCGCTCAGGCTCGACTATCCGAAGCCCGAGACGATTGGCGCGGACCGTCTTGCCGACGCGGCTGGCGCGGTTGAGCGCTACGGCGCGCCGATAATCGTAATGGACTTCGGAACCGCGCTCACGGCCGCGGCCGTTACGCGCGACGGCGTCTGGCAGGGCGGCGTTATCGCGCCTGGCTTTCCGCTTATGCGCGACTACCTCTTCGAACGCACGGCGAAGCTGCCGCGCATGGAGATCGGGCGCGGGACGGTGCCGAAGATCGGCAAGTCCACGGAGGAGGCCATGCGCTTCGGTGCGCTTGTCGGCTACCGCGGCATGGTGCGCGAAATCGTCGCAGAGCTGCGCAGGAACTTCAAGGAGGACTTCCGCCTCGTGGCGACGGGCGGATTCGCGCGCTGGGCGCTCAGGGGGATCGGCATGGACTTCAAGGTCGACCCGACGCTGACGCTTTTCGGCGCGGGGCTTCTCTGCGCAAGGGAATTTGAAAAGGAGATGGGGAAATGAAGCTGTTCAGCATGTTTGCAGGCGCGCTTGCCCTGGCAATCGTAGGCGGGTGCGGTCCGTTCTGGGTCAACCCCTACATCACCGTGGAGGAGAGCAAGCTAAACCGCGTCGAAATCCACTACTACAAGCTCGACAAGAAGCCGATATACCGCACTTCAGTGTATATCGACGGCGGAGGGTACGTGCTGCTGAAGAAGGGCACCAGCGAGCTCATCTCGAACGACTTCGCTAAGCACAACGACAGCGAGGGCTGGGAGAACATCAAGACTCAGCGAGTCCATGTCGACCCGAAGCACGTAAACGACATATTCCAGGCGCTCGTCAACGAGGGGCTGCTGGACGGCGAGAAGCTTTTCAAGGGCGCTAAGGAGCCGCGCAAGGACCGCGTCCTTGGAGTCAACGCAAGGATCAACGGGCAGGCCTACAATCAGCAGGCGAACATTTTCGAGGTCAATCCAGACCTTGCGGAAATCCTCCTTGACGTCGTGCGAGAGTTCGACAATCCGACGCTGCGGTGAGGCCAGGGGACATGCCAACAGGCAAGCAGATCAGGGACGCCTCCTTCAGGGTGGTGACTGCCGACAAGCGTCGCTGGATGTGGCGCATAGCGTTTGTGGTGATAGCTTTCACCTTTGCAAACCTGGCCGCGCAGGCCTCGCTCAAGGCCGTGTTTTCGGCGACGAACGCAAGCGACGTGGAGATGTACATCCAGCGTGCTTATGAGGCTAGGACGAAGAACGAGCCGATTGCGCCTCTGGATGGACGCGAATTGCTGCACATGATAGGCGCGTCGTCGCTTCTCTACATGGTGGCGCTCATAATCACCGGCGCGTCGCAGATTGGCGTCTCGCGCGTGTCTCTCCGCGCGGTGCGCGGCGAGGATTCGCAGTGGGAGAAGGGCATTTGCGCCGGATTCGGGGATCCGCTCGGAATGCTGTCGCTGCGCTTCCTCACGCTCCTCCTGATATTTGCCGGGCTTCTGCTTTTCGTCGTGCCGGGGGTCGTCGTCGCGTATGGACTGCGGCAGTCGTGGTTCCTGAAGGCGGAGCATCCGGACTGGTCTGCGGTGAAATGCATTTCAGTCAGCTGGGACGCGATGAAGGGTGCGAAGGCGGCGCTTTTCAGGCTGGACCTCATCTTTCTCTTCTATGTGCTCATCGGGTTCAGCATATTTTCGATGTTCTCGCTGTTAGGTCCGCTTGCCGTCGTCGGGCTGATCTTCGCCGTCGCGTATGGCGTGTTCATCAACGCCCACTGGAACGCCGCGTGCGCGCTTTTCTACGATTCGCTCCCCCGCCGCGCCCGATTTGTTTGATTTAGTGCGAGTGATGCGAATGTCCGTCCCGGTGTGTCCGGCCTAGGGCTTGGTGGTGACGGGGTTGACCTGAACGGGGACGTTGGTGTCTTCGCCCTTGTTGTCCGCCGCTTGCGTGGTCTGCGATATGACCGCGATGCCGGGGATGCCGAAGGCGTAGACGCCCATCGTCTGCGTCTTGTCGCTGGGCGTCAGCGAAGAGCATCCGCTCGCAGAGAACGAGACGATTCCTCCGCCCACCGCGCCGATGATAACGGGCTTGAGCGCGTTCCATATCTGCACCGCAAGTGCTTTCCAGTCTATTTTCAGTTTCATAGATTTCGCCTTTCATTGTTGTTTAAACGGTAGGGCGCGGCGAGACGCCGCACCTCCTTGCGTTT
>SUWC01000039.1 GCA_015061665.1 Lentisphaerota bacterium
CGCTTCCTGCCTTGCTTTACCAGGGCGGCTACCTGACGCTTTCCGAGGTCATCGACGATAGCACGTTCCGCCTCGGCATACCGAACAACGAAATCGCGAACTCGCTGTCCGAGGGCTATGTCGCCTCCCTGCTCGGCAACGGCCTGACGGACTGGACCGAGCAGCTCGCCGAGTCGCGCGCCGGTTTGTGCGCCAAGGGCGTGGAGACGCTGCTTAAGAAGAACCTCAAGTCCGCGTTCGCTGCGGTTCCGCACGAGTGGAAGATCGAGAGCGAGCGGGAGGCGAAGCGCTACTTCCTTTTGTTCATGAAGCTGATCGGCTCGGAGATCTCCGGCGAGCGGCAGAGCGCGCGCGGAAGGGCGGACGCGATACTGAAGGACAAGAGTGGCGTCTACGTCTTCGAGTTCAAGTACGGCAAGACGGCGGCGGAGGCGCTCAAGCAGGCTCGCACGAAGGACTACGCGGGCCCCTGGCTTGACGGCGAGCCGCCGGTCTTCTACGTTGGCGTTAACTACGATCCCGCGAAGCGCGGCATCGACGACCCGCTCGTCGAACCGGCGTAGCAATAAGGTTCCATTCCCCATTCCCCATTTCCATGCTGCTTGCTTGTAAGGGCTTGGCTTCGTTCGGGGCAACGGGAACGCTACGTGGTGTCTCCCGACGACGTCGCACGACCCGTGCGGGCGGGCGGCTCGGCTAAATGAATCAAGACAAGCAACTTCGCTCAGTCAGTCAATCCTCGCTGTGAATCTGTGGTTGCGTACTTTGCCAAACAAGCCTCGCCGTCCGCCCTGCTCTCGTGCGAGTGTCGGCTAGCCACCACTCCGCTAAAGTCAGACGCTCAGCGACCTCATTTTAGCGGTCTGCGTTTACAGATTTTACAAATGATGAGTCGCTTGGAAGGGTTGATCCCGACGTGGCTTGCGCCATGCCGCCGCGCGTCCTTGCCATGCTCGCGCCTTGCCGCGCTGAACGCGAGCCGGAGTCGTCCGACCTGCTCCGCCAGTTCGTCCGCCGCTAGTCGCCGCGTCTCGCTTGCGTTGCATGGTGCGTGGCCGTGCGTGGTCCTCCCCGGTCCAAAACCGGCTTCACGCCACAGAGTCCAGCCTTTGCGGTCAAACAACAAAAAGGTCGTGTCGCAGTCGACTTTCCAGTCGCTTTTCATTCCCCTTCCTCGCGCGCTCCCGAGGAGTCGGCTTCTTGGTGGTGAAAATCAACTATTTGTGCCTTACCCCACAATAGTGGGATGGTTTGCCGTGCGAATTTGTGCGAAAATTATGCGCATAAGCTCTTTGAAGATGAGCACAATCGCATAAGGCGACAAAATAGATGAAATTATTGCTGTCGATTCTGTCGTGTATGGCGGCGGTCGGCCTGACCGCTGCTGAGAAGTTTGTCTGGAAAGCCCCTTCGGGAACCGAATGGGGCTCGTCCAGTTCGAATTGGGGCCTGCTCCCCAACGAGAACGGCTACTTCTTCAACAACAGCGGCGGCTACAACGTCGTGTTGAACAACGACATCAGGGTGGTTTTCAACAAGGCGTACGAGATACCGTACAACCTCAAGTTCGAGAACAACTCCAACGGAGGCGGCCTTGTCACTTTCCACGCAAACAACAACGGCTATGGCGTCACGGTCGGCAACGGTAACGACATCTTCCTCGGGTGGGACGGCGCGCTTGGCGCCCTCAGGCTTGAGCGCGGCACTTTTGCCGCGACCGGAAGCGTTAACATAAAGGGCGGCGCCGCGACGGTCCTCGCCGACGCCACGCTCGCCTGCACGAACACCATATACGTTGGCAACGGCGATGGACACAACCGCAGCGGACGGCTGACGCTCGCCGGCGGACGCGCCGTCGCAGGAGGCGACGTGCGCATCGCATGCAGCGGCTCGTACGCGTCAGATTGCTCGGTCGCGCCAGGGTCTCTCTCGGCCGGAGGCGATGTCGTCGTCGGACAGAGCGGCGACGGATCTCTGACCGTAGGCTCCGGAGGCGTAGTTTCCGCCAGGCGCGTGGTGCTCGGCAGGGACGGCAGTGCAAAGGGGACGCTGAACCTGAACTCGTACGGCATGGTTGAAGTCGGCGGCATCGAGGTCGGTTCAGGTTCCGTCAGGGCGCTGAACTGGAACGGCGGCGTCCTGAAGGCATCGGAAGGCAACGGCGGCTTCCTGCCGAATTCCGTCTCGGTTGCGCTCGGCGAAATGGGCGCGGTAGTCGACACTGACGGGCGCAACATCACCATCGCGGCGCGCCTGGCGAATGCGAACGGGCTTTCCGGAAACGCCCCAATCACAAAGCTCGGCTCCGGCGCGCTTGCGCTGTCCCAGCCGATCGACCTTGCGCGCACGTTCCGCTTCGCGTTCGACGGCTCGTCCGGCCCGATATCGCTCTTGGGCGGAAGCTCGCTATCCGCAGGCGGCAAGATCGCGATCGAGGTCAACCCGTCTCATGCCGCGGTCAATGTCAGGCACACCCTCATGACGGGACTCGGCAATTCGTATTCGCTTGACCGCGACTTCGTGCTGAAGACGCAGAGCGGATACTACACCCAGCGGCTTGTACTCGAAAACGGAACGCTCAGCGTCATTCTCGGCTACCCCTCCCTTGCCGTCGACGGAAAGTGGTCGCCCGAAAACGCCGTCTGGGAGGTGAGGGACGAAAGGACCGGCATGCTGCATCCCGGGATCGGGCTCAACCGCGACGACATACTGCGCATAATCCGAAACGTCAGGGACGGCGTAGAGCCGTGGGCATCGGACTACAAGTGGCTTACGATGCGGGATCAGGCCTTCTCGACGAACCCGCGCGTCTTCATGGACCGGTCGCGCTGGACGGCGATTAGCGACCAGAACTTCGACCGGCAGTGCGAGTCCGACGCGCGCAACGCAATCTGCCAGGCGTTCATGTACATTGCGACAGGCGACGTGCGCCACCGCGAGTACGCTATGGACTTCATCCGCTGGATATACAGGAACATAAAGGCCGGATGGGCCCACTGGGATTCGCAGTTCCGCTGGCCGAATGCTGAACGCTGGTTCATAATGGCGTGCGAGCTTTGCCGCTATTCGGGTCCGCGCGAAGGGGATCTGGCGTGGACCGACGAGGACACGGCGGGCGTGAACGCGTTCATATCTGTCGGCGAGGGCCTCTGGTGGGGGCGCGGCATGTACTACAACCAGCTCCAGTGGGCGCTGGGCGGACCTCTGGCCCGCGGAATATTCCGCAACAACCGCGTGCTGTACGACGAAATGGTCGAAACGCTCACATACAACGCCTACGGTCCGGTAGGCGAGTGCAACGGCTCCATCCGCGAAATGTGCAGGCTTGTCGTCTCCAACGACGTGACCGGCGCGTCCGTTACGCCGCACTACCAGTATACTGAAATGGGCCGCGACATCGGGCATCCCGTGGACGGCGCAGGCATATTGGTCGTGAACCTGGCGCTGATCCGCGCACAGGGAACGCGCGTTGATCCTTTCCGGGGGACCGTTTCGCTCTCGCCCGACTCAGTGGAGCCAATCGAGTTCCTTGGCGACCAGTGCCTCAAGGGCGTCAACGCGATAAGCAAGTACAACCTGGGCGCGGAGATAGAGTGGACGCCGATCTACACCAGCCGCGCAAACAACGACGTCTGGTGGCGGCCTGCGAACTGGGGCGGAGGACGCGGCAGGCTCGGAACTCAGGACATCCTGTATTCGCACTACCGGTGGAAGCGGAACATGGATTTCGAGGCGTCGGAGGACACGCGCTATTTTGCCTACGGCAGCAGACTTAGGGGCGGCGACCGTTTCAACCGCTTCTTCTGGACTGCCAAGGAAGCCGCCGGAAAATGGAAAGATGAGACCATCAATCCAGGAAGCGGGGACTACAATCGCTTCGCGGAGTTCATACTGCCGCCGACAGCCGGCGTCAGCAAGAAGAGGGACGACGGGGACGGAATGGACTACCTCTCTGCGAAGACCGGAGTGTTCGTGTTCCCGATGTACCTCCAGACGAGGCGTCCGCTGCCCGAGCCAGGCGCATACGCCATCCGCTACCGCACGTCGGGTAGGTGCGTGATGGCCACGATAAACCCCGAGGACTACGAGACCGAGTACTACGACGGCATTGGCCAGACGCAGCGCATCTACATCGAGGAGGTCGAGCTGCCTTCGACCGACGGAGAATGGCGGACCCACGTCTTCCGGCTTGAAAAGCCGCCGGCGCGCAATCTCATCCGCCTTGAGTTCCGCGCGCAGTCAGGCGCGATAGACCTTGAGTGGATTCGCGTGCCGGGCGCGTCCAGTCTTTCGCGCAACGAGTGGCGTCCGCCCTACGGCGCAGGCGCCGACGGATGTTGGGACGACGAATGCTGCTGGTCGCTCGGCGCGGAGGTGACGGGATGCGATTACTGCTTTGGCGACGGGACGACGGTGGTGGACAGGCAGGCGGAGGTTTCGTTCGGCAGCGCGGCAATGTGCGGTGGGGCGATACGCATCGAGAACGACACTCGCTGCGACGGCACGGGAGAGCTCGTCTTCGACGCCGCGTCGACATCGTGCGGGGCGATGACGAAGAAGGGGTACAACATAATAGTCGGCGACGTCGGAAGGGCGGCCGGGAACCTCAGGATTAAGAACGGAACGTATCGCGGCGACAACGCCATCCTCATCCAGTGGGGCAAGGTGACAGTTGAAGGCGGCGTCCTCGAAAACGGAAAGAACCTGCACATGTGCTACGGGCCTGGGGCCGACGCCGAGCTAGACGTCATCGGCGGCGAAGTGAGGGTGGCGGACGGAATGTTCATCGCCGGAATAGGCGGGCACGTCGGGCGGTGCAACGTGAGCGGAGGTTTGCTCAGCGTTGCAAACAACTGCTTCCTCGGTGACGCCTCCTTCGGGGAGATGACGATTTCAGGCGGCCGCGTTTCAGTCGGCTCCGAGATGAATCTTGCGCGCGGCGGCGGCAGCTCCGCCGTTTGCTCACTTGAAGGCGGCGTCCTTGAAGTTGGGCGAATTACCGTCGGCTCGGGGCGGTCCGCCGTGCTCTTGATGAACGGCGGCGTGCTGAGGGCCAGGGCAGACAGCTCTTCGTTTGTGCCGTCGCATGAAAACTTCCGCGTCCTAGTCGGGACGCGCGGAGCCGTCTTTGACACGGCGGGCCGCAGCGTCACGGTTTCGGCGTCCCTGGAAAATGCGGCGGAGGGCGGTCCCAACGGCGCCGTCGAGAAGCGCGGACTGGGCACGCTGACGATTTCCTCTCCGCTAGACCTCGACCGCTCTTTCCGTTTCAGGATCGACGGAGAAATAGGACCCGTCGCGCTTGCGAACACGGGTAGCGTTCCTGCGAATGGCGGCGCGGTAAAGATAGAAGTAGACCCCATTGACGTCGCACCTGGAACGCAGTACACGCTTATGACGGGGCTTCCCTCGGGACTTCGGCTTTCTGACATGGAGCTTCAGGCTGACGGCTTCTACCACTACGAATGGTCGCTTTCTGGCGGCGTGCTGAAGGTGACGCCTTCCGCGGCAAGCGGCTATGCGGCTACAGCCCGCTATGTTAGGGGCAACTGGTGGATATTCGACTCTCAGGGCAGGGACTTCCACGGGTCGGCCTCTCCCGAGACGGTGTTCATCTTCTCGGGCGTCGAGCCTGCGGGCGAGTTTGCGAAGATGGCCTCTGGCAGGCGCGTGTCTATCCAGGTAGCGAGGTCGAACGGGCGCGGAGTCACAAACACGATGGAGATCGCGTCGTCCGTCTCGCCTGCGTCGCTCGCAATTTCCTGTGAGTCGGGATGCGCGGCGCGTTTCGCCGGAGTCGGCGGCGCAAGGATATCGACGGCGAAGTTCACGAACAGCGGGACGATTGTCATCGGCGGAAGCATAGCGCTCGACGTAGCGCCGCTTGCGGGCGTTTGCTTCGTCGAGGATGGCGCGCGACTTGCGCTCTCCGCTTCGCAGACAATGTCCGCATCGTTCGCAGGCGATGGGACTATCGCTTTTTCGGACGGCACGTTTTCATGCTCTGACATGTCCGCGTTCAGCTCGTTCGGTGGAACCGTCGAGGTCGCCCCGGGTTCGCTGCTCTACGCGCCTGTGAGCGGGAGGGTCGTACGACTCGGAAACGCGGGTGTCAGGATTGCCGGCGGCACACTGCATCTTGGCTACGACACGTCCGTCACTCTGGACAACGCGGTCGATGTCGCGCCAGGGCCTGCAGGCCGAATATGGTCCAGGCAGGCGAACATGATCGTGCGGAGTGCCGTGAAGGGAGGTGGCGTCGTGACGATGGGAACGGACGGCGCGCGAGGTCCGCAGCTCTATGGCGACTGGTCGGGCTTCACGGGCACGCTACATCTTCGGAACGTCGACAGGGTTGAAGGGATCGGCTTCGCGAGAAGCCAGTCCGCGTCTTGCAGGGCAGTGACGGAGGTCGAGACGGACAACGCGGGGCGCGACATCTACCTAGACGAACCTGGGCTGTTCGCGTTTGGCGCGCTCAGGATGCCAGACCCCACGGCCAAGCTGTACGTGCGCAGCGAGGGGACAGAGATCGAGGTCGGCGCGAAGCGCGGCGCGGATTCCTTCGTCTGCGGACAGATTACGGGCGAGCCTCCGAAGCTGACGAAGGTTGGGTCCCAGACGTGCGTCACTTTCGGCACGAACTTCAGCGCCGCAGTCGGAACGAAGATCGACATAAGCGACGGAGCAATCGGATTCAGGCTCCCGATTGGCGGCGCAGTCCCCTCGTTCCTGGGATGCGACGTCGACATAGGCGCCACGGCGAGGTTTCGCGTGGAGATGACCCGAAACCAGTACATCGCCTTGGACAAGGCGGGGCGGTACATTCCGCTCGCCAAGCTGCCGCGCGACCTTGGAACGTGGCTCCCGACCGAGATCGCCGTCGACGGCAAAGTCGTCGAGACGTCGACTGTCGGGCGCAAGGGCTGGCAGGTCGCGTTTGTCCCTGTGGAGGAAACCGAAGACGAGCCCGCGTACGTCCTGGCTGTGCTTGGCTGGCTTGCGCTTCCTCCTCCTTCGCTGCCAGACAGCGGCGACAACGAGTGGCAGGTTTCGACGGGTCTTGGCGCGACGACGGAGTGGGGCCACTGGAGAAACTGGTCGAAGCCGATTGACGGCGGATACAACCTGCGCTTCGGGTACGGGGCGGGTGTTTTCGACAGGCGGGTTCTGGCGACGTTCGGGAAGGCGTACTCGTACAACGGCGTGCTGAAGTTCGAGAACGACGAAAACGGCGACGGCATCGGATGCGTCGTGTTCCGTGCCGAGACGGACGAAGCGGGCGTGTCGATCTCCGGAGGAAAGAACATACTGGTCGGGCTGGGCGGATCGTGCGGATGCCTCAGGGTGGAGAGCGGCGTTCATTCCGCAGGCAACGCCGTCATAATCCAGAACGGGAACGTCTTTGTCGACGGCGGGCGCCTGGCGTGCGGCGGCAACTTCCACGTGGGGGATGGCGTAGATGGACGCGGGGCGCTGCATGTCAGCGGCGGAAGGACGTCGTGCGGAAACAAGCTCATACTCGGCGTTTCGCGCACATCCCGCGGCGCATGCGAAATCAACGGCGGCGAGGTTCGCGCAGAGGAGAAGATCGTCGTCGGGGAGTCGGGGTACGGACTTCTAGTCGTTCGCGGCGGAAAGCTGTCCGCCTCCGGCGGCAGGGAGCTACAGCTTGCTCAGAACGCGGGAAGCTCCGGAGAGTGCCGTCTCGAGGGCGGAACGATCGCCGTGGACAGGGTGGCAATTGGCAGCGGCGGTGCTGCGAAGCTTGTGCTCGACGGCGGAACGCTTCTTGCGACTGGCGCGCAGGGTTCGTTCATACAGGCGGACGGAAGACTGGAGGTTCTCGTCGGAGTCAACGGCGGAGGCGTTTTCGACACCGCTGGATTCGACGTCGTCGTCCCTGCGGAGCTGGGAAACGCGGATGGCGCCAACGCATTCGGAAAGATCGTCAAGAAGGGTCTAGGGACGCTGACGTTCAGCGCTGGCATGAACCTCATGCGCACGTTCGTGTTTGCCATCGACGGCGGAATCGGTCCAGTCGCCCTGACAGGCTCGGAGAACACACTTGGCGAGAACGACAAGATAACCATCCGACTTGACGCATCGGGTATCGCTACAGGAAGGAACTACACTCTGCTCACGGGGCTTAAGACGTCGCTGGCACTGGACAGGAACTTTGACCTTCCGTACTGGTGCGGTCGCTGGAAGTGCGGCTGGACGTTTGCTGACGGCGCGCTTTCGGTTTCTTTCTCCGCATCGTCCGAGGCGCCGGAGTACGCGCGCAAGAGCGGGGGCAAGTGGGTGATGTACGATGCGAACGGCTCGGAGATTCCGGATGGAGTGCCGTCTGGGAAAACGATTTACGTGTTTACCGGGAGCGAATCGGACTACAACGAACTGGCCAGCCTTTCCGCAGACCACAGGATTGTCCTTGAAGCAGTGCGCAAGGACGGCGCTGCAGTGACAAACAGGATCGTCGTTTCGGCGGTGTCTTGTCCGTCGATTTCCCTCGTGACAGACGACGGCTGCGCTGTCAGGCTCGACTGTCGCAACAACGCAACTCTTAGGTCGCCGGAATTCACTTCGTATGGTAGCCTGTTGGTCGATGGATCGCTTGCTACGGACGCATTGTTCGCTGGTGGCTCGGTGGCGGTTTCGAGCGGCGGACGCCTCTTGATGGAGAAGCCGCAGACAGTCGGCGCGTCCGTTTCTGGCGCAGGGACGCTCGCGCTTGCGGGCGGAACGTTCTCTTTTGCCGGCGCGACGGCGCTTTCCTGGTTTTCGGGCTTGGTCGATCTGACCGACGCGGTCCTGAACGTCCCCATGGTCGGGGAGTACGCTAACCTCGGCGGCTCGACCGTGAGGATGCGCGGAGCGGAGATGTACCTCGGCACGGCGAACGGAACGTATCTTACGAACAGTGTCGACGTGGCGCTCGGAACGTCGAACCTCATCCGCTCCAGGCAGTCGAACATCTTTGTAAGGGGCGGGATAACAGGGGCTGGAACGCTGACGGTGAGGACGGACGGCGGACGCGGCCCGCGCCTCGACTGCGATGCCTCTGGGTTCAGGGGCACGATCGTCATGCGCAACGTCTCGGGGCAGGCGGACTCCGGCTTCCGCGTCGCCAGTTCAGTGAACGAGAACGCGAAGCTGGTCGTGGAGTCCGACAACAGGGACCGCGTCTACGACATTGCGGGAGGCGGCACGTACAGATTCGGCGCACTGCGCCAGGCGGACGACACGACGGACCTGCGAGTCGTGTCGGCGGGAACGCAGATAGAGATTGGCGCGAGGGACGGCGAGACGTCGGTGCTGAACGGACAGTTTACGCGCAACAAGGTGACGCTCACGAAGGTCGGAGCGACGTCGACGCTCATGCTGGGGCCTGGCTTCGCCGCAGTAGACGGAACCAGGATCGACGTCAAGGCGGGGCAGCTCGGCTTCACGTTCGACGCTTACGGCGAGCGCGTAGCGTCGCTAGCTAACTGCGAATTTTCCGTTGACGAAGGCGCGTATCTCAGGCTCGACATGAAGTCGTCGGACCTCGCTTCGCTTGCGTTGGACAGGGAGTATCCTGTTGCGATCCTTCCGACGGCGCTCGGCGACATACGGTCGGCGGTCTACGTCGACGGGGAGGTGACGGACGGAACGGACGCCGATTCGTGGCGGCTTGCGTGCGTGCAGAAGGATGGCTTCGCAACGCTTGTGCTGAAGCATTTGGCTGGCGAGAGGGCGGAGGACGGAAGCGGCAACGTATTTACATTGCCCGCCGGGTGGAGGAAGGGATTTCCTGCTGGCGTGATGCCGTCGACCATTGTGTCCGGAGAGGGCTATACCTATGCGCAGGCCTACGCGCTGGGGCTTTTCGTCTCTAACGCGAAATCGGGTTTGTCTGCCGCGCTTGCTTCCATTGAGATGGACGGCTCAGGTTCGGCCCGCGTGGCAAGGATAAGGTTCAATGCTCCGGCGGCGCGAACCGACGCGTATCGCTTCGCCTGCCGCCTAGAGAGAAGTGCGGTGCTTGCGCCTTGGTCCGGGAGTGAGGTAGCAACAGGCAGCATTGGCGAGGCGATGGTTGACGACGCGACTAATTTCGACCGCATGTTCTACAGGGTGAAAGTGGAAATACGGGATAGGTAAGTCCGCCGGAATCAGAAAGGCCAGGCATTCGTGTCAAAGCTGCGGCGCTGCGCAATTTTCACGTTGCGATCAAAAAAGTAAACGCACGTTCTGAAAGTAAACGCAAGAAAGTTAACTCCGAGCGTTCGGGCTCTCGCGCGGGGCGGCTGCTTCGCAGCTTCGCACTTCACAACGACTGTATTTGTGTCGGCAGGAGTGTTTTGGGATGCGACTGCGTCGCATAAATCGGCCGAAGGCCGCTATGAAAACTATGAATGGAGTCAATTGACCGTGGTTGAAAAGCGCGAGGCAGTGAAGCGGTAGTGAGAGCCCTGCTGATCGGAGTTTGTGAAGCTTCCCAAGCGCGCCGTTTCCGAAAGTAAACTTGGGTCCCCTCCCAGGGGAGGAGAGGGAGGAATCATCCTTCCCTTAACAACAGCCAATCTTTACAAGGGGTAAACTACCACTAAAATCAAGTTTACTTCTGGAAGTGGCACCCAAAGGTGGGGATATTCCAGTCGAGGTCAAGGTGCAGATTGCACGCTAAATATGGTAAAATATTAAGCAAGTCTTAAAGTGACGAAATGAAAATGCGGCAACTATAAGGAATAAAGGAACTCTGATGGTCGAAGGGCTGTGCATCACGGCGCGGCAGACGCTTGTGCTATTTCTGCTGATGTGCTTCGGAATATTCTCCCGCAAGGCGCGCATACTCGACGAGCCGAGCGTGAAGCGCCTGACGGAATTCGTTCTCGTCGTCGTCACGCCCTGCCTGATAGTGTCGTCGTTCCAGCGCCCTTTCGACACCGCGGTGCTGCGCGGAGTGGCATGGTCGTTCGCCGCCGCCGTCTTCACGCACGCGTTCGCCATCCTCGCGGCGCGGCTGACGATACGCGACCGCGAGACGGCCAGGCTCCGCGCGCTGCGATTCGCAACGGTGTTCTCCAACGCCGGATTCATGGGATTCCCGCTTGAATACGCCATTCTCGGTCCGGATGGCGTTTTCTACGGCTCGGTGTACGTAGTCGTGTTCCATCTCCTATGCTGGACATACGGAATATGGGAGATATCCGGCGGGTTCGGGGCTGGCGGACTCGCCAAGGCGCTTGTCAATCCAGGTCTGATAGGCATCGCGCTCGGTTTGCCGCTCTTCCTGTTTTCGGTGAAGCTTCCGTCCGTTGTCGCCGAGCCGGTGAAGACGATAGGCGACCTCAACACGTCGCTCTCCATGGTCGTTCTCGGCTTCCACCTGGCGGGTGCCAAGTTCGGCGCGGCGCTGAGGTGCGGCGGGACGTACCTCGCGCTTGCGCTGCGGCATTTCGTCGTGCCGCTTGCGCTTCTTGCTGTCCTTGCGCTTCTCTTCAGGGGCGTGGACAAGACCGTCGCCCTTGCGGCGGTGATCCCCGCGGCCGCGCCCGTCGGGGCGAGCGTCACGATGTTCTCTGTGAGGCACGGCGGCGACGGACGCTTCCCGTCCGCGCTAGTCGCCGTCTCGACGCTGATATCCATCCTCACGATGCCGGTCGTGATCGGCTTCGCGAGATACTTGCTGGGAGTGGGAAAATGATGAATGTAGCTCTGATCGGATGCGGGCGCATATCGCCATGCCACATAGACGCGGTATCCGAGAATTCGGACAGGATGAGGATCGCCCTCGTCTGCGACACGGACGCCGTCAAGGCCAAGGCCCTTGCGGAGAAGCTCGGTTGCGACTGGACGTCCGAAATGACCGACGTGAGCGGACGCGGGATCGACCTCGCGAGCGTGCTCACACCGTCCGGATACCATCCGCGCCACGTCGTCGCGCTCGCCGAGAAGACGGACGTCCCGGTTATCCTCAGCGAGAAGCCGCTTTCGCTTTCGTACCGCGAGGCGCTCGAGGTCTACGAGCGCATCGAGGCGACGGGCAAGCGCCTTGTCCCGGTGTATCAGAACAGGTACAACCCAATCGTCTCCCATCTGAAGAAGCTCATCGACAGGGGCGCGTTCGGCAGGATATACCAGTTCGCGTTCAACGTCTACTGGCGCCGCGCGGAGGACTACTATGCGATACCATGGCACGGCACCAGGACGCTCGACGGCGGCGTTCTCTTCACGCAGTCCAGCCATTTCGTCGACATGCTCCACCATTTCTTCGGCCCGGTCAAGTCGTGGCGCGGATTCAACGGGCGCCAGCGCGGGATGGAGATCGCCGACTGCGTGTCGCTCGCGCTCGAGTTCGAGAACGGCGCGGTGGGGACGCTTAACGCGACGGTCGACGTCTATGCTGACGACTACATGACAGAGTTCACTCTCATAGGCGAGAAGGGGACGGTGCGTCTTGACGGAATGAACCTCAACCGCATCGGATTCTGGAACGTAGAGGGCGAGCCGAAGCCCGACCTGGACTTCACGATAAACCACCAGTATGGGCTCGGCCACAGGATGCTCTACCGCTACATTGCCGACGGACGCTGGGAGATGTTCCCCGAGAAGGACAAGCTTCTCTCCGGCATCCGCCTTATGGAGGCCGTCGGCCTTTCGTGACGACTGCGCAGATACGTAGACATATGCGGCGCCCCGTAGCCGTCAATGGTGCGTTTTTGACTTTCGGCGGCAGATTTTGATATAATATTGCCGTCTTTCCCCAATGGGGGTGATCCGGTTTCGACGGAATGTGTCGAGGTCGGGTTGCGCGTCGTGGATCCTCGTTGGCCACGTAAAAAACGAGGAAAAAAAGTAACTGCGAAAGCTGATTACGCTCTGGCCGCCTAAAATTGGCCGCCATGTCGAAGCGCCGATGTCTGCTGAGCGCCGAGGCATAATTTAGCAGGCCACGCTGCAGGGCTCTCCGCTCGGGTGCTGCAGGGTGCCGAACCGAACGGATGGATGGGGATAAGCCCGCTGGTCGGCGTACTCCATCCGAGATCAAAGGCCGGATACACGCGTAGATGCTCGGGTGACGCCGTTTCGGACAGGGGTTCGACTCCCCTCACCTCCACCATCCTTCGCACGGCCTGACGGCCGTGGCTACGGATGGCAGGCCGTGATATAATCTTCCAAGAGGAGTTGAGATGAAGAGCGAAGAGATCAAGAAGCTTGTGGCAAAGAGCGAGAATGCCGCCGTCGAGTTCAAGCGGGCGAAAGGCATAACCGCCGCGCAAGCGGGGCTCGCGATTTGAGCGAGCCAAGCCGAAGCGAAAGCGAGGCCGAGCGTGTCTGGAAAGTTGTATTGTGAACTTGGGAGGTCTGCGGCGTGAAAGCGTCCGCAGAAGTCGGACGAGGCCATAGTAGCGATGAAGCGAGTAATGACCGTGGAGCGAAGGGTCTCTATGTGTAAAATGAAACGTTCTGAACGAATGAGCGAGAGCCGATTGACAAATAAATCTACTACGGAATACGAGAAGCGCGAGGATGCCGCAAGGCAATTTCTCGACGTCTATCCGCATTTTGCGCTCGTGAGGGAGGGACTGTCGGTAAAGGTATTACCGATGACACCAGTTTCACACAGGAAGCCGTGTGCGGGAAATCCGCACGCACGGTTTGAAGAGGGGGCCTCCGCACTGGGAGAACCCGAGGCGGAGTGCTCTACTCCACCGGACTTCGCGCGAGATAAATATTCCGGTCGCGACAAACGCTTATCGTATCTTCCTTTGTGTGCTGCTTTGGCACAAGGGGGAGTTTTTTATTAGCCTAACGTGAAAGGAAATGAACAATGAAGGAGATAAGAAAAATTTTTGCGGCGCTACTGTCCGCAGGAATGGCACTGGGGGCGCTTGCCGTGCCGACGGTCGAAAATGAAGAATCTGAGGCGACTTGGATGGTAGTGGACCTGACGACTGGCGAGATTCAATATTACGATTATACAGTAGAAGAGGCACTCGCCGAGTTCAATACCGGCGCTAATGCGTCCGACTACAAGACGACAAAAATGGTATTCCGCAAGGTGCCTGCGGGGACTTATTACGTACAGGATTCAACTAGGACCACGGCAACGCTTGACAAAGCATACTGGATAGGCATGTATGAAGTGACGGTTGGGCAGTACACATTGATGAAAAATAGCTCTGCCTCGGTCACGGCGACGGCGGCGAATATGTTGCCTCAGGCGAGCGTTTCATGGCAAGATATTCGCGGGACTTCGGCAGTGCCGACTGCGATGGGCGCAAATTTGACCTCTACAAGTCCGATTGGGGTTTTGAACACGACGACAGGCCGCATATTTGACCTGCCAACGGAAGCGATGTGGGAAGTCGCCGCGAGGGCGATGGATGCTGGAGATAGCTCTCATGCAAGGTGGGAATGGTTCTTCGGCTCGTCAAATTCCAGCCTTGGCGACTGCCTTGGCGACTATGCGTGGTATGGGAGCAACGCCAGTTCTGCAACGCATGAAGTCGGCACGAAGAAGGCGAACGACTGGGGGCTTTTTGATGTCTATGGTAATGTTTGGGAATGGTGTTTGGATGGCTCTGGGACGGCGACATGGAACGAAACGCCAAACGTTGCGTCGGGCGATGACCGGCAGAGCCGCGGGGGCGGCTGCGGCAACATTGCGGCTCTCTGCAGTTCCGGCTTCCGCGCCAGCAACGCCTATAGCGACTCCAGCGCGGCTCTCGGCTTTCGCCTCGCCAGTTTGGTTACAGGCGAGGATGGCGAAGGATATCTAACGCGAGTCGTTCTTGATGTTGACGGCAACGGCGAAGAGGACGTAACCATTGCCGCAAGCAGAGCGAATGGCGGGCAGATTGCGCCGTTGAAGGATGAAGAAAGCGGCGAGACGATAGCCTATAATGTTACGGGCGTGGCGACAATCGCTCTTGCTGGAGCAGGCGAGATAACGCTTGAGGAAGGCGAGTTGGTGACTGTTGGTACGAATGGCGTGACGAGTGTCGCACGTGGCACGACGGTGACGCTAACGAAGACAGGAGAAGAGCCGGTAGAGGTTGTTGGCCCTGCGGAGATTGCGCAGGATTGTGTTGTATCGGAAGGATTAGAAGAATCTGAGGCGACTTGGATGGTAGTGGACCTGACGACTGGCGAGATTCAATATTACGATTATACAGTAGAAGAGGCACTCGCCGAGTTCAATACCGGCGCTAATGCGTCCGACTACAAGACGACAAAAATGGTATTCCGCAAGGTGCCTGCCGGGACTTATTACGTGCAGGATTCAACTTCTACCACGGCAACGCTTGACAAAGCATACTGGATAGGCATGTATGAAGTGACGGTTGGGCAGTACGCATTGATGAAAAATAGTTCTGCCTCGGTCACGGCGACGGCGGCGAATATGTTGCCCCAGGCGTCCGTTTCATGGCAAGATATTCGCGGGGTATCGGCAGTGCCGACTGCGATGGGTGCAAATTTGACCTCTACAAGTCCGATTGGGGTTTTGAACACGACGACAGGCCGCATATTTGACCTGCCTACGGAAGCGATGTGGGAAGTCGCCGCGAGGGCGATGGATGCGGGAGATAGCTCACATGCAACGTGGCAATGGTTCTTCGGCTCGTCAAATTCCAGCCTTGGCGAATATGCGTGGTATAATGGCAACGCCAGTTCTAAGACGCATGAAGTCGGCACGAAGAAGGCGAACGACTGGGGACTTTTTGATGTCTATGGTAATGTTTTGGAAATGTGTTTGGATGGCACTGGGACGGCGACATGGAACGAAACGCCAAACGTTGCGTCGGGCGATAACCGGCGGAACCGCGGGGGCGACTACGACTACAATGCGTCGTACTGCCGTTCCGGCATCCGCGACTACTACAGCTCTAGCTACTCCTACGCGAATCTCGGCTTTCGCCTCGCCAGTTTGGTTACAGGCGAGGATGGCGAAAGATATCTAACGCGAGTCGTTCTTGATGTTGACGGCAACGGCGAAGAGGACGTAACCATTGCCGCAAACAGAGCGAATGGCGGGCAGATTGCGCCGTTGAAGGATGAAGAAAGCGGCGAGACGATAGCCTATAATGTTACGGGCGTGGCGACAATCGCTCTTGCTGGAGCAGGCGAGATAACGCTTGAGGAAGGCGAGTTGGTGACTGTTGGTACGAATGGCGTGACGAGTGTCGCACGCGGCACGACGGTGACGCTAACGAAGACAGGAGAAGAGCCGGTAGAGGTTGTTGGCCCTGCGGAGATTGCGCAGGATGGTGTTGTGACGCAGTTGGCGCCACAACCAGCGATAACCGGAACCGTTGATGTCATCGTCTGGGAGAAGAAGGGCGAAGGCGTGTGGAAGATGGTCTTCCGAGTGCCAGCAGCGAATGTTTCCTGCACGGCGGAAGAATTGGCAGCGGCTGAGCTTGACGTGCCATTCTCGGTCAGAAGTGAGGCGTCGTTAGCGGCGATGGCAAGCGAAGAAGATATGCATTATGCGACATACACAATCAAGGGAGCAAGCGATGCGATTGTGGATGAGGTCGAGGTGATGGACGTTGAACTTGAAGTGACCGGAATCGAAGGCAATGCAAGGTTCCTCAAGATAGTCGAGCCGTAGGAGCAAAAGTAAGGTCTCAACGTGGTGTTGATCCGACAAGATTATTCACGAAAGAAAGGAGGTTTAGCACTCATCTAACGAAATAACATATCAACCTACACAAATAAACTCAATTGCGGTGCGTCGGAGACGGCACGCTGCTCCGTCTTTAGATGGTGAGAAGTAGAAAACACTGCCATGCAATAGGATTCTAACGCAGAGACGCTGAGGAGAATGTAAAGTGTAAAATGTAAAATGTAAAATGATTTTCAATTCCAAATCCCAATTTTACACTTTACACTTTACATTTTACACTCTCTGCATCCTCTGGTGCGCCAAGAAAGCGCAATACAACTAGTGAAATGAAAGGAGTTCACACTGACAAGAAATCGACAGTCAGTTAGGAAAACAAGCGGCATGAGAGGCGACCCGAATGTCGAAGCCTTGTTCTACAAACGGATAAGCCGCAGCGAAAGCGAGGCCGAGCGTCCCCGCCGACTTCTGGCCATCGTACAGCGCGTTCGCCAACACGGACGGCGGAACCATCATCCTTGGCATCCGCGAAAAGGACGGCAAACAGCTTGTTGTTGTCGAAGTCCCGCGAGCGGAGCGCACTGTCCGCCCGGTCTTTGTCGGCGCGGACGTGTTCAAGGGAACGTACCGCAGAAACGGCGAGGGCGACTACCATTGTTCGCGGGAGACTGTCGAGGGCATGATCCGCGACAAGTGCGCGGAGACAGGCGAACGCACTCATCCATGCGGATTACCACGGGCGGAGGGGTATCGTGATCGACAAGTATCCCAAGCGGCTGGAGGTCTCGAATCCGGGGACGCTGCGCATGAGCAAGTCCGTAGCCATCGCTGGCGGCACGAGCGACGCTCGAAACGGAAAGATATTCAACATCTTCTCGCTGGTGCGCATCGGCGAGCGTTCCGGCATGGGGCTGTCGAGTCTGTATGGTGTCTGGGAGAAAGAGATGTTCGCCGAAGCACCCCCAAATGGGTTATAGCGTGGATGCGGTCGCATTTGATAGAATACGACCGTAGTGCTAACTGGATTCTGACTGCGCTTGGCTGTCAGGTCCGCGCCAAAGGAGAATCAACATGATGACGGCAGGAATCTTGCTGGCGGCAATGTCCGCCATGCACTTTGCAAGCGTTGAAGGCGACGAGTGGAAATCGTCCCCGCTGCAACATGAAAATATGAGCGGCACAGCGCTCGAGCTTTTCGCCACGGATGGCAAGACGCCGCGCGCGGGATCTGTTCCGTGGCGGGCGTGGGGCACGACGTTCAACGAGCTCGACCTCGACGCGCTGCGCATGCTCAAGCCCGCGGAGCAGGACGAGATACTGAAAAAGCTCTTTGCGCCGAAGGGGGAGCTGCGCTTCACGCGCGGACGCATCACGATGAACGCGAACGACTACTCGCGCGAGTGGTATTCGTGCAGCGAAAAGGAAGGCGACTTCGAGCTGAAGCACTTCAACATCGAGCACGACAAGGAGAACCAGATCGCGCTCATCAAGATGGCGCAGAAATACCAGCCGAAGCTCACGTTCTGGGTGAGCCCCTGGACTCCGCCCGCGTGGATGAAGATCAACAAGGACTACTGCGTCCTTTCGAGCCGGTTCAACAACCAGCCGAAGGAGAAGGACGCGCTTCTCTACGGAGGCGGAGAGTCCGACGCGGTCGATCCGAACGAGATGTGGCTTCAGGGCGACAGGCGCAAGCCTTTCCCGCGCCGCCTCGCCACGCAGAACTACTTCATTCAGGAGCCGAAGTACCTCCAGGCGTATGCGGACATGTTCGTCAAGTTCATCGAACTGTACAGGAAGGAGGGCGTTCCTGTAGACATGGTGATGTACCAGAATGAGGCGTATTCCTACACGCCGTACCCCGGCTGCCCGTGGACCGCCGAAGGGACGGTGCGCTTCAACCGCGACTACCTTGCGCCTGCGCTGAAGGCGAAGGCGCCAGGCGTGAAGCTGTATCTCGGCACGTTCAACACGAACCGCAGGAGCTACATCGAGCAGATATTCGACGCGCCTGGAATGCTCGATGTCGTCGACGGGTTTGGCTTCCAGTGGGAAGGACGCGACGTGATGGAGGCGATAACGGACAAGTATCCGGGCAAGCACCGCATCTGCTCCGAGTCGGAGTGCGGCAACGGACGCATGGACTGGAAGGCCGGAGAGCACACGAGCTGGCTCATCTTCCAGAACCTCGGCAACGGTGCGGACGAATGGTACAACTGGAACTTCATTCTCTGCGACATGGGCCGCTCGCGCTGGGGCTGGTGCCAGAACGCGCTCATCCGCGTCGACTCGAAGACGAAGGAGTTCTCGTACCGCCCCGAGTACTACGCGGTCCGTCACTTCGCGCAGTTCATAAAGCCTGGCGCGGTGCAGCTCGCGTACTCGCCGTGGCGCGACAGCACCGAAGCACTCTGCTACCGCAATCCCGACGGCGGAATCGTCGTCGTCGCGACGAACTGGGCCAACGGCGAAAAGCGCGTCAGTTTCGTAATCGCAGGAAAGACCTACGCGGTAAACCTCAAGCCGCACTCGTTCAACACCTTCACAATCAAGTAGCAGGGCGCTAACGATATGAAAAGGCGGTTTGGTATTAGGCTGGTCGCTGCTGTCTGGGTGCTATCCGCGCTGACCGCAGCGGCGGATGATTTGTCGCCATCGGCATATGCCGGACTCCCCGACTGGGAGAATCCGTACGTCACATCGTCCAACCGCCTCCCTTCGCGCGCCGTGTTCGTTCCCGCAGCATCGCGCGGGCAGGCGCGCGACATCGCGTCGCTTCGCGCTCCGCGAACGGATTCGCCTTACGTCATGTCGCTTGACGGCGAGTGGGACTTCGAGTGGCAGCCGTCGCCGGAGGGGCATGGCCGGGTAGAACGTGTAGAGCGTGTGGATACGAAGAAACATGGCAAGATCGCCGTGCCTGGATGCTGGCAGCTCCAGGGCGACTACGACCCGCCGATCTACACGAACGTCCGCTATCCGCACGTGAAGCATCCGCCTTACATCATGGAGGAGCCTCCGACGAACTACACCTCGTATGTCTATCGCAATCCCGTGGGGACATACCGGCGCACGTTCGCGATTCCCGCGGAGTGGAATGGCCGCCGCATCGTGCTTCACTTCGGAGGGGTCTACTCCGCGTTTTACGTACGCGTCAACGGCGTGACGGTTGGCTATTCGGAGGATTCGCGCCTTCCGGCGGAGTTCGATGTGACGGAGTTTCTGACTTTCGCCGAAAAGAACGAGATAGAGGTTGAAGTCTACAGATGGTGCGACGGATCGTACCTGGAAGACCAGGACTTCTGGCGCATGAGCGGAATCTACCGCGGCGTGCGGCTTGTGGCGGAGCGTCAGGACGGACTCCGCGACATCGTCATCGAGCCGACGGTTTCCGAAGACCTGAAGACTGGCGAGCTCAGCGTGTCCTTTGATTGCGAGTCTCCAGTCCGCGCGCGGCTAGTCTCGCCTGACGGCAAGACGGAATCGAATGTAGTCAACGGGAAGCTGCGCGTCGACAATCCGATTCTCTGGGACTGCGTCGCGCCGAATCTCTACACGCTTGAAGTGGAGGCTGCGGGAGACTACTTCGCATTTCTTGTCGGCTTCAGGCGGGTCGAGATAAAAGACAGCGTGCTGAAGATAAACAACCGACGCATACTCGTCAAGGGCGTGAACAGGCACGAAATGTCCGCAACCGGCGGATACACCGTTACGCTTGACGAGATGAAGCGGGATGTCGCGGCTCTCAAGTCGATCAACGCAAACGCAGTGCGCACGTGTCATTATCCGAACGATCCCGACTGGTACACGCTGTGCGACCAGAACGGAATCTACGTCTGGGCGGAGGCGAACATTGAGAGCCACGGAATGGGCTTTAAAGACGAATCGCTCGCGCACCGAGTAGACTATCTCGCGCAGCATGTAGAGCGCGATGTCCGAATGGTGCGCACTCTCCGAAACCACCCGTCGATCATAGTTTGGTCGCAGGGAAACGAAGCGGGATGCGGAGTGAATTTCGCAAAGGCCCGCGAGGCAATCCGCGAACTCGATCCTTCGCGTCCTGTTCAGTACGAGAACCACACGTACACACGCGAAGACCGATGCGGGACGACGGACATCAACTGTCCAATGTACCGCACGCCCGACCAGTGCCGCGAGTATCTTTCGGACAGTCCCGAGATGCCGCTCATACAGTGCGAATACGCCCACGCGATGGGCAATTCGACAGGCGGCTTCGCGGACTTCTGGGCGTTTGCGGATCGATACGATTCCTTTCAGGGCGGATTCATCTGGGACTTCGCAGACCAGGGGCTGTGGAAGAGTGTAAAATGTAAAATGGAAAATGGAAAATTGGAAGATGGAATGGTTCTTGCATACGGCGGTGACTTCGGCGACATGCCGAACGACGGGAACGGACACTGCAACGGGCTGTTCGATCCGTTCAGAAATCCGCACCCTGGCGCGTTCGAGGTCGCGCATGTGCATGGGCTATTCCCGAACTCGTATCCCGACGCCGAAGCGGTGGAGCTCGTCCCGCTCCTTGCCGATCTCAAGGTGGAGCCGTGCTTCTGGCGCGCGCCTACGGACAACGACCGCGGGCACAAGCTGGTGCGGAACAACGGCGTGTGGCGCTCGTCCGAAGGCGTGAAGGTCGACATAGTGCGGCGTCCGATAGATGCGCGTACGATGCGGCTCGATGTCGTGTTCGAACTGCCGCAGGAGCGGCCCTACGCTCCGCGCGTCGGCGTCGCGATTTCGCTCCCTGCTTCGGCGACGAACCTGTGCTGGCGCGGAAGGGGCCCGCACGAGAACTATCCCGACCGTAAATTCGGCGCGTCCGTCGGAGAATGGTCTGCGGACATCTCGGCGCCTCCGCCTTACATACGTCCGCAGGACTACGGCCACTACTGCGACACGACAAGCCTGACGCTCGGTCCGCTTTCCGTGAAGTGCATCTTTACGTCGACTCCGCGAGAAGGGATTAAGGACACCTTCGGATTCGCCGCGTGGCCTTGGACGATTGCGGAAATCGAGTCGGTGCGTCACAATGAAGAGCTGCCGACTTCGTCCGGCGTCACGCTTGTTCTCGATGCGGATATCATGGGCGTCGGTGGAGACGACTCCTGGAGCCGCATAGCCGCGCCGCGTCCGCCGCACCGACCTAAGGGCGGTACGTACACGCTCACCGTCGAGTTGAGCACCCGGTAGGCGCTTTTTGCCGCTCGAGAGCGTGCTATTTTTCAAAAGCACCCCTTTTTGGGGGGTGTTTTTGTCTTCGCGCTCCTTGAATATTTGGTATAATTGTTGCGTTCACACGCACAAAACAAGGAGGAAACAATGAAACGTCTCGCAAAGATAGTACTCTTGGGTTTGGCGGCGTCAGCCGCAACGACATCGTTGGCCGCGGACCACTACTGGTATGGAAAATCCACTTCTGACGTGACGCAGGCTGAATGGAACAACGGCATTGGCACATGGTCAAGCGACGTGTACTTCATAACCGAGAAGGACCTCAAGGACGGTGTTGCTTCCGTTACGACTCTCGATTTTTCGCATATTGATCAAGATACTGTGGTCAAGAAGTTCTGCGTAGCGAATGGCTTGGATGACGAAAGGGTCGTCACATTCACTGGCGGCGCAAAGTTCGGCGAACTGCACGTGGGATATTGGGACAGCTATGCGGAATACAGCGGACGGCTTGTTCTCGATGGCGCGTATACGACCGGCTATCTTGAGATTGGGCCGTGGTTTAACCAGTCTTATGCAATAACGGGCATGGTTGAAGTCGCCAGGTCGAGTTCTCTCGCTGTCAACGGCGAAACCAGGATGGGCACATCGACTCAGGGCGTTGGAGTGCTTGTGGTAAAAGGCGATATGGATTCCAACGGAACGCTTACGGCTGGATTTGCGGCTGGAGGAAAGGGCTTTGTCGTGGTTGACGGCGGAACGCTGGACGTCACGGGCGCGCTTCAGCTTGCCAACAACAACGACACCGAGGCGAAAATGACAATCACAAATGCGACGGTGACGGCATCAAGCTGGGTGTGCATTGGCAGAGAGGGCGCGCGCAGAACGGCCGTGTGCACGGTTGACAACGGAGGTTATATCCTGCATACCGTTGACAGTGCCTCGACACGCCTGTTCTGCATAGGCAATCTCGTCGGAGATGACAGCCACAACGAGCTTATCGTGAACGAGGGCGGAAGGGTCCACACATACGGCGATGTGCGCGTGGGCGAGAGCGGGTCCGCCATCCTTACGATGAACGGCGGAACGTTTCGCGCCGCGACGGCATCCGGCGGAATGCGCTATATAATCATGAATTCCGCAAACACAGCATACGACACGACAATCAATCTCAATGGCGGAGTCATTGAGTGTGGACGCATTACCACAGGCGGAAGCGGCACTGGATCGGCGAAGCTCAATTTCAATGGCGGCACCCTGCGCGCAGTGGCTACTAATACGATTATCCCCGACCAGAGCGATCTCACGGTCACCGTGGGAGACAATGGTGGCACAATCGACACGGCAGGTTTCGATTTGACTGTCGAAACGAAGATTGAAGGTTCTGGCGTTCTCACCGTAACGGGCGGAGGTTCCGTCACCTTTACCGAACGCCCAACATGCGATGTTGTCGCAGAGGATGGGACTAGGGTGACATTGTTCTACTCCATAGGGGAAGTGCCGTCCCCCGTTTCCCTCGGTGTCGGTGAATTCATGAGGTTCGACCTCTCCTCCGAAACTGAGGCAGGTAAGGCGGTTGTGCTTGCAGAAAACGTGTCAATAACGACAACTGACAACAGTCCGGTCGTGGAGCATATCGTCATCAAGAACAGCAGCGGCCTGTACTGGAATATATCCTACGAAGGCAACAAACTTACTGCAACATCGTTCGCGGCCTCGTCGTACACACAGGCTGCTACGGGCGATTTCACGATCTTCACGGGATATTACAATGCAGATTATCCGACAGATCAGGTAGAGAGCTGGGTGAACGGCTTTCCTACGAAGGAGACAAAGGTCATTGCCGCATCAGCTGTGATGAAGATGTACGGTAACACAAACGTTCATTGCGACAATTTTCAGATGTTCGGCGACCTGACGATAGAAGGAATGGTGAGGTATAGAAACTTCCGCCCGCATACCGTGACAGGCGCCGGGACGCTGACGTTCACCACAGGCACAGACGCTTTTGGTTATCTTGAGGCGAACAATGACGAAGAATATCCGTGCACGATAGATGTTCCGGTGATTCTTGCGGGCCAGGCGCGCATTACCAGCTATCCGAACAATCTCCTTACATTCAATCGCGCGGTTACCATTGCGGCAAACGCGGATGTGGATGATAACAACGGTGGAGTTTCCTCGGTTTTCGCCGACGACTTGACGGTGAACGGCACATACAGGTCTGGCTACACGACAGAAATCGCGTCCGGCAAGACGCTTTCGGGCGTTGGCACGCTCGACGGTTCGCTTGAACTCAACGGCATTGTCGCGCCTGGCACGAACACGGCTGAGACTCTGACTGTGACTGGCGCGGCGACATTCAACTCGGGTTCCAGTCTGCTTGTGACGATCGGAGAGGACGGCGCTTCCTCATGCCTCGCGCTTACAGGCGAGGGCACCGTCGATGTCGCGAACATTTCGGTTGACGTCGCCAACAAGTCCGCGCTTCATCACAGGTCTGGATGCGAGTACACGATAATGACCGTTGCCAACGGCAGCATCGACGGTAAAGTCGCTGGCGCCGTAACTGCAGCTGACGGAAGTGTCTGGAAGGCGTTCGTGTCAGAAGACGGAAAGTCGCTTGTGCTTAGGGAGTGCAGGCGTGGGTTGTTCATAATGATCAAGTAAAACGACAGTATGTCCTTTGCCGCAATAATCCTAGCCGCCGCAGCCGCGTTGTCCGTCAGCCAGGACGGGGATGCTCTCAAGGTTCGAGTCCGCGTCGCTCCCAAGGGGCGCACGTGCCTGACGGCGGCCTACCGCCAGAGCGGGGGCGCGCCTGGGGTGTACTCGATCTACGGGGCGGACGGCAAGCGTTGCGACTTCACCGAACTGGACGAAGGCGGACTCTTCCATTCCGCGACGAAGCTGTTCTACCAGACGGTGACGATTCCGGAGGAGATGACGGCAGGGAAAACCGAGGTTACGCTGACGCTCAGGACCGAGCGCCAGCCGACGCGTCCGATCGTCTCGCTCTGGACTCATGTCAATCCGCTCTTCGAGCCTCCTGCAAAGGAGCGCGAGGAGGCGAAACTCGAGAAGATCGTCCTCCCCGAATTCAAGCCGCTATCCGCCTCCGTGTGCGACGCCGCGATAAAGCGGACCGTCGAGCTCATGGACATCACGGCGGACCATGCGGCGATGCGGCAGATGTGGAGCGAGGACTGGCGCGAGAAGTGCGCGCGCGGCGAATGGCACGAGGATCTTGTCGGCGCGTTCGACGTCCCGTGGTGCGGGAAGGACGGAGTAATGGACGTCACGGCGACGAAGGACCTCATCCCCGGTCACTACGACCATCTGAACAACAACGGTCCTATGATCCTGAGCGCCGTGCTCGCCATCGCATACAGAACGCCGGGCCTGAAGCGATACGGCGACAAGGAGACGCTCCGCCGCATTGCGGCGCATCTCGACTTCTGCCGACGCGCGCAGGGGCTGTCGGGCTCGTACTGGAGGGCATGGGTGCGCGGGAAGTGGATGGGCGGACCGCAACGCGGTCCGACTTCGGGCACGCCGCTCGATGGGGCTGGGCTGCGCGGAATCGGACACGCGCTCGTGCTCACAGCGAGGGCGATGGAGCGCGAGGGAATGCTCGACGAGCTCGTAGACGACGACTGCGATCCAGAAACGCCGAAGGTGAAGAGGCGCAAGGCGTACCTCGATCTCATGGACGGCCTTATCGGGCATTTTGCGGGGAAGGGCGGTCATGCCCCGAATCAGGAGAGCTATCAGCTCGACGCGCTCAGGTTCTGCATCCGCGCGCGGCGGATCCTAGGAGGTCCGTCCCCGAAGGAACCGGACAAGACCGAATTCGTTAAGCGACTGAGAGGTGCGACAGGTGCTGTCGCGCCCGGGGAGCCGAGCTGGGTCTCGCCGCGCGGCGTGCCGCTCGAGTGGGACGGTTATTCGGTCGAGTACGGACGCGGTCAGGACGTGATGTACTACAGGCTCTGGCAGTCGTATCAGAAGCTCGGTTTTCTGCGCGAGCGCGCGAAGATCGGCGGGGACGCGTTTCCGCACTTCGTGTATCCGGTCCGGCGTCACGACGGGAAAGCTTCAGTCGACGTTTGCGCGTATTTGAATTTCCGCCACCGCAACATGATAGGCGGCGACGGGTACGGTCCGTCCCAGTGCCAGCTCCTTGACTTCGAAAATCCCTCGCACATACGCCTTCAGCAGCTTGATTGGATCGACCTTGACGAGAAGGCGATCGCGCGCTGGGAGGCGCCTCGCGCCGGAAACTGGTACTGGTCGGCTGCATACGGTTTCATGGACGGCGCGCAGGACCGCATCAAGATTCTGCGCAGGATGACGATGCCTGGCGATCCTCTCTGCGCGAAGGTGAGGCTTCCCATGGAGTCGGGTGAGCCTGATTTCGTGTGGGGCGATCCGCGCGCGCAGTGCGTCGCCTTCAAGGACGGCGAGAGCCGCATCATGATGAACTTCAACCAGTGGCACCACAGCGAGGCGCCGAAGGATGGCGGCACGGCGTACGTGTATGCCAGGCGCCCCGCGGCGGTGCAGTACATGCGCGTAAAGCATGACGAGCTTCTGAAAAACGTCAGGGGCGATGTGGTCCTGTGGGGATGCCACTCGCTTGTGATCGGCGATTGGCTTGTGGTGCAGTGCTCCGATCCGCTGAACGGAGTCACATTCCGCCTGCCCCATGGGTTCGCAGGCAGGTGCGTCGACCTTGCAACGAAGAAATTCGTCCGCAGCACCTCGATAAGCCTCGGGCCTGGAGAGACGCGCGTGCTGCGGCGGCAAGCCGGAGTTGAGTGAAAAGCGAAGAAGTGATATAATGGACGCCATGAGGTGGATAGAAACTGTCGTGTCGGCTGCGCTTGCGTTTGCGCTGGCTGCGCCGTCTGCGGCGAATGTGCTGCATGTTCCGTCGGATCACTTGACGGTCACCGGCGTCGTTACGTTCGCGCGCAGCGGTGACCTCTTCGTGTTTTTGCGCCAGGACGACGGCACGTGCGTGCGGCTCGGGCTCCTCGGCGGAAACCGAGCCTTCGTCGGCGAGCGGATAGCGGCGGAGGGCGACGTTTCGATGTCGGAGCCGAACCTGCGCATGGAGAACGTGTTCGTGTCGCATCTTGGAATCGGCGAGGTACCCGACAGAAGGCAGGTGAAGATATCCGCGCTCTACGCCCCTGCGCCGCCGAACTGGTTCGGACTGCCGGTCGAAGTCACCGTGCGGGTGATGGACGTCAACAGGCGCAGGACCCAGCTGCAGCTGTACGTGAGCGATCTCGACCGAGAGGCGCGTGGGGCTACGGCGAGCTTTCCGCTTCGCGAACGCGACACTTCCGATCCCGACCTCAGAATCGGAGCGATCGTCCGCATACGCGCGGTGCCGTCGCTGGAATACACGCCGGAGGGCGTAAAGAACCTGACGCTCAACATTCTGTCCAAAGACGACGTGGAGGTGTTGTCGCGTCCTTCGTGGTGGACTCCGGCGCGCGTGCTCACAGCAGTCGCGATTGCGCTGTTCGTGCTGACCGCGCTATGCGGATGGGTGGCCCTGCTCATTCGCGCGAGAAGGGCCGAGGCCAGTTCGCAGGAGGAGCGCCTGAGGCTCGCGCGCGACTTGCACGACGAGTTCCAGCAGCAGCTTGCCGGTACGATGTTCCATCTCGACGCGGCGGCGAGCGTCGTCGAGAATCCGGAGGCCGTCGCGCGTCAGATCGCAGGCGCGAGGAAGTCCCTCATGAACACACAGTCCGGGCTTCGCGGCATCCTGTGGGGACTTCAGCGCGCCGGTCGCAAGGCGGATACTCTCGCGGGACTGTTCCGCACGGCTGCGGCGCGCATGCCCCACTGGGGCGGAGTAGTCGAGATAGACTCAGGCCGTGAGCCGCCGATAGAGATCAGGCGCCAGGGAGCGAGGCTTCTCATGATTCTCCAGGAGGCCGTCGGGAACGCGCTGCGGCACGGCGGGGCGAGGCATGTAAAGGTGAGGCTTTCGGACGACGGGCGTCGCTTTGCTATGAGCATTGCCGACGACGGATGCGGATTCGACCTGGAAACGGTGCGGGGCGAGAGCGGACACATGGGACTTTCCAACATGCAGACACGCGCCGACGCCATCGGAGGCTCGTTCTCCGTCAGGAGCCGCCCGGGAGAGGGAACAACGGTGGAAGTGGAGATAATTCATGATTAGCGTATTGATCGTAGACGACCATCCGATAATAAGGGAAGGGCTTTCGACCATGTTCGCAAGCAGGTCGCGCTTTGTCGTAGCCGGAACTGCCGCAAGTGCGTACGAGGCGCTTGACTACTGCAGGGCCAACGGGCTTCCTGACGTCGTCCTTTCGGATGTGGTTATGCCGCGACGCGACGGGATATGGCTTCTCGGGCAGATGCTGAAGGAGTTCCCCAAGGCGAAGGTCCTGCTTCTCGCGGGTATGCCGCGCGCCGAGGAGGAGGAATGGGCGCGCAGCCACGGTGCTAAGGGCTACGTGTCGAAGGGGATGGACACCATTGCGCTTGCAGACGCGGTGGCTGGCATAGCCAGCGGCCTGCTCGAGTTCGTGACGGACTCGTATGTCCCGGTCAAGTCTCCGTTCACGGACAAGCAGCTTGAGACGCTGAAGTACCTCGCGCTCGGCAAGACGCGCGAGGAGATAGCGATGATCCAGGGCTGCGCTCCGGAGACGATCAAGTGCCGCATCACGGAGATACGTCGCAAGATGGATGCCTCCAACGTCACCGCCGCTGTGTTCCGCGCGCAGGAGATGGGCTACATCCGCATGTAGGGTGAAGCTACGGCCGACGCATCAAAAATTCCTTCTCCCCGCTGACGCGGTGTAGAACGAATTTTTGATGCGTCGGAAGTGTTTCAGCAGCCAACAACCAGCGGTCAGCGCCCAATCCGGGCGGTCGTGGCGCG
>SUWC01000040.1 GCA_015061665.1 Lentisphaerota bacterium
TCGTCTGCGCAGTCCGACATCTCGAGCGCTGCGCTTCCGCCGTGCGGAGACGACGCGGCCGCCTCGGCGCGGCCTGAGTGCGTTGTCCATCCGTTCTGTCCGTCGATCGGGCCAAGCGCAACGCCGGGCTGCTCGAACGTCTCGGAGAGGAGCGTTGCGGACGCAGGCGCGGCTGCGAGGGGGTCTGTCCCCCATGCGAGCTCCACTCCGTCGGGGATTCCGTCGCCGTCCGTGTCGGCTGCAAAAGGCGATGTGCCGTACACGCGCGACTCAAGTGCGTCTGGGACGCCGTCGCCGTCTGAATCGAGGGACGCGTCGGCGGCAAGGTAGTACTTGGCGGAGAAGGACTCGGGAAGCTCGTCGCGGAACGCGAGCGTCTGCGCGTAGCTGACGTCACGCGCGACATGCGACCATCCCAATGAAGGCGGATTGGGGGAATCCGCATACGAAGAGAGCAGGTCGACAGGACGTCCGCCGGTCGCGATCTCGAAGTCCGCGAACGCGCCTTCAGGGTCGACGTAAAGGGAGAGGAAACGTGGACAGGACGAAGCTGCGGCACCTGGGCGTCCGAAGAGATGGAAGGCGACGGAATCGGCGTCCGTACGCGCGAAGTGGATCGTGTCGCCGCGCGCTGCGGTCATGATGGAGTTGGAAAGCGTCGCCGGGTCCAGCCATCCGTCTGCGGAGTAGATCGCGTTGGTCATGAGTCCCGTCGCAAGGGAGTAGACGTAGAGCCTGTCGGAAAGCGGAGAGCCGTCGCCCATGAAGAGACCGGAGATGAAGTCGGCGGGATATCCCGCTCCCATCGGCGTGAAAGGCATCTGCGCGGTCGTGACGTCGTTTGTCGTCGGACCGACCTTCGCAACGCCGACAACATCCTCGGCATGCGAAACTACTGCGCCCGACGCAATCAGTGCAAATGCAAGCGCGGCCACCGCGCGAATGCGCGACAGCGCAGACATCAGTTTGACGACGTTTTCTATCGATTTATATGCTATGTTTCTTTCCATCGTTTCAACCTTGCCGTTCAGCAATTGACGGAAAGTCTAGCAAATATTCCGAAGTCTGGCAAGTTGTCTAATTTCGCACCCCCGAAATTAGACAACTTTGCGTTGGACACGGAAGAGGGAAGAGGGGGAATGGGGAATGGGTGTCGACAACAATTCCGCATTGCTACATTTCCACAATTCCACAATCCTATTCGGCCTTCACAGGGTAGCTCGCGAGATAGGCGGATGGTGCTGATGGGAAGTCGACTGCTCCACCTCCTTTACTCGAAGCGGCGAGACGCCGCTTCCCCCAGTCAGCTTTGCCTCGCAGCCCAGTTGGCTAAGGCTAGATGTTTAGCTACCATCATCCTTTTGGGTAATGGCTGGCAACGGGCATTTTTGGTAGTAACCACACGGGGACAGTCCCCTTCATTCGCAGCTCTCGCACTGAGTCAAACAAATCGGGAGCGCGCGAGGGAGGGGAAAGCGTAGTGACAGGGAAGTCAACTGCTCCTCGCCCCGAAGGAGACTTTTTCGTTTGGCACCGCCCAAAACACCGAAAATTTGATATAATTAATTGTTTTTTAAGGAGACCTAGACCCATGATCGACAAAGAATGGCTGCAAAGGTTCGCGGAAAAGGTTCGCGACGCTGACAAGATCGACCCGGCGCTGTACCGCAAGTACGGCGTGAAGCGCGGGCTCAGAAACGACGACGGCACAGGCGTGCTCGTCGGGCTGACGACTATTGGCAATGTGCACGGATACGTCATGTCCGAAGGCGAGCGCCAGGCTGTGCCAGGCGAACTATTCTACCGCGGCATCAACGTCAAAGACCTCGTCAACGCCGACCGCAAGGAGCACCGCTTCGGCTACGAGGAGGCGGCCTATCTCCTTATGTTCGGCGAGCTTCCCACTGAAAAGCGCCTGGCCGACTGGAACAAGAAGCTCGGCTCGTACCGCAAGCTGTCCGACGGCTTCAAGGAGAACGCCATCCTGCGCCATCCGCCGATGGACATCATGAACGGCATGGCCCGGTCGATTCTCTTCGCCTACGCCTACGACGAACGCGGCAATCCTGAGGACCCGACGATCGAGCGCTGCCTCGAGAACTCCATCAACCTCATCGGCGCGATGCCGACGATCGCCGCGTACGCCTACCAGGCGAAGGCGCACTACCACCTCGGCCAGTCGCTGCTGATCCACAACCCGCTCCCCGACAAGTCGACGGCGGAGAACATCCTCTCGCTTATCCGCGAGGACAGCAAGTTCACGCGGCTTGAGGCGGATACGCTCGACCTCGCGCTCATCCTCCACGCGGAGCACGGCGGCGGAAACAACTCGTCCTTCGTGACCCACGTCGTCACGTCGGCGCACACGGACATCTACTCTTCCATAGCGGCGTCCATCCTCTCGCTCAAGGGCTCGCGCCACGGCGGCGCCAACCTGCGCGTCATGCGCCAGATGGACGAGATAAAGGAAAACGTCAAGGACTGGACCAACACGGCCCATGTCGTGGACTACCTGGCAAAGATCGCCGACAAGAAGGCCGGCGACGGCACGGGGCTTATCTACGGGCTTGGGCACGCGGTCTACACGATCTCCGACCCGCGCGCGCAGATGCTCAAGCGCAAGGCCCGCGAACTTGCCAAGGAGAAGAAGCGCACGGCCGAGATGAAGCTTTTCGAGACAATCGAAAACGAGGGCCCCGCCATAATCAAGGCGCGCCATCCGAGGGCAGAGGACGTCTGCGCAAACGTCGACCTCTACTCAGGCTTCGTCTACGACATGCTCAACATACCGCGCGACCTCTACACGCCCCTCTTCGCGGTCAGCCGATGCGTAAGCTGGTGCGCGCACCGCATGGAGGAGCTCATCAACGCGGGCCCGATCATTCGCCCCGCCTACAAGCCAATCTACCGCAAGCGCGACTACGTGCCCCTCAAGGACCGCAAATAGCGGCCTAACGCTATGCCTGAAGGATTCGGCATAACGGACGCCGTGCTTGACGAGATCAAGCAGCGCATCGACCTCGGCGACCTCATAGCGTCGTACGGGGTCGATGTCCGTCATTCCGGCACCGCGCTGAAGGCATGCTGCCCCTTCCACCACGAGAAGACGCCGTCCTTCAGCATCAACCCAGCCAAGGGCTTCTACCACTGCTTCGGCTGCAACGAGTCGGGCGACGCCATAAAGTTCGTGCAGAAGTTCGAGGGGCTGTCCTTCCCCGAGGCGGTCAAAAAGCTGGCCGCCAAGTGCGGCGTGACGATAACGGAGAAGCCCGACCCTGAGGCGGGTCGCCGCAAGCGCCTGTATGCGCTCATGGCGGAGCTGGCGTCGTTCTACCGCCGCTGCCTGCTGATGACTCGCGAGGCCGCGCCTCGCGCGAATACCTCAAGAAGCGCAACCTTGACGAGGAGACGTGCGAGGCGTGGACGGTGGGCTACGCTCCGGAAGGCGGCGCGACGATACGCAAGTGGGCGCAGAAGTACGGCTATACGGACGGCGAACTCGCAGAGGCCGGCGTCGTCATACTGCCCAAACATCCAGGCGACAGGCTATACCACCGCTTCGGCGGACGCCTGATGTTCACGATCCGCGACAAGCAGGGGCGGGTCGTGGCGTTTTCGGGGCGCCTCCTCAAGGAGAAGAAGAACACCGGCAAGTACGTAAACTCGCCGGAGACCACCATCTTCAAGAAGTCAAACGTCCTTTTCGGCTTTGACCGAGCAGTCGGCGAAATCTCGCGCTCGACGCACCACGAGTTCATCGCCTGCGAGGGGCAGATCGACTGCATCCGCCTGCACATGGCGGGGTTCAGGAACTCCGTCGCTTCGCAGGGCACCGCGTTCACGGAAGAGCACGCGCGCATGCTCAGGCGAGTGGCGAACTCCGCAATCCTGATGTACGACGACGACGCAGCCGGACACAAGGCGACGATCCGCGTCGCAGGCATTCTGCTCGCCTTGGAGATGCCTGTCAAGGTCGTGGCGCTGCCAGACGGCGACGATCCCGATTCGTTTCTCTGCAAGCACAAGCCCGAAGACCTTCAGAAGCTCATAGACGGCGGCGAATCCATAATGAGCTTCCAGTGCCGCGCCGAAATGGCCAAGGAGGAAAACCCAAAGTCGCTGGACGCAGTGCAGCGCGTCACGAAGGCCGTCCTTGCAACTGTCGCGAAATGCACTTCGCCTGTCCTTCGCGCGGCGATGATCGACGAGGCGGCAGGGCTCCTCTCGCTTCCGGCAAGCGCGCTCAACGACGAAATGGAGAAGGCGATGTCCGCGCCGAGGCCTTTGGCGTACGCGCCTACTCCGCAGCCCCAGGCGAAGAACGACATCGAACCAGAGCAAGCCGAGCCGGAAGTCGACGAACCGCCGCCGGACGAGACGCCGTTCGTCCCCGAAGTGGCGCCCGTCAACGCGCACAAGACCATTCCGCCGCCGAAGGGCGAAATGTCGCTTATGGAATTCCTCTTGGAGAACGAATACGACGCGGACGTCGCGCGACTGCTGCGGGAGACGGATTCGCAGAGCGCGCTCTCGCACGATTTCTCGAGGAAGTTCGCCGAAGCCTGGCTGGAGGAAGTCGATTCCGGGACAGATCATTTTGCTGCGTTCCAGCAGGCGCTGGACGAATCGGAGCGGACGCTGTTCGACCGCATCCTCCTGGGCGCGGGAAAGGCGCAGGCAAGCGCGCTGCCTCCCTCAGAAATCATGCAGGAGCACGTGCGCCTGCTGTGGAAGGCGGAGCTTGAAAGGCGCAGGGGCGCGCTTCCAGTGGACGGAGACGACGAAACAATCGTCCGCCGCATGGAGCTCACGACGCGCATCAAGCGGCTCCGCCAGGCTCCGTGGTCCGTAGTCGAGGAAATAATCGCCTCGGAGCGGACGGCCGCGAAAGGTTAATCTCACCTCTGCTTCGAGACCATCACGAGCGACTGGCGCTTGATCTCGTTCAGAAACGAGGCCTCGCGCCCCTTCGCCTTTTCGAGGCCGACATCCGCCCAGTACAGCGCGGACATCACGGGGTCCCCCCAGTCGCCGGAATTGCACATGCGCTCGATCTTGCGCATGCGCCGAGGCTCCATCCTAAGCTCGTGCCACGCCCCGCGCTCCGCGACGTCGCGCACGATTGCGCGCCACTTCGCGCGGTAAAGCTCGGACGCCGAGTCGATCGTCGCGCCGATCTTTATCTGGAAGAGCCATGCAAGCTCCTTGCAGAGCTCCGGCGAACCAGGGTTCAGCTCAAGCCCTTCGTCGCGAAGAAGCGAAATCGCCGCCTTCACCCAGCGCCAGCGGTCCTCGTACGTCGGCATCATTATGGAGATGTTGTAGGCGAGGTTCCATGCCGCATAGCTCCACACCTCTGGCGTGTGCGGCTCGAGGAAGGAGAGCGTCGACGCCAGCTGCGCCAGCTCCACGTACCGCCCCTCGTCCTGAAGCCGCTCCGCGCGGAACCAGACGGCCTCCGCAGCAAGGGAGCGGAAGCCACCGAGCGCGGTGAAGGCGCTTTCGGCCATCACGGGCGAGCGGTTGGGACGCTTCGCGCAAAGCGCATACTCGGCGGCGAGCCCAGCTGCGGCGAGAAACGCCGCGGCAATCCACGTAATGGTGCTTTTCGTTTTTTCCTTCATCGGCTTCATCCCCTGTCTGTACGCCTTCGGCGCCTCAGAAGAACGTCATCTGCCCGGGAAGCTCCGACATGCGCTTGCGCGGCCTGCGCACGACCTTCTGCGGGGCGTTGACGTCCAGTTCGTTCGCCTCCAGGTTCTTTAGTATCTGCGCCGCCCTGTCGACGACCTCCTTGGGGAGGCCCGCCATCGCGCCGACATGGATGCCGAAGCTGCGCTCGGCCGCACCCGGCACGATCCTTCGCAGGAACACGAGCCTGCCGCCTTCGTCCTTCACGAGGACGGTGCAGTTCTTCACGCCCTTGAATATGTTGGCAAGGTCCGTAAGCTCGTGGTAGTGCGTCGCGAAAAGCGTCTTCGCCTTGCACTGCGCCTTGCCGTGCAGGTATTCGGCGACGGACCACGCTATCGAGATTCCGTCGAACGTCGACGTGCCGCGCCCGATTTCGTCAAGCACTATCAGCGACTTCGGGGTCGCGTTGTTGAGGATGTTCGCCGTCTCCTGCATCTCGACGAGGAAGGTCGAGCGCCCTCGCGCGAGGTCGTCTCCGGCTCCGATTCGCGTGAAAACCCTGTCGATTACGCCAAGGTGCATCGACGACGCGGGGACGAACGAGCCCATCTGCGCCATTATCGCAATCGTCGCGACCTGGCGTATGTACGTCGACTTTCCGGCCATGTTCGGCCCGGTGATGAGCATTATCTGGTCCGTCGTCGTGTTCAGGAACGTCGAGTTCGGCACGAACGGCTCTGCGTCCGGCAGCTGCTCGATGATCGGGTGGCGTCCGTCCTTGATCTCCAGCGTATCGCCGTCGTCAACCTCGGGGCGGACATATCCCGCGGCAAGGGCACGGTCCGCAAGCGAGAGGACTGCGTCCAGCTCGCCCACTGCGAGCGCCGTCTGCTGTATCTCGTCCGTCTTCGTCATCGCAGTCTCGAGGAGCTCTCGGAAAAGACGCTGCTCGATGGCGATTGCTCGCTCCTCCGCGCCGAGGACCTTCCGTTCGTAGTCCTTCAGCTCAGGCGTAGTGTACCGCTCTGCCGTCGTCAGGGTCTGCCTGCGCTCGTATTCCTCTGGCGCGCGGTCGACGGACCCCTTGGGTATCTCGATGACGAAGCCGAACGTGGAGACGTGCTTTACCTTGAGCTTCTGGATGCCTGTGCGCGCCTGCTCCTTCGCCTGGAACTCGGCGAGCCAGCTGTGCCCGTCATGCGCGATGCGGCGCTGTTCGTCAAGCTCCTGGCTGTAGCCGGCGGCGATGAAGCCTCCGTCGGAAAGCAGCGCAGGCGCCTCCTGCGCGATCGCGCGGTCGATGAGCGCGACAAGCTCTGGCTGCGGCACAAGGCGCGTCGCAGGGCCGTCCTCGATCGTCCCAACGGCGACGTTGCGTATGTCCTGCACGGGCCTTAGGGAGTCGGCGAGGGAACGGACGTCGCGCGGGTTAGCGCGCATGGAGTCCACGCGCTGCACGAGCCGCTCCAGGTCGCGAACGCCAGTCATCATGCGACGCAGCGCGGAAAGCGCGGAACGGTCTTCGACGAACGCGCCGACAAGGTCGAGCCTCGCGTTGACTTCCTCCGCTCGGGCGAGCGGACGCTGTATCCATCGCCTGAGAGTCCTTGCGCCCATGGGGGTCTTCGTGACGTCAAGCACGCCGAGGAGGGACGCCTCGCGCGAGACTTCGCCGCCCGGCAGGAGCTGGAGGTGGCGTATAGTGCCAGCGTCCAGCACCATTCCGTCGCTCGGGTTCCTGACGGCAAGACGCCTCACATGGGCGAGCGAATGGCGCAGCGTGGTGCCGACGTAGTAGAGCAGCGCGCCTGCCGCGCAGGCGACGTCGGACTTCGGGGCTATGCCGAAGCCATCGAGCGAAAGCACGCCGAAATGCCGCGTCAGAGTCTCGAACGCTGCGTCGGGGGAGAATGTCCATGCGCTGGAGGAATCCGGATCGGGGCGTATCGTCTCCGCCGGACGATACCTCTCAAGCGCCTCGGCAAGCTTGGATTCGTCCGCAAACGACTCAACGAAGAACTCGCCCGTCGGAAGGTCGAGGAGCGCAACGGACAGGTTGACGACGGCCGCGGCGTAGTTGCTCGCAGTCTCGTCGAGAAGCCCGTCCTCCGTAACAGTGCCAGGCGTTATGATTCGCGTGATGTCGCGCCTAACAAGCCCCTTCGCGGTCTTCGGATCCTCTACCTGGTCGACCAACGCGGCGGTCCTCCCTGCTCGGATCAGCTTGGCCAGGTAGGTGTTCAGCGCATGGTACGGAACGCCGCACATGGGCTGGTTGCCGCGCTTCGTCAGCGTCGCGCCGAGTATCGGGGCGGCCTCTATCGCGTCCTCGCCGAACATCTCGTAGAAGTCGCCGAGGCGGAACATCAGTATGGCGCCGGACGGAACCTCTCGCTTGAGCGAAAGGTACTGCCTCTGCATCGGTGTCAGTTCTTCTGCCATTGTAGTGCCTTGTCCACGCCTATTGCCTGACGGAAAGCATCTCCGCGACGATCGACGCCGAGAGGCGGACCAGCTCCGCGCACGGACGCTTCCTGTAGTATTCCTCCGTCCGCGGCTCGGGCGCGCCGCCCGTCGTGGCGCCGACTCCGGCGAGCAGCTCGCGGCAGACGATGCTTCCGCACTCCTTCCTGAAGCGCTCGATGAAATCCTGGACGACGGGATAGGACTCCTTCGGGACCGACGTGCCGCCCGCAAGCCCAAGGACAAGCGCCGCACCCGTCACGGTACCGCAGACTTCGCGCGAACGCCCTACGCCCCCGCCAAGCCCGACGGCAATCCTCTTCGCCGTCTCAATGTCAATTCCATAGTCCTCCGCAAACGCGCAGAAGACGGCCTGCGAGCAGTTCAGCCCGCTCTTGAAAAGTTCGACGGCCTTCTCTGGCTTGGTCATGTCACTTCCCCCTCTCGTTGTTTTTCTCGACATGCCTGCGCCACGCGACAGCCGACAGGACGCTGAGTCCGAACATCGCGGCAGTTTCGGCGCGGAGTATCGTCGGTCCGAAGTTCGTCGGCTTCGCGACGCCCAGGAGGGCCTTCAGCTCACCTGGCGTAAAGTCGCCCTCTGGTCCGACGAAAAGCGAGAACTCGGACGCATCGCGCATGAACCTTTCGGCGGCTGACGCAAGAGGCTCCGACGGCGGATCCGTAAGCGCGCCTGCGAAGCATGTCGTCTGCGCGGCAAGCCGCAGTGCATTCTCGAAGTCGACGGGAGCAAGAACCTCGGGAATCCAGACGGCGTCAGACTGCCGGGCCGCCTCCTCCGCGATGCGCAGCCAGCGCTGGCGCTTCTGCTCCCCTTCCGACGCCTCGACGCGCACGATCGTGCGCTCGGAGATGACCGGCACAATCTTCGTAGCGCCAAGCTCCGTCGCCTTCTCGATCGTCCAGTCCCATCGCGAGCCCTTCGTCACGCAGGCGAAGAGGGTAAGCCTGACGGGCGGAGGCTCCGCTTGGACGAACGGTCCGTCCGCCACGAGCGACCTGGCCTCGGCCGACCAGCGGTAGCGGCGCGTTCCTCCTTTTCCGTCGAAGAGCTCGACCGGCTCGCCGTTCCTGGGGCGCACGACCTTGAGGTGGCGCGCCGCGTCGTCCGACAGCCCTGAGCCGCCGGATCGAAGGACGTCGCTGTCTGCAAGCAGTCTGTGCATGGCTACTCCTGGCTGGGGAAGAGGCGCGAGAGGATGTCCTCCGCAGGCGTGATGTACTTCTTCTTGTTGTTGCAGTCCTTGCACGCGGGGACGCAGTTGCCGCGCGTGGACCTTCCGCCGCGCGAAACGGGGATGACGTGGTCCATCGTCAGGTTCTCCGCGCCGACGTTCCTGCCGCAGTAGTGGCAGACGCCCTTCGCGACAAGCGACTTCCACCACGTCGTCCTTCGCAGCTCGCGCGCCTTTTCGCGCTCTCGCTTCGTGTGGACGGGATCCGCCTGGATGTCGATCCAATCTTCCATCTCGCGCCTTTCGCCGTCAGCGGCTCAGGATGTCCTCGCGAACCGCCTTGGGCGCAAGCTCGAACATGTCCGGCTCCATCGAATAGGATGCGCGCCCCTTCGTGAGCGAGCGTATCGCCGTGGAATAGCCGAACATCTGCGCCATCGGAACGCGGGCGTGCACTATCTGGAAGTCCCCGCGCATGTCCATGTCGAGGACGTTTCCGCGCCGCGCGTTGAGATCGCCGAGGATTTCGCCGACCGATTCGGGCGGCGTCGTTATCTCGAGCTTCATGATCGGCTCGAGGAATTCGGGCGCGGCCGACTCGGCGGCCTCGCGGAAGCCCATCATCGCGGCGGAGCGGAACGCGACCTCGTCGGAAACCTCCGGGTCCACAAGCTCCGCCGAAACGCACTCGACCTTGATGTCCGTCATCGGGAAGCGCGCAAGCACACCCGTCGCAACGCCGTCCGCAAGCCCCTGCTCGACGCATTCCTGCAGGTGCTTGTCGACGACGAGGTTCTTGAAGTCGCGCGAAAGGGATATCTCCACGCCCTTGCCGCGCTCGAGCGGCGAGACGGCGATCTCGAGCGACACTGCGTGGCGCTTTCCGGCGAGCTCGCGGTCGAAGGAGAACTTCTTCGTCGCCGGAACAGTAATCGTCTCCGCGTAGCTGACCATCGGCTTGCCCGTGTTCGCGGCGCACTTGAACTCGCGCTTCAGGCGGTCGACGAGGATCTCGAGGTGAAGCTCGCCCATGCCGGAGAGAATCGTCTGGCCGGTCTCCTCGTCCTCGCGGAACTGGCATGTCGGGTCCTCCGCCGCAAGCGCCTTCATCGACTCGACGAGCTTGTCCTTGTCAGCCGAGCTCTTCGGCTCGATCGCCATGAACATGACCGGCTGCGGAGCGGTGATGCGCTCGAGGTAGCAGGGCTTCATCTCGGAGCAGAGGGTGTCGCCCGTCGTGCAGTCCTTGAGACCGACTACGGCGCCTATGTCGCCTGCGGAGAGTTCGTCGACCTCGATCTGCGCGTCGGCGAAGAGGCGGACGATCTTCATGATCCGCTCGCGCTTCTTCGTGCGCGGGTTGTAGGCGTTCGCGCCCTTCTTCAGGACTCCGCCGTAGACGCGGACAAAGAAGAGCCGCCCGACGTAGGGGTCCGTCGCGATCTTGAAGACGAGGGACGTCAGCAGCTCGGACGCCTCCTGCCTGCGCTCCACCTTGTCGCCGCTCTTGAGGTCCGTCGCCGCGACAGGCGGACGGTCCGCCGGGGAGGGAAGGTATGCGACGACCGCGTCGAGAAGCGGCTGGACGCCCTTGTCGCGCAGCGAGGTTCCGCAGAGGACCGGCACGAACTTTCCTGCGACCACGAGGCGGCGGATCGCCGGAACGAGCTCGTCGTTCGTGAGGTCGCCCTTCTCGAGGAACGCCTCCATCACGCCCTCGTCGAGGTCTGCGACCTTTTCAACAAGCTCGGCGCGCGCAAACTGCGCGTCGTCCACCATTTCGGACGGAATGTCGCCGACGGTGAACTTCTTGCCCTCGGACGCCTCGTCGTAGACGATCGCCTTCATCTCGATCAGATCTACGACGCCCTTGAAGCCCTCCTCCTTGCCGATCGGTATGTTGACGGGGCAGGCGTTGGCCTTCAGCTTGTTGCGCAGCTCGTCCACCACGCGCGCGAAGTCAGCGCCCATGCGGTCCATCTTGTTGACGAACGCGACGCGCGGGACGTTGTATCTGTCCGCCTGGCGCCACACGGTCTCGGACTGCGGCTGCACGCCTCCGACCGAGCAGAAGACGCAAACCGCGCCGTCTAGGACGCGCAGCGAGCGCTCGACCTCCATCGTGAAGTCGACGTGGCCAGGCGTGTCGATTATGTTGATCGACATGCCCTTCCACTCGCAGGAAATGGCTGCGGACTGGATGGTTATTCCCCTCTCGCGCTCCTGCACCATGAAGTCGGTCGTCGTGTTGCCGTCATGGACGTCGCCGTGCTTGTGTATCTTGCCAGTGTAGAAGAGAATGCGTTCCGTGGTCGTCGTCTTGCCCGCGTCGATGTGGGCGACGATGCCTATGTTGCGTACTTTGGTCAAATCTGAGGTCATAGTCTGTATATTATATCAAAAAACGTAGGCTGCTATTCGCTCTTGAGCTCGCGGCCCATCATCGCCGAGACTGCCTTCTTCGCGTCGAAGTCCTCGTAGCACAGCGCGTACACCAGGTCGCAGATCGGCATCTCGACGCCGAGCTTCGCGGCGAGTTCGTGGACGACCTTGGAGTTCCAGACGCCCTCCGCGACCATCTGCATGGAGCCGAGGATGTCCTTGATCTTCTCGCCCCTGCCGAGGCGCTCGCCGACGGAGTGGTTGCGCGAGTGGACCGACGTGCAGGTCACGATCAGGTCTCCGACGCCTGCGAGGCCGCTCATCGTCTCGGGCGTTCCGCCGTACGCGAGCACGAAGCGCTTCATCTCCGCAAGGCCGCGCGTTATCAGCGCCGCGCGCGTGTTGTCCCCGAAGCCCATTCCGTCCGAGCACCCCACGGCGATCGCGATGACGTTCTTGACAGCCCCTCCGATCTCTACGCCGACCGGGTCCCTGGACGTGTAGACGCGGAAGAGCGGCCCCGACCAGACGCGCTGGACCTTCTTCGCCTTCTCCTCGTCCTCGCAGGCAGCGACAATCGTCGTCGGAATGCCGCGGCTGACCTCCTCCGCGTGCGTGGGCCCCGCCAGCGCGACGACGCTGTCGAGCCCCAGGATCTCCTTCGCGAGCTCGGTCATGCGCTTGTTCGTCCTCTCGCAGAGCCCCTTGGTAAGCGAAACGACGAGCTGGTCGTTCGTTATGAGGCCCTTGAAGCCCTCCATGACGGACGCGAAGAACTTGCTCGGCGGCGCAAGGACGACTATCTCTGCGCCCCTTACGGCCTCCTCGCGGTCGGAAGTGAGCTTGAGCGCGGGCGGAAGCGGAACGCCCTTCAGGAAGCGGTCGTTGCGCCTCGTGCGGCGCTGCTCCTCGATGTAGTCGGGGAACGCGCCCCAGACCGTTACGTCGTGTCCGTACCCGAGCAGCAGGAGCGCGTTCGCCGTGCCCCACCCTCCGTCGCCTATGACTGTGATCTTCATGTACTCTCCCTGAATCCGTTAGAACATTCCGCCGTTGACGGCGATGACCTGGCGCGTGATGTACGCCGCGCCGGGGGACAAAAGATACGAAACAAGCGAAGCCACCTCTTCTGCGCGGCCGAAGCGGCGCATCGGAATCGCGGACTTCGCGGCCTCCACCGCCTCGGGAAGCATGGTGGACACCATATCCGTCTCTATCACGCCGGGGGCGACCGCATTGACCGTTATGCCGCGCTTGGCGAGCTCTACCGCGAGCGCCTTGACGGCGCCTATCACGCCCGCCTTCGCCGCCGAGTAGTTGACCTGCCCGCGGTTGCCCATTATGCCGCTCACGGACGACAGCGCGACGATTCTGCCGCGGATGCGCGCCGAGACCATCGGCATGACGCACGGCTTGAGGACGTTGTAGAACCCGTCGAGGTCTGTGCGCAGCACGGCGTCCCACTCGGCGTCCTCCATCGCGGGGAATGCGTTGTCGCGGCTTATGCCGGCATTGAGCACTACGGCGTAGTAGGGCCCGTTCGCCGCAATGTCGGCATCAAGCGCAGCCTTCGCGGCGTCGCGGTCCGCGATGTCGAAGGAAAGCGACGTGCCGCCGCTGCGCACCGAATGCGTGACGACTTCATAGCCCTCGGCGGAAAGCGCATCGGCAATGGCCTTGCCTATCCCGCGCGAGGAACCCGTTACAAGAACTCTTTTTCTGTCCATCCTTTCTATTATATCAAATTTCGCACCGGATCCGCGCCCACGCTACTTGGCGAGCGGAGGCGGAATGGCGAGAGACGACCCCTTGAGGTCGGTCCAGAGCGTGCCTTCGCCGGCGTGGATGACGCGGATGGACAGGTTCGTGTTGAGCGATTCCGCGAAGACAAGGTCAGCCCAGTGCGAGGTGTCGGCGAATGCGGACGCCCTGCGCTTCAGTCCCTGCGCCTCCTCGTTCTCCACGGCGAACTTGGCCTTGACGGACGCCTCGCCGCGCGTTTCAGTGATCTTCGCCTGTATCTTCGCGCACTCTAGGTCGATCTCGGCGGCCTTGAGCTTCGTCTCCGCGTCGATCCCCGCGACCTCCTTGCGCGTCTCCGCGGCGACCGTTGCGACGAGCTTGGCAGTCTCCTGGTCGACTTCGCGCCTAAGCTGGTCGACCTTCGCCTCCTCGGTGTTCAGCTCGGCGCGGCGCTTCTCGGTCTCCTGCTCCGTGCGGTTCGTAAGGTCCTGCTCCTTTGCGACGGCGGCGGACTGTATGGGCGCGAGGATTTCTCCCGGGACCTCGACGTGGCGGACGATCGCGTTCCTGACGAGGATGTGCTTCTCGCCGAGTACGCGGACGAGCTCGGCCGTCATCTCCTCCTGGAACTTCTGGCGTCCCTCGCCGTCGATGAACTCGCGCGCCTTGTAGTCCGATCCCTTCATGCGCGAAATCGACAGTATCTGCGGCATGAGGATTTTCGAGACGACCGCGGGAAGGTCCCCGTAGAGCATGAAGATCTTCGAAATCTTCTCGGGCATCAGCTCGAACTCGACCGTCATGTCCAGCATGATCAGGAAGCCGTCGGACGACGGGAACTGGACGAACTGGTTCATGCCGAACGCAACGGAATCGCTCACGGGGGCTGCTGCGGCATCCGTCCGCTGCGACTGCTGCATGTCCTGTCGGGGCGCGGACTTGTAGGCCGCGGACTTCGCGTTGCCGACGCGCCTGCCGGCTGCTGATGCACTTATCGGAAGCAGGTTCTGCGAGAAGTTCCTCGCCTCGCTTTCGTCTACAATGCCGAGGTCGGCGTTCTGCGTCACGTATTCGGCGCGCTTCTGCGACTGCTTCTGCAGCGTCTGGCGCTGGAGCTCGTCGAGTCCGTTCGCGCTCTGTCCCTGCGCCTTCGTGAGCACGACCGTGCCCGACTTGCCGACGATGGACACCTGGTTCATCCCGATTTCGACGACATCGACCTGGTATGCGCGCGGATTGACGTAGTAGAGCCCTGGCTGAAGGACCTTCTCCATGACGCCCTTCTCCCCGTGGCCCGCGAACGCGCCCTCGGCTGCGGGCTTGCCCGTCTGGCTTGTCACTACGCCGACATAGCCTATCGGGATGTTTATCGCGCTCATCTCCTTGACGTCGTAGCCCTCGGGGTTGAGACGGTACGTGCCTGGTCCGAGGACGTTGCGCCACACGCCCTTCGAGTCGCGGTCTGGGGCGAGTATCTCGCCAGGCGGCAGCTCGCGACCAGTCTTGGACGTCACGATCCCCACGCTTCCGGCGGGGATGGTGAGGGCGCGGACAATGCGCCAGTCGTGGGTGATCGGGTTGAGGAAGTGGCGTCCCTCGGCAAGCGGCTCGCGCTGGACGCCCTTCTGCCCTGGCTCGGCGAGGATCGCCCCCGCAGGGAGCTCGTCTCCCGTCTTCGCGGTGACGATTGCCATCTGCCCTGGCCCGACGTATATGCGGCAGAAAAACCACTCGAACGCGCCGAACGCGACGAGGATCGCCAGAACGGCAACAACTGCGGCCTTGGCCGCCTTAGGTCCGAAGTTCACTGCGCACCTCCCTTCTGGACGGAGAATCCGCTTTTGGCCGGGATCCCCATCGGCTCGCCAGGACTATCCGCCGTCACTACGTCGACGATGCGGGGCGCCGTCTTCTCGTAGATCTTCGCGCGGACGTAGTCGCTCTCGTCCGAGTAGACGGAAACCTCGCTCTTGAGGACTGACGCCTCGGCCGTCGTTCTGGCCTCGACGACCTTGCGTTCGGCCTCGGCCTTGGCGAGAAGCGCAGCGGCCTCCGCCTCGGCTGCCTTGAGCTCCGTCGCTGCGACCTCAAGCCGCGTCTGGGCCGCAATCGTGCGCTCGGCGCGCGACTGCTCGGCGGCTATGCGCTTCTGGATGCGCTCTGTCTCCGCGGCGACAACCTTCGAGTTGCGCTCGGCGAGCGCCTTCTGGCGCCCGAGCTCAGCCTGGCTCTTCGCCTGTACTATCTGCTGGTCGATCTTCTTGGCCTCCTGGACAGCGAGCTCGCGTGCGCGGATGATCTTGGCCACCTCCTGCGGCGCGAAGATGTCGCGGATCAGCACGGAGTTGAGCGAAATACCCCACGGTGCGCAGACGCGCTTGAGGTACGTCTCCAGCGAGTTCTGGAACGCCTGTCGCGATTCGCCGACGATGAACTCCGTCGCGCGCTTCTTAGAGCCCTCTATGCGCGAGAAGCCGCGCGCCGACGGGAGGATGATCTTCTGGAGGATGTCATCCATGTCGCCAACCTCGTGCGAGAGTATCGCGACTTTGTCCAGCTCGAGGTTGAACTCGAGCGTGCCCTCGGCCTGGACCGTGAAGCCGTCGAGGGTGAGGAAGCTGATTGCGTCCGCCCCGCTCAGCTCGAAGCGCTGGCTCTGCACGTTGACGATCATGACGGAGTAAAGGAACGGGTTGAGGCGGTGCGTTCCCTCCTTGAGTATGCCGTCCACAACGCCCTTCAGGCCCTCGCCGACGAGAAAGCCCGTTCCGGCGGATTCAGGCGCGTCGGCGGAAAGTATGTCCGCGCCCGTAAGACGCGTGACGACGCCTACATGTCCCGGCTTGATGGTGATGTCGTTGTAGAGCTTTATGTCGTACGCGTATGGATTGACGCGGTGGCGCCCCGTACCGAGAACGTCAGGCACGATCCCCTTGTACGATTCGTCGCGCGCGATTATCTCGCCCGCAGGGAGGTCCCTGCCGTACTTCCGCACCAACACGCCGAACTTTCCGGCAGGGATGTCGAGGGCCTTGAAATAGCGCCATTCCCATGTCCATGGATTGCGGAAATAGCGCCCCTCAGGCAGCACATCCGCCTGGATGCCCTTGTAGTCGCGGGACGGCGCGAGAATCGCGTCGGACGGAAGGTCGCGCCCTGTTTTCTTCATCAGGACCGCGATTTCGCCGTTGCCTGGCTCTATGCGGCAACCCCACCATACAAACGCCGCCAGCGCAACAAGCGCCACTGCGGATGATGTTACGATCAATTTCTTCATTATAGTTGCTTGCTCCTTGCGGATATTCTACCATTTTAGGTTTCCATGCCGCAATTGTGAAGTTTTTTCGACTGCAAAATACCGATCCTCTTACGCGAAGGCGGAAGGTCGGACCAGTCCCGTCAGCCGCTTCATCGCCGAATACGGATCCTGCGACGAGCATACGGCCCTCACGACGGCGAAGTTCTTCGCGCCCGCCTTGACGATTCCCTCCGCGCGCTCGAAGTCCAGCCCGCCGATCGCCACTGCCGGGAACGGCACGGACCTTATCATCTGCACGGCCGTCTCCACGCCCAGCGTCGGGTCGGGGATGTCCTTCGTCGGCGTCGCGTAGACAGGCCCCACCCCGATGTAGTCCGGCTTCTGCGGAACCGCCGCGAGAGCCTGAGCCGGCGAATGCGTCGAAAGGCCGACGATCTTAAGTGACGGATAGAGCCGCCTCACTTCGGCAACGGACATGTCGTCTTGTCCGACGTGCACTCCGTCCGCTCCGACTTCCGCCGCAATGGACGGATCGTCGTTCACGATGAAGAGCGTGTCCGTTCCGCGCGTCACTTCGCGCACGGCCTTCGCCTCTCGTACGATTTCATCGCGGCCTGCATGCTTCATCCTGAGCTGGATTATCCTTACGCCGGCCTTTACCGCCGCCTTTGCACACTCGGCGTATCCGACGACGGGGTTTGTCATTACGAGGTAGAATCCGAAGTCTTCCATGTTATTTCTCCTTCGCCTCCGATTCGCGGTAGGCTGCCCTTATTTTCTTTGCGATTGTCTTTTCGATTCCTGGGTTTATTTCTCGAACGAGGTCCATCATCTTCAGCCGGACGAAGTTCCTGTTGAGCGAAATGTCGAAGTTAGATCCGTCCGTCACGTACTTCACGCCGTGCCTTGCTGCCCAGTCCTCTATCTCGGACTTCGGAGTGCAGAGGAACGGACGGATGATGTTGTACCTTGCGTTGCGGTACGGAATGAGCTTGCCCTCGCCGTGGAGGGACGACATGACCCACGTCTCCACCGCGTCGCCAAGATGGTGGCATGTCACTATGGGCGCGTCGGAAAAGCGGGAGAAGAAGCCATATCGCTCGTTGCGCCAGTACTCCTCCTGCGACTCGCCCTTCGCGCGCCTGCGGGCGATGCGAGCCGTGTGGCACTCCAGCCCGAACTCCGCGCATTTCGCCGTGACGAACTCTTCCGCCTCGTCGCAGTACTGCGTTCCGTGGTTGAAGTGAAGGACGTCGAATCTGTTCTTCGGATAGCGCCGCAGGAAGTCGAGGAAGACCATGCTGTCCGACCCGCCGCTGCACGCGAAGTGGAACTTTTCCACGGGAAGCTTTCCAAGCACCCTCAGCACGGCTTCTCCCCCGGTGCGACGCCGCAGACTCCGGCCGAAAGCCCAGATCGCAGCAGCGCGTACCTTCGGTGCCCCGATGGCTCTACCACTATTGCCGCCGCGTCAAGAAAGCGCGGCCAGTTTTCCTTGCAGAAGTCCGTCTTGACGCCGCGTCCGTGCAGAAACGCCGCAATGTACACGTCGTGCGTCGTGAACACGCCGAGCTTTGCGCGGAAAATCGACATCATGTATTCCTCGAATGCGGCTGTCGCCTCCGCAAGCGGCGCGAAGCCGCGCTGGACGCCGTCGCGCATGTATTCGCACATGTGCTCGAAGAAGAGCGTGTCGCGGAAGAGCTCCCATATCTCGTGCGCGTCCGCTACGTACGCGCAGCCGTTGCCCACGGCTTCGTCTTCAAGGATCGACGCGTCTGGAACGCCCATCCCCTCGGCTGCAAGCGCCGCGGTCAGGACCGTGCGCCTGAGGGGGCTCGCAGCGAACTGCACGTCGCCGCCTGCCGCGGCAAAAGCGCCGCGCAGCAGGCGACCGAACTCGCGGCTCGTGCGCGCTCCTTCGTCCGTAAGGCCAAGCGCAGCGCCGAAAGATGGATCCTCGTTCTGTATGCGCGGACGCTCGGCGTGACGCACGGCGAGCAGCACGCGGTTGCCCGCGCGCAGCTCGCGCTCGACGTCGTCAATCGCCATCACCGTCTGATTGACTCGTTTGCTGTCTTCATCCATAGATTCGTCCATGGACGTAATTATATCATATCTCAATCAGGCACGTCAGTTGGATACGGCCAACGCATTAAAAGCCGATCCTTCCCCTTCGGGGCCCCTGGATCGTTTTTTAATGCGTTGGAAGTGTCTCAGCAACCAGCAGCCAGCAGCGCAGTGTCCAATCCGAATGGTCGTGGCGCGTCTAGTGCGACCCTAGGACATACTAGGGGCAAATCGGCCGCGCCCGATCATCTTTTGTGCGTAGGCATCGAGCCTACGCTCCGATGGCTTTTCCCTGCCGCAGGGCTCTCACGAAGGACGGCAAGATGCCATGCATCGTGAGCGCCCACTCGGACAGCACCAAGCGCAATTGGGTAGACGAGGCGAAGAAAGCTGATGGCGGCGGCATAGGGCGGGAAGAAGACTTCAAGGCGACTGCATCGAACCCGCGCGGGCTCGATGCCCGCGCGTTCACAAAAAAGACGGGCGCGCCCGATGAATGCGCCTTGGACGCCTCCTGAAAGTCCAAGATGCGCGCCACGACCGCCCGGATTGGGCGCTGATCGCTGGTTGTTGGCTGCTGAAACACTTCCAACGCATCAAAAATTCGTTCTACACCGCGTCAGCGGGGAGAAGGAATTTTTGATGCGTTGGCCGTATCAGTTGGAGCCTGGCCACACAACCTTGTAAAGTCGGGTCGGCCCGTTGATTTTATTGCGGATGACCTTGCCCTTCTTCCACTCCATGTCGAGCGTGGCGCCGCCGCGCAGGCGCAGTCCCTTCACGGATCCGTCGGGCCAGTTCGGCGGAAGGCCGGGGAGAAGCCGCAGAACAATCTTGCCGTCCGGCGCGACTTCGTGGCTCTGCGCGAGCATTTCGCAGACAGACGCCACCATGCCGAGGTTTCCGTCGATCTGGAAAGGCGGATGCGTCGCGAACATGTTGTCCAGAGTGTTGTGGCGGAGGAGTCCGTCAAGCATCTCGCCAGACTTCTCTCCGCGCCCGAGACGAGCCCACAGTGCGGCCCTCCAGGGCCATGTCCAGCTTCTGCGCGAGTCGCGCGTAGTCGTACGCCCGACCTCAAGCGAAATCTCTGCCGCCTTGGCGAATTCGGGGGTCGCCGAGCGCGTGATCGTCGTTCCAGGGTAGACGGCGAAGAGGTGCGACGTGTGGCGATGCTCGTCGCCCTTCTTGTCGATGTCCGCCTGCCACTCCTGGAGCTGTCCCCACGAACCGATCTTGTCGCCGCCAAGTTTCGAGAGCGTTGCCCTGAGCTGCTTCGCGTAGACGGTGCCGTCCGGCCCCTCCAGAGAATTCCCAGTCTTCTCCATCGTCGCTATCGTCGCTTTAAGAAGCTCGCGCATGAGCTGCTGGTCGTGCATCACGCCGTCGGCAACGGGTCCGTGCTCGGGGCTCCACCCCTGCTTGACGAGAAGCTTCCCGTCAGGACCTTTCACGAGATGCGTCAGCATGAAGGACGTCGCGTCCCTGAGAAGCGGCCAGACGCGCTCGGCAAGGTACTTCTCGTCCTTTGTGAAGAGGTAGTGGTCGTAGGCCATTATCGCCATCCACGGCGCTCCCGCGTAGTTCCACTTCCATCCGCCGCCGCCGAACGCGTTGAGCGACGTGCGGTATGCAACGCCCTTCGAGTTCGGAAACGCGAGGCGCGTCTCCTTCGCCGCCGTGCGGTTCGCGGCCTCCATCCAGTCCATCATCGGATCCCACAGCGATCCCATGTTCGCGGCGTCGACGCACCAGTAGTTCATCTCGATGTTTATGTTCGTGTGGTAGTCGGAGTGCCACGGCGGGTTGTTGCGGTTGTTCCAGAGCCCCTGGAGGTTCGCGGGCAGCGTCCCCGGGCGCGAAGAGGAAATAAGAAGGTAGCGCCCGAAGTTGAACTGCGTCTCCACCAGGTCGCGGAACGCGGCGTCGAGGTCCGGCATTCCATCGCGCGTCTCGCCCTTGCGGAAGTAGCCGAGGCGCTCGCGCGTCGGCATCTCCTTCCACGCCTTCTGCGCAGGAGACGAAAGGTCGAGCCTGCACGCATTGTAGAACTTCGCGTAGTCCTCGATGTGACGCTTCATGACCGCGGCGAAACTGCCGCGGAACGGCGCGTCATACGGAGCGCATTCCTGTCCGAGCCCGAAGTCCCCGCGAGCGAGGTCGTAGCCTGTCTTTGCGCGAAGCCAGACGACAAGGTTCGTGCCGCCGCCGACATCCCAGTCCGCCCGCGCGGTGTAGGCGAGTCCGTTGGGGAGGCGCCCGCTGAACGCGAGGGACGTTTCGCCAACGGACTCCGTCTTCTCTCCGTGGGCGCCGCTGAGCGTGATCTTCGCCTTGAGAGGACGCGCGGACGCGAACCGAAGCGCGATTACGTCGTCCGGCGCGCTAGCGAACGCCTCGCGCACCATGCCGTCGCAGCGAACCGTATGGACGGCCTTCGCCAGGTCGAGAGTTCTCCTGTAGTCTGCCCCATCTTCAGCATTCCCCGTTCCCAGCTCCTCGAACTCAACCACAAGCTCGCCGAAGTTCTGATAGTCGCCGACTCCGCCGTCAGTCGCGGCGCTCGGGCCTTCTGCAACTGCGCCGGAGAGGTTTTCCGTTCCGGTCCAGAGCGAATCGACGTTGAACTGCACGCATTCGCGCGCGATTCCGCCCGTAAGCATCGCCCCGAGGCGTCCGTTGCCGATGGGATAGCGCTGGCTTTCCCAGTGCGCTGCGTCCGCGGCAGCCGGTCGTGAGTCGCAGATGCATTCGTCGGCGCGGAGGGTGAATACACCAAGGGCGGCTGCGAGTGCGCAGCTGCCGCAAAGGGCTGAAGTCATATCTAGCTTTTTCATGCGACAATTATAGCAAATGCACGTTGTCTTTTCATCCCCCAATAGTGGTAGGGGTTGCGCCGCAAGACAGCCGCCAGGCCCCAAGCCCCATTAGCGCCTGACGACGGACATCGCGCGGCCCATCCACGTGCGCCTGACGCGCGAAGTCGCGACAACGTTGTCGGAAAGATCGCCCGAGCAGGTGGCGACAACCTCTCCGTTGGGCACGACGGACTTGAAGTCCACGTCGCGGTCAGCATAGGGACACACCGTTCCCTTCGCATCCACCACCTCCGCGGTCACATAGGTGTAGCGTCCGATCGACTCCTCGGAAAGACGCACTTCCTTCGGCTCGCCCGCTGTCCTAAGGACGCACTCCTCCTTGGAGCCGTCTGCCGCAATGCCGACGGCCTTGAGCTCGCCAGGCGCATAGTCGAGTTCGAACTCCGCCTTCCACGCGGTATCAGCCGACACGTCCTTCGCACCCACAAGCTTGCCGTTCAGGTAGAGCTCGACCTTCGGACGGCGCGTGTAGACCTCGGCCGTTACCTTCTTGCCTTCCCATCCGGAGAACGTCCAGTGGTCGTACGTCGGCCAGACACTCCACAGCGAAGTCGCAATCTTGCCCTTCCATCCGTCAGGCTCGCGGACTGCGAGATACGTCTTCGCGCTATCGTTCCACAGCGTCTCGCGGTAGTGCGAAATCGGCTTGCGGTACCCCGTCAGGTCAATGTCGCCGCAATACGCGCCGTGCCAGGGGAACTGCGGGAGATGTCCCTGCCAATGCTCTCCGTACGGCTCCTTGTCCTTGTAGAAGTTCCTGCCGATGCCCGTCTCGCCGAGATAGTCGATGCCGGTCCAAACGAACTCTCCGATCACGTACGGATGCTTCACGATGCGCCTCCACACGTTGGCGGCGTCCCTCGGATACGTCTCAGTGTAGACGATCACGCGGTTCGGAAGCCTCTTGTGGTCGCTCTCGGTAAAATGCTCGAGGTAGTTATAGCCGACGATGTCGAGGTTCGCCGCCATCGCGTCCTGATCCTCCCACTTCTCGCCCCAGAGGCAGAGCGCCTGCGTGACGGGACGCGTTCCGTCCAGCTTGTCGATGAACTCGTGCATCTTCTTCGTCGTCTCCGCGGCAAAGGGCTCGCTGCGCTCGAGGATCTCGTTGCCGACGGACCACATCACGACGCTCGGATGCACGCGATCGCGCCTGACGATCCAGTCGAGGTCCTTCTGCCAGTCCTCGTTGAAAACCTCGCAGTAGTCGCCGTTCGTCTTTTTCCTCTCGCGCCCGTCGAACATGTCGTCCATTACGAGGAGTCCGATCTCGTCGCACGCATCGAGGAATGCCTCGCTGACGGGGTTGTGGCTCGTGCGGACGGCGTTGAAGCCCGCGCGCTTGAGCTGAAGCGCCTTCCTGCGCTCGAACTCCCACTCGCTCGCCGCGCCGAGCGGACCGTGGTCGTGGTGCACGCACGCGCCGTGCATCTCGACAGGCTTGCCGTTGAGGAGAAAGCCCTTCTCGGCGCCCCACTCGACGGTGCGTATTCCGAAGCGCACCTTCTCGCCGCCGATCTCCTGTTCGTACATCTTCGGCGTCTCGGGTGTCCAGAGGACAGGGTTCTCGATCTTGAAATTCCTGCTAGAGCTACGCTCGGCGCCACCCTTGTCCACACTCGTCCAAGCAATCGTGACATTGCCGTCGAGCTGCGTGCGGACGTCGACGGAAAGCGGCTTGACGTAGGGGTAGTCTAGCTTCTCCAGCCTCACGCCGCGGTAGATTCCGCTGCCCATGTACCAGCGGCAGCCGGGGAGCGCGGAATTGTCGACCTTCACGAGGAGGTCGTTCTTCCCCGTCTTCACCTTGCCGTCGAGCGAAACGCGGAAACCCGTGTATCCGTAGCGCGTCCCCTTTCCGACGAGCTCGCCGTTGACATACACCTCTGCATTGCGGAACACCCCGTCGAACACAAGCTCAAGGTGCCTGGCGAGGTCGGCTTCGGCGATTTCGAAGGTGCGGCGGTACTCTGCCTTTCCGCCCTTGTAGAAGCCCCATTCCTTGCCAGTCGGCGCGCCCTGGGTAGGCACGGACTCAATGGACCAGTCGTGCGGGACGCGAACCACGCGGGACGCCTCGTCGCCGTCCAACTTGAACATCCATGCCCCGTCAAGAGACACGCTCTCGGAGGCGATGACCGAAGACGCGCAGAGCGCCACAGCGAATGCAGACAATGTTTTCATGTAGAGTATTCTACCAAATACACCGCGCAATGCGCTATCACCCGAACGAGTAATAGACCAAAGAGGCAAGACTAGGTCAGGCTGTATGCGTCGATGTCGATTGACGCGCGGACATCCTTGTGCGGCGGGCGAACGGACATCAGCCAGCGCCACGCGCGGACGGCTACCGATGACGCGGGAGCGCGAAGGACGATCTGCCAGCGGTACCATCCCTCCGCCTTCTCAAGCGCGCTAGGCCACGCCTCGCCGACATCAAGCCGCGAATCCTTCTTCGCGTACGCAGCAAGGCTCTGCGCATACATCTGCGCCCACTTGGACGCAAGCCCGGCGTCCTTCGCGCGCACCGAAACAGCCGCAAGATGGCAGTAGGGCGGAAAATTCGCCTCCTTGCGGGCCTTCAGCTCCTCGCGCGCAAACGCCACGAAGTCTCCCTTTGCCGCAGCGCGAATGGCAAAGGCGTCAGGATCGTACGTCTGGATTATCACCTCGCCGGGGAGCGACGCCCTCCCCGCGCGGCCCGCGACCTGCGAAAGAAGCTGATACGTCCGCTCCGCCGCGCGGAAATCGGGCATGTTCAGCGAGGAGTCGGCGTTCAGGACGCCCACAAGCGTCACGTTAGGGAAGTCCAGCCCCTTCGCGATCATCTGCGTGCCGAGGAGGATATCCGCCTCGAATCGCCGGAACGCGCCCAGAATGTCGTCGTGGGAGTTCTTGCGGCTCGTGGAGTCGGCGTCCATCCGCAGTATGCGCGCATGAGGAAAGCACTTGGACAGCGCGGACTCCACCCGCTGCGTGCCGATTCCCTTGAACGTGAGGCGGCGCGAGCGGCAAGACGGACACGCCTGCGGGACGGGTATCCAGCCTCCGCAGATGTGGCAGCGCAGGCAGCTGTCCGCCTGGTGGTACGTATAGGCGACGGAGCAGTCGGGGCACATGATCGACTCGCCGCAGTCCATGCAGTCCACGGAGCGCGAGTAGCCGCGCCTGTTGAGGAAGAGTATCGTCTGCTCGTGGCGGTCGAGGCGCGCGGCCATGCAGTCCATGAGCTCGCGCGAGAAGAGTCCGCCCGACCCCGACGAGCCCGAGGCGTCCAGCGCGGACGACGGCATCATCGGAACGATCGCTATGGACGGAAGGCGCCCCGCTCCCGCGCGCTGGCGCATGGCGGCGTATGCGTATTTCCCGCGCGCGACGTTCGCCCACGATTCAAGCGATGGCGTGGCCGAGCCCAGCACGACGCGCGCACCTTCGACGAAGCCGCGAAGGACCGCAACGTCGCGCGCGTGGTAGCGCGGAGCCTCCTCCTGCTTGTAGCTCGACTCGTGCTCCTCGTCGACGACGATCAGCCCGAGGTTCGAGACGGGCGCGAAGACAGCCGAGCGCGGGCCGATCACGACACGCGCCTCGCCGGAGCGGATGCGGTGCCATTCGTCGTAGCGCTCACCGTCGGAAAGCGCGGAGTGAAGGACCGCTACGCGGTTGCCGAAGCGCGAGGCGAATCGCTGGACCGTCTGCGGCGTGAGCGAAATCTCCGGAACGAGCACTATCGCGCCGCGCCCTGCGTCCAGCTCGCGCGCAATCGCCTGGAGATAGACCTCGGTCTTGCCAGAGCCAGTCACGCCGTTCAGGAGGACAACGTGCTTCGCGCCCTCCTTGCCAGGCGAAAGAGCGCCGATCGCCTCAAGCGCGGCGGACTGCTCGGCGTTGAGCTCGAGCGGACTGCTCGGCACGATGCGCGCGCGAGAGAAAGGGTCGCGCCTTCGGGTGCGCGACTCGACGACCACAAGCCCTGCGGACGCCATCTGGCGCAGCGTCGCGGGAGTTGTCCCGAACTCGGTGCAGACCTGGGAGAGCCATCCTCCGCCGACGCGCACAAGCTGTTCGCGAAGCCAGAGCTGGCGCTTGGTGGCGGACTTCAGAGCCTGCTCGGGCGCATCTTCGTCCGCCTCGACGTAGTACTGCGCCTTTGCGCGGGCGCCTGGCTTTATGACGGCTGCGGGGACGGCCGCGCGAAGGACGGTTTCGATCGGCGAAGCGGTGTAGGCCGCGATCTGCTTCACAAGTTCAAGAAGCGCCTTCGAGAAGAACGGCGTCTCGTCGACGATGGAGTCAACGGGTTTTAGCTTATACCCCCCATTCCCCGTTCCCCATTCCCCATTCCCCGTTCCCCGTTCCCCGACCCTCATCGCGAAGCCGCGCGCCGAGCGGTGGCCGAACGGAACGGAAAGAAGCTGGCCAACGGCCAGCTTCCCTTCCAGCGCGGCGGGCACTTCGTACGTGAAGAGCCTGTCCAGCGCCAAGTCTATTGCGACTTGTACGAGCATTAGAGCTTCATGAACTTCGGCTTGTATTCGAGGTTCGAGTTGTCGAAGCCCTGGTGGTTGAAGATGACGCTGTACTTGGAGTACTTGGCCTTGATGACCTGGGACGCGCCGCCCTTGCGGACAAGCACCCAGCCCTTGTTGCCGAAGGGAACGTCGCTCTCGCCCTTGCCGTTGCCGCAGACGACCTCCTGGGACTCGTTGCCCTGGATCTTGCTGCTGAGCGGGGTGTTGAGCTCGGAAACGGAAACGTTCCTAGAAGCGAGGACAGGCACGACGTCGGCCATTTCGCTCGGGACGTTCTGGACGATGACCCACGCGATGTTGTCCTTCTTGAGGCTCGTGCCGGAAGCGCCCTGGACGCCGCTGCCCGAGAGAACGCCGATATCGACGTCGACGTAGGGTTTCCACTTGGACGAGTCGCCCTTGTTGTCGAAGTCGAAGAGCTCCTTGAAGTACTCGGTCGTAGAGGACGCGCCAATCAGCTTCTTTTCGTCGTCGTCAAGCCCCTCGGTCTCCTCGGAAGGCCAGACCGAGCAAAGACCTGCGCTCTCGCGGTCGGTGTTGGCCTGGGTGATCGCGACGAAGAGGTTCCTTCCGCGCATGGCCATGGCCGCGGTGTTGGCGTTGAACATCGCCGCGGAAATCGCGGGGAACAGCGCTCCCATGAGGATGCCGAGAATGCCGATGACGACGAGAAGCTCGACAAGCGTAAATCCTTTGGATGCAGGTTTTTTCATTTGTTTATCCTTGATAGGTCTTTGTGGTTTTTTGTGGACAGGAAATATTATTGCACAATTCTCATTTTTTTTCAAGTGCCCGCCTTAGGTAGGGAAGGTACGAGAGGGTGTACGAGTATCCGCTGTAGATGTTCAGCGCGATCATCGCGAACTCAACCACGTAGCACGACCAAAGCCAATATCTATCGGCGTCCGACGCGCTGTCGGGCAGGTAGCCGCGCAGCGAAAGATAGGCGTAGACCCAACCCGCCGCGGGGAAGGAAAGGGCCGTGCGGACCTTCCCAAGCCACATGGCCGCAACGTCCGCGCCGAACGCCGAACCCACCGAGCGAAGGAACGTGACCCACAGGTCGCGCAGGATGTAGAGTATCGTGAACGACAGCATCAGAAGCGAATGGAAGTTCCCCCCGCCCTGGTGCATGATGAGCCAGACGAGGCTCGGGAAGACCACGACGTAGAACACCTTGTCCATCAGCGGGTCGGCCATCTTGCCCAGCGAAGTGACAACGTTCCACCGGCGTGCGAGGATTCCGTCGAACAGGTCCGTGATGCCCGAAAGGAACATCATGGCGCACGCCGCCACCAGAAGCGGCAGCGAGCGGTGGAACTCGAACGCGACTGCGAACGCCAGCCAGGCAAGTATGAGCGGGACGCGCGAGAATGTAAGCGCGTTGACTGCGGCGGACTTCGAGCTCACTCTGACTTAAGCCCTTCCGAAATCACCTGCTGGACGACGCCGAGCGTCTCCTGTATCTGGCGGAGCTTCGTGCGAAGCTGCTCGATCTCGACTTCAGCGCGCTGGTAGTTGCGGCGGGTCGCGAACAGCTGCTGGAGGATTTCGCCCGGATCGAGGTCGAGGTCGCTGAGGTTCATTCCGTCCGGAATCGGGACGAGTATCTGCTCGCCGCATCCAGAGCACGGAATCTGAAGCCCCGCTCCTCTGTAGTCGATTACGAGGTTCTTGCCGCAGTGCGGACAGTCAAAGACGATGTCGGTGTCGCAAATTTCTTCGGTTTCTTGGTTCTTTATGTTGTGTTCAGCCATGGTCCGTTCTCCTTTCTATGCAAATATTATACGATAAAACGGACAACAAATCAACCGCGAAGTCATGGTGATTTAGTTCATGGCGCGTTCGCCTTGTAGATATCGAATTGGCCGCCCCCTATTGACAAAAGCGGCGAAATATGAGATGATATCCTCGTCTCAATGTGCAAGAAACGAGGAACCATGCTCA